>CAMBGA010000087.1 GCA_945866095.1 Spirosoma fluviale
GACAAACTGAAAACAACGATTAGTATTAGTCTCGAGGATAAATCTTTAAAAACAATTTTAACGAAATTAGAGAAAGAAGCTGATGTAAAGTTTATTTACAGTTCAGAGGTCATTCAAGTAGAAAGAATCACCTCCATAAAAGCAAAAAATCAATCTTTGGCTGTAGTGCTTGACGCATTTTTAAGCCCATTAAATATTTCCTTCCGGGGCATAGAAGATGGCATTGTATTATCGGTAAAAGATGTGGATCCCAATCAAGCACTAGATGCGAAGCGGGCAAAGATGGATGTAGTCATTGCTGCTGACCAAACGATAAAAGGTACAATTATAGATGAAAAGGGAGAAAAACTTCCAGGTGTAAGTATTTCCATTAAAGGTACAACTCGTGGTACTACAACTAATTCAAATGGTGATTATACAATATCTGTACCAGACAATAAAGCAACTTTAGTATTTAGCTTTGTTGGATATGAGTCACAGGAAGTGCTTGTAGGGAATAAAACCAACTTGAATTTAACCTTAAAAGTTGACAACAAAGCATTGGAAGAAGTCGTGGTTACCGCATTAGGTATTTCCCGTGAACAAAGATCATTGGGATATTCGGTTGGCAAAGTAAAAGGGGATGCCCTAAGAACTGTCACCCAAGAAAATGTAGTTAATGCATTGGCAGGAAGAGTAGCTGGTGTTCAGGTAAATCAGACGGGCGTAGTTGGGTCTTCAACAAGCATCGTCATAAGAGGAGCAACCTCTCTTTCGAGTGATAATCAGCCTCTTTTTGTTATCGACGGAGTTCCTGTTCAAAATTCGATGAGCAACATGCGGGTGCTAGGAGATCGAAACGAGGTAGATTACGGTAATCCAATTTCTGACTTAAATCCAGACGACATTGAAAGTGTTTCCGTACTAAAAGGCCCTTCTGCTGCAGCATTATACGGATCGAGGGCAGGTAATGGAGTGATTATCATCAATACGAAAAAAGGTAAAAAAGGAGAAGCGATGTCCGTTAATTTTTCCTCAAGCAATGTTTTTGAAAGTCCATACCGATACCTGGATTTTCACTATAAATATTCGAATGGAAATAGGGTTGGTTTATTGGATGAGCGATCAGAATATTGGGCAGGTATAGAATTAGATAAAGGAAATAAAGCTGTTCAATGGGATTCACCTCGAGACGCCAATGGGGTTGGTACACCGACAGAAATGAGATCCTACAAGGATAATATGAAAAACTTCTTAGAAACGGGAATTACCTCCACGAATTCTATTTCAATATCTGGGTCTACCGATAAGACAAATTACAAACTGGCTTATACAAACATGACTCATAATGGTTTAATCCCCAATTCAGACCTCTACAGAAATAATATTTCTTTTTCATCTGCATATGACCTTTCTAGTAAATTAAAAATTACAACGGATATCAATATATCTAGATCTAACTCAAATAGTCGAAATTCTACGGGAAATAGAGGCGGTAACCCATTTGAGGCAGTTTACAACTGGTCTCATATTGATGTTCTGAAAATGAAAAACGTCTGGAGGCCTGGTCAAGAAGGTATACAGCAAAATTATCCAGAAAATAGCAGTATGGACAATCCATATTTTTTAGCCTATCATTTATTAAATGGATATACTAGAGATAGAGTATTTGGTAATGTCAAGGCTGAGTATAAATTACACCCAAATGTAACAGCCCAACTTCGAGCAAGTTTTGACAGTTATCAAGAGAACAGGGAAACAAAAATACCTTACTCTTATACTAGAGAAAGAAAGGGAGGTTATCACTTAAATGATTTATTTAATCAAGAATCTAATCTTGAATTTTTAACAACGTTCAATAAGAAATTCAATAATTTCAACATTACCGCTACAGGTGGAGGAAATTTAATGAATCAAAAATCGACCGATCTTTACATGGGTAGTGCTCCGGGAGTGGGCCTAATATTACCAAACCTTTACAATATTTCTAACATTACCCCTATTGGAATTAGATACAATAACAGTATTAGAAATAAGGCGATTTATAGTGTGTTTGCAACTACTTCAATCGGATTTAAAGATCAACTATACCTAGATCTAACCGCAAGAAATGACTGGTCTAGTACCCTGCCAGTGGCAAGTAGATCTTATTTTTATCCTTCCGCGTCTTTAAGTTGGATTGCTAGTTCAACCTTTAATTTACCAAGCTATGTCTCATTATTGAAATTAAGGGGAGGTATAGCTCAGGTCGGAAACGATACAAATCCTTACGCGTTAGAACCCGTACTAGGAACAGATTCATGGGGTAATTTGGTTTCCAATACTTTCCCAGGAACCTTGTTAAATCCGAACCTAAGGCCAGAAATTAATTCATCTCAAGAATTCGGTTTAGATTTAAATCTATTTAACAATCGATTCAGATTTGAGGGAACATATTTCTACGAAGAGAATACCAACCAAATACTTAATGTGCAATCTCCTTCTTCTTCAGGATTTAACGCCAAGCAAATCAATGCAGGTTTAATCTCTAGTAGAGGATGGGAAATAATGATTGGAGGAACGCCAATTAAAACACAGAGCGGTCTTACTTGGAACCTTGACGTAAATCTAACAAGAATGCGGACACGTTTAGAAAGTTTAACTCCTGGTATGAATTTCATCACTTTATGGGATGATAATAATGGAGGTGCTCAAACTTTCGTTGGTCAAGATATAGGTGATCTATACAGCCGTGGATATAGAAAAGTAAATAACCCTTCCTCTCCATATCATAATTGGCCTGTACTAACACCACAAGGCTCTTGGATTCCTGAAAATGCCAGGGAGAGCAGAATAAAAGTGGGTAACTTTAATCCAGATGTTATTATTGGAATTCAATCAAATCTCCGTTATGGAAGATGGAATCTTCAAAGCAGCTTTGATTGGAGAGTTGGCGGTCAATATCAATCTTTCTCCTATCGTTATGGAGGATCCAATTGGAAGTCACAATTACAGATTGATAATTTAATTCAAGGTGGTTTATACACCCCAGATCAGCTTGTAGCGCTACTAAAATCTAATCCTGAAAAATACATAATACCCCAAAATGGTAATTTTCCAAGAATTGGTGGATACACAAAAGAAACCGGTGGCTTCCCGATTGCCCTTGGTACCGGTACAAATTTTGATGGTGTATTTATTCCTGGTGTGATTGAAACATCACCAGGTGTTTACCGAGAGCATTTAGGTGGCCCAGGAACAAGTATGATTCAGGCCTCCAATATGTTTTCTTGGAGTTATAATCAACAAGTCACTTTCGACGCGGACTTTCTTAAAATGCGTGAATTAGCATTGAGCTATGATTTGCCAAAAATAAAAGGATTTAAAGCTGCCACCATTTCAGTGTTTACTAGAAATTTAATTTTATGGACCAAAGCAAATAATGGAATAGATCCAGAGAGAGCTTTCACGATTACGGGTAGTAAACAAGGAGATACACAAAATATTTTCCGACAAGGTCTAGAATTGCAAAACGTTCAGCCTTGGACTGTATCCTATGGTTTTAAATTAAATTTTACTCTTTAATCGTCACTTAAAAATTCATAAATAAATATAGATCTTATGAAAAATTATCACACAATTCTAAACAAGTTTATACTCTTTACGGGAGTATTTATATTGGCATCTTGTAGTAACCTTGAAGAATTAAATAAAAATCCAAACGGTATTTCTACTTCGGAGGCAAATGTTAATCTATTAATGCCCTCCATTTTAAGAGGCTATGCTTTAGCGAATCTAAATTTAGGTTATCAAGAACTTGCTGGGACCGTTCAACACACACAAAAAGATGGATGGTGGACTGGTCATAATCAGTATGATTGGGGTTTGCAAGATTGGAATGGTTATTATACGTTACTTAGATCAAACAGATACCTTGGAGAGCTCGCTGATAAATCAGGATCGAAATTTCATATGGGAGTGCATTTAGCTATGCGTGGCCTTTTATTTGGTACAGTTACCGACTTATGGGGAGATGCTCCTTACACGAATGCTTTGAAAGGTGATCAAGAAGGAAGTAAATTTGAATATCCAGCCTATGATAGCCAAGAGACCATTTATAAAGGGGTTATTCAGGATCTTGAGAATGCCTCTAAAATTTTTGAAGCAGGGAATTTCGTTGGAGTTCTACCAGCCTATGACCTTTACTTTGCTGGAAATGCGACTAAATGGCATCAATTTACCAATTCGCTTCTGTTAAGGTATGCAATGAGGATATCTTCAAAACTTCCTGATTTAGCTAAAAAAACGATTGAGTCTGTATATAAATCAGGGGTATATTTTAAAAGCGCTTCGGATGATCTAGCGCTCGATTATATTGGTGCTGCACAATCAGACTCATGGCCTTCTGCGGCGGATTTTGATCAAGGTTCAAATTTCAGGAGAATTAAACCTTCCTCAACTCTTTTAAATAAACTAATTAAGGATAAAGATCCACGCTTAGAAATTTGGTTTCGTGCAGTCCATTGTAAATGGGTAGAGGACAATTCGCTTACCGTAGCAGTTGATCCATTCATTAGAAAAAATGGAGTCCTTCAAACTGGCACTAGGTCCTTTTCAGACGCTCGATATTTAACCGAAATAGGGTCTGGAGCAAAGTTTACTAGACATTATAATCCAAAAATTTTAGGTAGGACATTGGATACATCCAGATTCGTAGGTGTCCCTACTGCTTTGATGGAACCAAGTGAGTACAATTTAAATCCAACACCTGGACAACAATTAGAAAATCAACATGTTTCTCAACTAGCAGATGTTTATCGAGGTAAATCAGGCGGACTTTTAAAAGCGAGAATAATTTCAGCGTCAGAAGTACAGTTTATCTTAGCTGAAGCAGCACTAAATGGTTGGGCCGCTGGTCAAGCTAAATCAAATTATGAGCAGGCCATTAAACTTTCCTTGGATACATGGGGTGTTGGAAGTAGATATTCCTCATTTATCACAAATACAGATGTGGCTTATGCAGGCACTTTGAAGCAAATTATTGAGCAGAAATGGATTTCATCGTGGACAAATGCAGGAGAAGCATGGTTTGATTATAGAAGAACGGGGTTCCCTGAGTTAAAAACAGGGCCAGCTTCGCCTGAACCTGTGGTTGCCGTTCGTTTTACTTATGGAAATAATGAAATAAATTTCAATGCTGCAGAGGTAAATAAAGCAGTAGATAAACTTCAAGTTACCTTTGGGGGGAGTAGAGGGAAAAACAATCAATGGGCAAAGCCATGGCTGCTTCAAGGCACTGGTAAACCTTGGTAAATTTTCTTTTTGCCATTACATAAAATTAATGTCAAATATTTGAACATCAAACACCCTATTTTATTTCTAAATAGGGTGTTTTTTTGCATCATTTTCTACCCTAAGGAGTATTAACAATAGTCCTTAAAATGTGCTACTGCTTGTAATCCAATAGAAAAATTTCATGAGGACATTTTACTTGAATGCTTGCTTTGATTTGAAGCAAACCTTTTTTCAATTTTTAAACCCTTTAAAAAAATTTGACGATGAGTCAATTTATTGTTGAATAAAAAATTCAAAATTTAGGGATGATAGGACTTAACGGCATGTTTTACTACATCTGATTGATAAAAATAGACCTCTTTGAATTTTCCTTCGGAATACATTTGGCCTTGATCGAAAAAATGAGGGGAACTAGGATTTCCATTTTCACCACCTGCCAACAATGAATAGGCCTTTATTTTAGGGCCAAATTCTACTGCGGCAATAAAACTATTTCCATTGACGCCATACCATTTTTTTGATCCTTGGATCGAGCGACTTGTATAGGAGGGGAGTTGGCCCCAAGCAGAGGAGGTAAAGGGAACTGAGATACTCGGCTTTTCATCATCTACTATATTAACATCTTGATTAGAAATTCGTTGGAAACGATTCAATTCTCCCCAAGCCAATCGCCATGTCCCAAAATCCTTTTCTAAATCAGCCATCACTTCTCTGAGTGTTTGGACCATTTCCTGTTTTGAACCTGAGCGCGCATATTTTTCAATGTCTTGAACAACATCCGTTTCACCTCCAAATAGTTTGGTTTTGGGAATTTTAGTCATGATTTTTTGACCCCAGCGGACGGCTATTGTTTGCGCAATGGAAGATGTGGAGGCATTGAAATCCCAATTTTTTAATTCTTTCAAGACCTCAGTCAAATCCGATTCTTGGGAAGCTGCTTGTACAAGTGATGGGATTAATACCTCAAAAGCCATTAACCGTCGGTCATATCCTAGACTGATTAAAGACGTTAAGTCTAATTTATTGGTTTGTGAAAATAGACGAACCGCATTGCGATCACGAAAATTTTCCCCATCAGGCGCCATATATGCTGGGTAATTGGTTCTTTTTGGGCTAGACGCACCAGAAACTGTAAAAGGGGTGGAGTTGCAGTTTTGAATCCAAGCCGTGGCAGGATTATAGCTGTGCACGATTTCTTCCAAAGGGTGAAGTCCTTTCCAATCATTCTTGGATGTGGTTCCATCTTGGGGTGAGCCCCAATCTTTAGTAGGCTCTCTACGAGGTACAAAATTACCATGCCAATACGCTATATTTCCTTTATTATCTGCATAAATGGTGTTATTGGAGGTGTTCGCACGCATTTCCATGATACGTTTAAAGTCGGCAAAACCGGTTGATTTGGTTCTGAGCCAACTTTGAATCAGACTTTTTCTGGCCCGATTATACGAGCGAACGGAAATCCATTTTCCATTTCTAGCGGCTAGAATAGGACCCCGGTGATTGTGATACGTTTTAATTCTACGTGCGCCGAGGGAAACCCATTTCGTTTTAAATGGAATCCATTTCCCATCTAAGCGGTATTCCATGGTTCCTCGGTTATTTCTTGTCGTTTCAACATATGCATCTGCCACATCTACTTGAGAAGAGGTATGCATCCACCCATTAAAAGAATTAAATCCTTGATAGACAAAGAATTGGCCCCAAGTTACGGCTCCGTACACAGATAATCCTTCTTCACTGTTGACATGCACCTCAGGTCTAAAATAAAAAGTTACGTGGGGATTAATGTACAAGAGTGAATTCCCAGTTGACGAAAGGGAAGGCCCTACCGCAAAACCGTTTGAACCGGTTAATTTTTCATCCGGGTTTTGGTATTTTACCTGGGCCGATTGCTTTGTCAAACCATAAAAAAGGGCCGTTTCATTTGCTGTTATGTCGCCAGTCGATATGGCGCCAATGGAACCATCTGTCCATAATAAAGGGAACCAAGGCTCAAAATGGGTGATTAACCGAGGTTTAATTTCAGGATGCCTCTTTAAAAAGTAATTGATCCCGTCTGCATAGGCATTCAATAATTTTTTTAGCCAAAGAGGGCTTGTTTTGTATTCTTCTTTGGCTTCATTTGCGTCAATGATCAATTTGATATATAAATCATAGGCCTGCTCTTTTTCTCCTTTGACCTCGGACATTCGACCTAATTTTTCAATATAATTCATTTCTACACGCGCAAAATCATCTTCACATTGGGCAAACATCAGGCCAAATACGGCATCCGCATCGGTCTTCCCATAGATATGTGGAATTCCCCATTCATCTCGATGAATTATCACTCTTTTCGCTTGGGCGTCATATTGACCTTTGATTTCAGTTAGGCTCGTTAAGGAGAAAAACAGCAAAATGAATGTAAATGATTTCCGCATGGCTTGATGATAATTTTATAAAAATAGGAATAAAATCCGGACGGCTTACTGGGACTATCTAAAATTATCGGAGCGTTAGACGCACAACTATGAAGAGTTGATTGCTATTCTTTAAAATTATCTTTTAATCGATTGAACGCTCATTCAACGTTTTTCGTTGAATTTTTCGAATGGCTGACTCAATGGATTTTTCCGGTTCTATGATATTATATTCTCCCCAAAAATCTGGGTCAGCTAAACTGGAAACTTTATCTGAGATAATTATATTGGAGGTCAATTTTTGAGTATTTTGAATCTCTTTGGTGTCCTGTTTTTTCCAATCGGTGACGGCCATTTCAAATGACGTGCTGTAGATTGTATTAAATATTTTTTTGTCCCAATTTAATTTAAATGTCAAATCCCCACGTGAATAAGCAAAAATCCATTGGCCATTTTCTTGTCGGTAGTTAACTTGATATCGAACTTCTGTGGGATAAACATCAACGCCAACAGGTTTTTTACGCGTGAATTGAAGTCCTGCCATCGCTTTATCTGCTACATTGAGATGGAACGTAGCACTGATGACAGCAAGACTTTTCACATCGATATACATTTTGCCGTAATAGAGCGGATTTTCGTTGCTTGGTTTTTGTTTAAATGCTAAAACCAACACTTGATTATCGTTATTTTGTGTGATATCCTCCAAACTAAAATCATATAGGTCGAATGCATGTTCTGAAAATATAAAATTGGGATATTTAATTAAATCAAGGAATAAAGCGGAAAAAGGACCTCCTTGTAATTTAAAATTTACGGTGTCTAATTTGATGTAATCCGCATTTTTTCTTCCCTTAAAAAGATCGATTTGTTCTTGCTTAACTGTTGAAAAGGGCTGTTTTTGGATATTAACAATGGATTCAGAGAGGGAGACGTAGGTACGCCGTTTTCGAATCGTTTCTCGATAAAAACCAGTCATTTGAATAGGCTCATTCCCATAATTTTGTAATCGACTACTTAATACCCCTAAAAATATATTTTTTGCATCCCTCACATTGACAACCACTTCTTCGAGCATGGTATTGCTGGGTTCCAAATACAACACATTTTTTTCTGGCTTTAGTTCTTTAATTGGAACAACCTTATTATTATATCCTAAAAATGAAATGATAAGGCTTGAATTCTGCTTTTCTGTTGGAATTTTAATCGAAAAATTTCCTTCACTATTGCTAATGGTCGAGATGCTTGTTCCGGAGACTGTAATGCTCGCAAAAATTAGTTCATTCTTTGTTTTACTGTCCAAAACAGATCCTTTGAATTGTTTAAAAGAACTGGAATCTGTCAAGTTATTGACTGAGAAACGAGCTTCTGTTTGCATTTGAGCCAGCATGATGAAGACTAATCCAATGAATCCTCGGAAATATAAGTGTAGCTTAGTTTTCATTATATGGATACAATAAAATTAATTATCAAAAACTGTAAACTTTCCCTGTCTTTTTCCTTCCCTTTTTAAATCTGCATATCAAGGTAAAAAACAAAATATTGGAATCTCAAATATAGGGAATGAATTTATGTGATAAGATGTAATTAGAATCAATTTATACGTCGTCAAACAAATTTTATCATTTGCATTGAAAAGGTCAGGTCTGTGAATTTTTTCGATTATTGATCAAAAAGAACGCCAAAATTGAGAAGGCAAAGCCAACAAAAATGAGGAAATAATTAACAGGTTTTTCAGCTGTCAGTGACATGCGAAGTAAGATGGTCGTGATGATAAAACTTGCGTTTCGAAAGATCAAATAAAACGAAAAGTGATACATGAAAGAAACAATAAGCAGGAAGACATCCATGAAAATCATCACGGAGAAAAAATCGCCATAAAAGACGGTATCGGGATTTGGATAATTGTGATTCGATTGCATGGCGGCAAATAATTCTTGCAACCACATGGAAAAACTTGAAAAACTTAACACAAACAAAATAATCATCATTAAAAATGACATGATTTTTTTGATGGCTACAAAATGTTGAATGTCATTAATCGCATCGGAGCGGTGTGAATTTTTGTATAGTTTGTAGTAAAACATCGTAGCTGCCAGCATAAGTAAGGAGGCAATTAAATCATATACTAGACTTAATAAATGGACATCTTGGATGGAAAGAGATTTTTCAAAATCTAAATCTGCAATGTCATGAAAAAAGCTTCGTAAGGTGATTAGGGTGATTACTTCAAATTGCTTGCCAATGAACTCTGAAATCGACTTGGGAATAATGATGACTAACAACAAAACCTCATAAAATAATATAAAACTGAAAGGCGTATAGATAGCCTTCAGGTAACTATGCTGGAAGTCTTTAAAATACAAAACGTTGTTCGCCAAAAATATAAAACCCAAATGCAGAACAAATGCCATTAATGCGAACCTCAAGATTAAAAGTTCCACCATTCTAACATGCTTAGGACTTACTAA
>CAMBGA010000088.1 GCA_945866095.1 Spirosoma fluviale
AGATCTTCAATAGGCCCCTCGTATTCTCTTCCAGCATCTGGCTTGGTGTTGGGGATTTCGCAATACATATTTTGAATCGTAATGTTGTTCATGGAACCTGTTCGGCCTTTGTTCCAGCGAGCACCTATTCTCAAGTAAATCGAGTTTCCTGTGTTATAGGCATATAAACTGTCGACAAAAATATTGTCAATCACCCCTCCATCGGGAGTGGCGATGGTGATGGCGGACCTAAAAGTGTCGTATACTTTATTGTTGACAATCTTAAAATTCTTATACCCACCTGAGGTCACTGTTCCAAATTTAATGCCGTTGGCACTCGACCTAGCCACATTATTTCGCACCACTACATTTTCACAAAGCTTTGTAGGGTCATGCGATTTAAAACAAATGGCGTCATCGCTTGCGTCAATAAATGAATTGCTAAGAACTACATTTTTACAATCGACGATATCGATTCCATCGTTGTTCCAAAAAGCTTTGCTGTCGACCGTGATCTTGTCAATTTTCAGATTTTCACATTGATCAAGTACCACAACCCATTCGGCGGCATTTTTCACCATGATGCCAGAAATTTCTACGTTTTTGCATTCCCGAAAGTAAATGCCTTTGGGCCTACGCAGCGCGGGACGGTCGTTGGCTAGTTCATCTTTAAGCACTCCTTTTTGTACTTGGTCCAACAGGGTATAAGCTAAATCCCGGCCTTGGCCGTCGATCACCCCTTTGCCAGTTAATCCAATATTCTCCGCTTTGTAGGCTGTAACTAGTGACGAGAAATGAGGTCCATTGATGTTGTAATCATAGATATTGGTAGATCCGACCATCGTAGCTCCCTCCTCTAAGTGAATGGTTACATTGGATTTGAGTTGGATCGTTCCGGTCAAATACCGCCCCACATAAAATACGAGTCGGCCTCCACCTTTTTCATGGATGAAATCGATGGCTTTTTGAATTGAGTTGGTATTCATGGTCGTTCCATTGGATTTTATTCCAAACATGGAAGCTTTATAATCTTCTGCTTGCACATGAAAGCTTATGAAAATAGTCAAAGAAATGACTAATAATAGATATTTACGCATAGCATGATAGGTTTTTTCAAAGTACAAATTTCGTAGGAACTATGATTAGTACTTCATATTCGTCAAATATAAATATTCTTTTAATGCGCTGCAATGAATCATGACATTTATGAATATGATTCATTTACTCACATAGAAAGATCATTGATTGATGCCGATTGAGTTTTTAAACTTTATGACTATTTTTGGGTTTAGTCTAAATTAAACGAATTTCAAAAATTAACAAGATTCATTTTGTATAGTGTTCCTGAATTCCGTGAACTGCCTCTAAAAATGATTCATTGTTCAAATTTTAAATTATATAGTATGGAGAAATATGGCAAAATTCTTTTAATCATAATACCTATTTTCTTGGTATTTATTGTGTTGGAAAAATTGTATGGTCGTTACATTAAAGGAGAAAAGATGAATCTTCTTGACACGGCAAGTAGCCTAACTTCTTCCATTACCATGGTGACGAAAAACGTATTGGGTTTAAGTTTCACTATTTTAAGTTACCAGTGGATTGAGGATCGAGTGGCATTGACACATATTGAGTCAACATGGGCCACGTATATTTTCGCATTTGTTGTTCTTGATTTTTCACATTATTGGATACATCGGATTGAACATGCGAATAATTTTTTCTGGAATAGCCATATTGTGCATCACAGTAGTGAGGAATTTGATTTAGCATGTGCCGTGCGTCAGCCTATTTCTTCATTTGTCAAGGTATTCACGTTGTTTATGTTGCCAGCAGCTCTTTTAGGGATCTCGTCTATGGTTATCGCGACGGTCACTCCAATCCAGTTTTTTGCCCAATTTTGGTATCATACTCGCTACATAAATCGCATGGGATTTCTGGAGCATTTGATTGTTACCCCTTCGCATCATCGTGTTCATCATGCCTTTAACCCTGAATATTTAGATAAAAATATGTCCCAAATATTCATCATTTGGGATAAGCTTTTTGGTACATTCCAAGAAGAAAGAGCCGATATAATTCCTGTTTATGGGATAACCCGACCTATGCGCACCTGGAATCCTATCAAAATAAATTTTATTCACTTATGGCTCTTGATTCAAGATACTTGGCGTACCTCTAGTTGGAAAAATAAAGTTTCTGTTTGGACTAATCCAACCGGCTGGCGACCTGCTGATGTAGAAAAAGAATATCCCGTAACGAAAATTGATGATGTGTTTAACTTTGAAAAATATTACATAAAAAGGTCATCTTTTTTCATTTATTGGGTTTGGATTCAAATAGCGGTTATTTTTTTAGTAACGGCCTATTTACTTAAAAACATCGCAGTCATTGGGACTCCTGATATATTTATTTATGGAGGTTTTATCTTGATTTACATTTTTGCCTTGACCGACTTTATGGACGGGAATAAGTCCTCGATTATTTGGGAAATAGTTAAGGCATGTTATGGGATTTCAATCCTGCTATTTTTTGGCGATTGGTTTGGCTTGGACCATTTTTTTGCACATTCAAGCAAAATTATAATGGCTTATTTCGCCATTTCCATTTTGGTAACAATGCGTTTAGGTAAGGAAAATCATGCTGAAATTTTATTGCCAAATCAAAGGCGTTAAAGGTATAAATAACTCCAATGCCGAACCACGTATCGTCAGACAAAATGCGAATATTTAACTATTTTGGCGATAGGGAGTTTGTCAATTCTGCCAATTTTTTTGGATGATGTTGTTCCATCGGCGAGCTAATCCATATTGTACATTCTTAATTCTTTTCAAAATTAAGGTAGAACCTGATTTCATTTGGGTACTTATTTGATTGCTGCTAGGCAGATTTTGATTCTGTTTTTAAGTCATTACGATGAGTCAAAATATTGAAAAGTTATTTAGCAAATAATATTAAAAGAGCCATATTTGGGTAAATATTATTTGACATGAAAAAAAATACAAAACTAAGATGGTTACTTCAATCGGCTGGAGGCTTAATTTTAACGGGTGCCGGCTTATCTTTGGCTATTGACGCTGGAATTTCAAAAATGCAAGGAGGGGAATGGTTTTGGTATGGTACGGGGGCCCTGGTCATATTCCAAGCAGGCCTATGTTGCGTGATTGATTCCGTTCGATATAAAAATTAATTGGTGTTTTTCACTGATCAAAATGTTTTAAATTGGGCTAGGAAATCAGTTTTAATTCAAATTCCTTTATGAAAAAAAGTAGAAGGATTACGCTTGTTTTTGCAAGCATATTAGGTAGCGTTTGTATTATGCTATCTTTTTTAATTTCGTGTCGCGTTGATCATACCCCTTATTTTAAATCTACATATTATCAAACGACATCTTCCAGGTTGGACAGCCTAACGAAAAAGCGTTTGATTAGTACTGATTTCGTTGAAGCAGGATTTTCCAAAGTGAGCATTACGCCGAGTGTAGGGAATTCGAAGGATAGTGTCGAGGTGGGCCAATTTAAAGAGGCACCCTTAGCAGGTTTTGGTGCGCGCAAGGGAAAAAGTGCCACGGGTACGCATGATAGCATTTTCGTGAAAGCAGCCGCGATTAAAGTTGGTAAACAATTAGTCGTGATTGTGGGAGCTGACATTTTAATTATGCCCCCTAATATTATTGACGAAGTAACTTTATTACTTGAAAAGAAAGGGATTCTGCGTAGCCAAGTATTTTATTCGGCATCGCATACACATTCAAGTATTGGGGCTTGGGGTCCGGGCTTCATTGGCGAGCAATTTGCTGGGAAAGCAAATCCACATATAAATCAATGGCTTGTGCAGCAAATCGTTCAGGCCGTTACCTCTGCAATCTCCGATCTAAAACCTGCTCGGATTGGGAATGGGTATTTTAATGCGGCTCCTTATACCCGCAATAGGCTCATCGGCGAAACGGGGACTAAAAACAATGATTTCAATTTCATTTCAATTCAGCAGAAAGCGGGTCGAAGGGCTGTGATTGGCTCTTTTGGGGCCCATGCTACGACCATTGGCGCAGATAACATGCAATTCAGTGCCGATTATCCGGGCTATTGGCAACGAAAAATGGAACAGGGGTCTGTGGACCTTGCCATCTTCTGTGGAGGCTCGGTTGGCAGCCAAAGTCCATCTGGGGAAGGAAAAGAATTTGAAAAGCCTAAAAAAATAGGGGAATCACTGGCCGATAGCCTTGAGATTCACTTAGCTAAGGTGGAGCTAAAAGATAAAATTGACATGTCGGCGATGAGTTTAAAAATGGACTTGCCGGATTATAACATTCGGTTGACGACCAACATGCATTTCTCCACTTGGCTCAGTAAAAAATTAATGCCATTGCCCGAAAATGTGTATTTGCAAGTCATTAAAATAGGAAATCTTATTTGGTTGACCACACCATGTGACTTTAGTGGGGAGTTTGCGCGCCAACTAAAAGACGGATTGGCCAACAAAGGGTTTAATGCGAATGTCACTAGTTTTAATGGGAGTTATGTGGGCTATATTATTCCCGGGAAATACTTTTACTTGGATGCCTATGAACCGAAAACGATGGGATGGTTTGGACCTAATATGGGGGAATATACCTTTGAGTTGCTCCGGCATTTATCTGAAATAATTACACAGCCTTTTCAATAAATTGTTTCTGCGTTGGATTAAATTTTCACTTCTTGGAATCTTGGAATCTTGGGACTGGGGATTATTTTTTTATCTTACCATGTTTTTATTTGAAATTAAAAGAGAAATATTTAGAATTGAAAGAAATACGATTTAGATAAATAATTAATTATGAAAAAGGTAATTATTAGCATCATCATCAGTGTGTTTTTCTCTTTTGGACTATATTCCAAGGATATTTTTGTTTCACCAAAAGGGAATAATCAAAACCCAGGGACCAAGGAAAAACCCATTCAAAGTCTATTAATGGCTAAACAAATGGCCTATGATTTATTGAAATCAGGGCAGCATAAAAATGTAACCATTTGGCTTGCTGATGGGATTCACAACATCGCAAAACCACTTGTTTTCGAACCTTTTGAATCAAGTTTACCTAATTCTTCTTTAGCTTTCAAATCTTTGCAAGGAACTAAACCTGTTATTTCAGGTGGACTTAAGCTTTCCAATTGGTCAAAAAGACAAGACGGTTTTTGGACTTGTAAATTGTCCGATATGGCCCCTGGATTGCAAAATGTTCGAGAGTTATTTGTGAATGGCAAAAGAGCTTCTCGCGCACGATTCCCTAATACTGATTTTCTACGCGTTAAAAAAGCGGGGGAAGATAAACGAACAAATTTCTATTTTGAGAAAGGCGATTTTCCGATTCCTTCCAAGTCTAAGAATGTCGAATTAGTTTTTATGCATGATTGGTCCATCACGCGAATAGGTGTCAAGGAAATTAATGCAGATGCTAACCAATTAATTGCTGTTGATAATATTGGTGCGAAAAGTCCAAGTTTTTTCACCATTGACAATTGGGAGCCCCATCCTAGGTACTTTTTGGAAAATGCGCTTGAATTTATTGATTTAGATTTTGAGTGGGTTTTCTTGCCGGAAACAAGAGAAATTGTTATCCATTTGCCCAAAAATACTGATCCATCGAAATTTAACATCGTCACACCTCTTTCTGAAGGTTTGGTTTCTTTGGTTGGGAAAGAGGATAAGCCCATTAGAAATATTCAATTCGAAGGTATTACGTTTCAATATGCTAAATGGAGCATTCCTTCTGGTGGGTATTGTGGTATTCAAGCTACTTTTTATGATCAAAGGAGGGAAAATAATGAATGGAATTGGAATTCAATTCCTGGGGCTGTCTCAGCCATTTGGAGCGATGGACTTGTTTTTTCAAATTGTCGTTTTAAAAATTTAGGAGGGACAGGCCTTTTATTGGGCGCAGGTTGTCGCCGCTCAATGATTAAAAATTCAGAATTTGATGATATTTCTGGTAATGGGATTATGATTGGTGAGGGTCAAGATCGGCAGAAAAATGGTACAAATTGGTATAAAAGTGCTCCAGAACAAGTTGCTTCTGAAAATACAATTGAGAATTGTAGGATTAATAATTGTGGTAGTCAATTTTATTGTGCCGTTGGCATATGGGCTGGATTGACTTCAAAAACAACCATTAAAAATAATGAAATCTCTAATCTCCCTTATACAGGAATATCGATTGGTTGGATGTGGAGTACGGAAACTACACCTTGTCAGGAAAATATCATTGATGGAAATCATATTCATCATATTATGAACGCGTTGAGTGATGGAGGAGGTATTTATATGCTTGGCCTTCAGCCACGAAGCAAGCTAATTAATAATCACATTCATGATGTTAAGAAAAATGTGGGAAGCGCTGAAAGTAATGGTATGTTTTTGGATGAAGGGATCACGGATGTTCGAGTCGAAAATAATTTAATTTATAATATTGCTAAATCGCCTATTCGATTTCATAAAGCCACTAAAAATCTTGTTCAAGGGAATTATTTATTTTGCCAAGAAAGTAATCCTCCCATTCGATACAATCGAACGCAAGAGCAGGATATTGAAAAAGTTAATAATGAGGTGCTTGTTAAGGGCCAACTAGGTTACGATGAAGTTTTAAAAATAGCCATAAGTCAGTTTTCAACCAAAGCTAAAAAGTAATTACCTGGTGACTTTTAAAAAAGGCTAATTGGGTTTGTGAAATTCAGTCAAAACCGCTGATAATAGTAATTATCTTTTTTTTTGCTGTACTCCATGCACGAAAATTTCTTGGTATTCTAGCGCATCGTTTTTGCCATATCTGACTCATGGGCCGTGTTTCTGTCCTCCTTTAAAATTGCCCACTTGCCATAGTTGGCCTGTCTCATGATAAAAAATCCATTCGCCTTCCATCAATTCATGAACGGATTTTCCTTTGGCTTTTATTTTCCCATTCTTGAAATAATAAGTTAATTGGTCTCCCGATTGCTCATGTGTTTTTTGGCCGTTTGAATAGGTTTTGTTTTTCATCATCGTGAAGGGTCAATGGCCATGTTGTTTCAAATCCAGAGAGAATTTTGTGGCAAACAGATTCCTTGCTATGGCTTATAATCAAAAACGTTTAGGCAAATGGGGGTTTAAACTGCCCATCTACCTAAACGTTGTTCCTATTTTAATTACAATTTTGGTTCCCAGCCTTTTTCATATTCACGTCCCCAAAGCTTCATTCCATCCTTGTCCAAGATATGGCCATTGGCCGTGTCTATTTTGAATGACTTATTTATGCGGTAGGAAATGTTGGCATAATGGCACATCATTTGACTGATCGCACCTTCTTCGATCGGCGAGTTTAATTTGGTTTCTTTTCCACGAATTACGTTGAAAAAGTTAGCCACGTGTGTATCGGTCATGTCGCCACCGCCGCCTAAGGTATTTCCTGCCTCAGATCCTTTGGACTTACTGTCTTTGATTTTCTTTCCTGCTCGGTCAAAAAGAGTATACCCTTCTCGGTTGACAAATACGCTACCCTCGCTACCGAAAATGATCGTTCCTCGATCGCTTCCGTAGGTTTTATAGCCGGAACGACTCTTGCCATCCCATTGGATAACTTTATTGTCAGGGAATTGGAAAGTGGCATCCATGGTGTCATACATAACCCAACCGTCATTTTTGAAATGTCTTTTGGCCGCTTCTACATATACGTGTTCTGGATATTTAACTTGGAGAGCCCAGCGCGCAACGTCTAATTCGTGGGTTGCGTTGTTGCCTGTTTCGCCGGTTCCCCAGTGCCAACCATACCAGTGCCAATTGTAATCCCAGGTGTCGGCGGTGTATTCTTGGTGTGGTGCAGGACCCTGCCATAGATTCCAATCTAAACCTTCTGGAATTGGCGCCTTTTTTTCAATAGGCACTTCGCCGCGCTCGTTGGAATAAAAGGCTACTGCCTTATAAACATCGCCGATTACCCCTTTGTGAATTTCAGAAATGATGTCTTGGGATTCTTTGGCGGAACGCTGTTGGTTCCCCATTTGGACCACCTTTCCATATTTTTTTTGAAATGCTACCAATAATTCGCCTTCGCGTGGATTCTGACTACATGGTTTTTCGATGTACACATGTTTGCCTGCTTGCATCGCCATCCAAGTACCTGGCGCGTGCCAATGGTCCGGAGTTGCGTTAAAGATGGCATCGACGGTTTTGTCATTCCAAACATCGTGAATGTCATTCACCAATTTTGCATTCCCTGTTACTTTTCCTTGTAAATCACGGCCTACTTTTTCGCGTTGCTTTTTCATGACATCACAGATATAGGCTACATCTACATTGTTGTTTTTGTCTTTCAGTGCAGCATAATAAGCACTCACTCGGCGGCCACATCCCATTAGAGCGACATTTAAGCGGTCGTTTGCTCCGATGATCCGAGCATAACTCTTGGCACTAAAGGCGGAATTGATATTTCCTAGGCTGATTCCCGCAGCACCTAAGGCTACTTGTTGAATAAATTTTCTACGATTGTTACGCATATGTTGATTTAAATAGGTTATATAATCAAATCGTTGAGCTCTTAATTTCGAGATTACCGATTTTTTTGAAAGGATAAAAATAAGAAAAAAATTGAAAAGGATGGGTTTTCAAAATGGATTGTTTTTTATTCAGTTCAGTTAAAGTAAATCGTTCGTAAAAATTAAAGACTTAATTGACTAAATATATTAAGTATATCCTAAATAAAGCACCCTTAAAGATTTTATGATTTATTCAATCACAAATTTATTTGTATCAAAAAGATATGTATATTTAAGAAAAAAACTTTTATGGAAAATACACATCTTGCCATTTTTAACATCAACACGAATCTCTTTTTTAATTGCCTTGAAGGCGTGACGGAAGAGCAATCGAATCAATCAATATCAACCAACACGAATAGCCTTAAATGGTTAGCAGCCCATGTCACTTGGGCCAGGTACCAAATTTCTGCATTAATGGGTAATCCACCTGCTAATAATCCATTTGTTGGTTTGTTTGAAAATTTTAGACCTTATGCTGAATCAGATGATTTAAAGTCATTGGTAGAAATAAAGCAAGAATGGGACAAGGCCACAAGCTTGTTGGCTACTAGTTTTTCATCCATTGATGCTGACTTCTGGGAAAAGGATTCCGTAATAACATTGCCCATTCAACTAAATAAATCTAATGCTAGTTTGTTTTCAGCTTTAGTGCAGCATGAATGCTTACACATTGGTCAAATGGCCATTTTGAAAAAGTATACGACAGGTATTCCAATGAAATTAACAAAGCCGTAGGTATTGCTTAAACCTTGTTTGAATGTTTAAAAAAAACGTATACTTTAGCATTCATAAGCAAAATAAATAATCACATGAAAAAGTATTTTTTAGCTTTATTCTTCTTGATTTGCATCCTGCAAATCTCATTTTCTCAGGATAAAAAGTCTGATCCAAAAGCAACAAACAAGTTTAAAGATATACGTGATAGTGTAGGGATTATCTTATCCATGCCAGAATCAAAAGACAAGGCAAAATATTTATCACGTTTAGGTGATATTTATAGATTTTCTAATGCGGATAGTGCTATTTTCTATTTTTCTTTATCTGAAAAAGTAGCCTTAAAACTTAATTACGAAGAATTTTTGCCAACCATACATAATGATCTTTCATTTGTGTATAGTAGGCTAAAAAGTAATTATTCTCGGTCTTTATACTATGCGATATTGTCTAAAAAAGATCATGAGGCGATAGGAATTTTTGACCCGTCTGACGATTTCATCATTATGCAGGAATATGCTTACATGGGGAGTAAAACAAAGGTTGAAAAATTACTTGAAATCATTAAACCCGCAGTTATTTCCGGAAATTTTAAAAACAATACCTTAAGTCAAGGCACCTTGCTTGGATTAATTGGCGAGGCATATTTGAAAATTAATGAACTAGATTCCGCATTAAAATATAGTTCATGGGGTTTACGTATTCCTGAAAAAAACAAATGGCCCTATATTTATTATGTCTTAGCAAAAACTCATTTAGATAAAAAAGACTATGAAAAATCTTTAGATTATATCCATACAGGGTTGCCCATTATAAAGGCTAGTAAACGAGAAAAAAATATTGCGCAAGTTTATGCATGTGCTGC
>CAMBGA010000089.1 GCA_945866095.1 Spirosoma fluviale
AAGATGGCTCAAGTTATAAGAATGCCCAAGATGAGTGACACGATGTTAGAGGGTGTCATTGCTAAATGGTTGAAAAAAGAGGGAGATACAATTAAGTCGGGTGACATCATAGCTGAAGTTGAAACCGATAAGGCAACGATGGAACTTGAAAATTATGAGGATGGAACATTACTTTACATTGGTATAAAAGCAGGGGAAGCAGCTCCTGTAGATGGCATTATAGCTATTGTGGGAACAAAGGGAGAAGATTTTGCAAGTTTATTAACAGAACAAAAAACAGTTGTCGTAAACGAAGTCGTTGAAAAGGCGATCGAAGTTGCAACAAGTCAACCTACCATTGATTTAAGTAATATCAAAGCTAAGGCAGTCAGAATGCCTAAAATGAGTGATACTATGTTAGAGGGTGTCATAGCTAAATGGTTGAAAAAAGAAGGGGATAAAGTCAAAAGTGGTGATATTATTGCCGAAGTGGAGACTGATAAAGCCACGATGGAATTAGAAAATTACGAGGACGGAACCATATTATATATTGGCGCTCAAGAAGGAAAAGGTATCGTGGTTGATGGCATAATCGCAATTGTCGGTGAACCCGGAGCTGATTTCAAGAAAATATTAGAGGCGGAAAATGCGGTCAAATTTGACGCACCCCCAGTCGTAAAAGCTAGTGCGCCGGCACCTATCAAGGCGGTTGAAGAAGTTAAAGCGGTTGAAACAGTTCAATCAACCCAACAAACTGCTTCTAATGTAGAGGTAAAATCATCTCCATTAGCACGAGCATTAGCGAAAGAAAAAGGGTATAATTTATCGTGGATTCAAGGAACAGGAGAAGGCGGAAGAATTATAAAGTCCGATGTAGACAATTATAATCCGAATCAAGGAGGAACAAAGTCGAGTCACTTTACGGGAGGAACTGAAAGTTTTGAGGATATTCCAAATAGTCAAATGCGAAAAACAATTGCAAGAAGACTTTCGGAATCAAAATTCAGTGCTCCAGAATTCTACCTTACCATGGAAATCAACATGGATAAGGCCATTGAAGCAAGAGTTAGCATGAATGAAGTTTTTCCAGTTAAAATTTCATTTAATGATTTTGTCATTAAAGCATCTTCACTTGCATTAGTTAAACATCCAAAAGTAAATTCTTATTGGATGGAAGATCGAATTAGGGTCAACAAACATGTACATATCGGTATGGCTGTGGCGGTTGAAGATGGATTACTTGTACCTGTGATTCGTTTTGCAAATGAAAAATCCATCGCTGAAATATCAGCGGAAGCAAAAGATTTAGGTGGAAAAGCAAAATCTAAGCAACTGCAACCTAAAGATTGGGAAGGAAATACATTTACAGTAAGTAATTTGGGTATGTTTGGGATAGATCAATTCACATCCATTATCAATTCACCTGAATCGTGTATTTTGGCCGTTGGCGGAATAAAGGAAACAGTAGCAGTGAAAAACGGTCAATTTTATGCGACAAATATCATGAAATTAACATTAACATGTGATCATCGAGTAGTTGACGGGGCTACAGGAGCCGCGTTTCTGCAAACCCTGAAACAATATTTAGAGGACCCAATAAAAATGTTTTTATAACACCTGATTAATTGGCAAGCCTCGAAAAAATCGGGGCTTGTCTATTTAAAACTAGCATGATTATGAGCACAGAAAATATTAGAATAGCAATTCAAAAATCAGGTCGATTAAGCGAAGACTCATTAAAATTATTTAAAGAATGTGGGATTAAATTTGAAGCCCAAGGATCTAAATTAAGATCTGTGTCAAGTAATTTTCCCATAGAGTTCTTGTTTCTGAGAGACGATGATATTCCTGGATATGTAGAAGATGGTGTCGCTGATTTAGGAGTCATTGGCTTAAATGTCTTGATGGAGCAAAAAAGAAAGGTTGACATAGTCAAAGAATTAGGCTTTTCAAAGTGTCGTTTATCCTTAGCCATTCCAAGGAATGAGGTTTATACGGATTTATCCTATTTCAATGGCAAAAGTATTGCCACCTCCTACCCTAACCTAACCGATTCATTTTTAAAAGCAAATGGGGTAAAAGCTGAAACTCATGAGATTTCAGGTTCAGTTGAAATTGCGCCGAGCATTGGCTTAGCTGAAGGTATTTGTGATATTGTGTCAACAGGAGGAACATTGTTAAGTAATGGACTTAAGGAAGTGGCAGAAGTATTTCAAAGCCAAGCAGTTCTAATTTCAAACAAGCATTTAAATAAGACTAAAAAAGAATTATTAGATAAAATAATATTTAGGATCGATGCGGTTCAAAAAGGACAAAATGCTAAATATGTCGTTTTAAATGCCAAAGAAGAAAATATAGCCCAAATAATAGCTTTATTGCCTGGAATGCGGTCTCCGTCTGTTGTGCCATTAGCGGAAAAAGGATGGTTTTCCCTTCATTCAGTAATTTCGGAAAATGATTTTTGGGAAATTATTGAGTCACTAAGGTCCGCAGGTGCTGAAGGTATTTTGGTTTTACCTATCGAAAAAATGATTTTGTAATGATTCCATTAATTAAGTTTCCTTCTCGGTCAGATTATCCAGAATTGTGTGAAAGACCTCAAATTGAGTCGTCTTTGATAGGAAGTTTAATAGAATCTATTTTTAGTAAAGTAAAATCTGAAAAAGATGAAGCTTTGGTTAGTCTAACCTATGAATTCGAGAAAAGACAAATAGATTCAATTCTTTATACAGAAAAGGAAATAGATGCTTATTCGGAAGCGACGGATGATGATTTAAAAATAGCTATAAAGATCGCATTTGATAATATCTACAAATTCCACGAGGCTCAAAAACTTGTAGAGCAAAGAGTAGAAACAAGTCCGGGGGTCGTTTGTTGGCAAAAGTCAAGTCCCATTGAGAAAGTAGGCATTTATATCCCTGGAGGAACAGCACCCCTATTTTCGACGATTTTAATGCTTGCCATACCGGCCAAAATAACAGGTTGTTCCGAAATTGTTTTATGTACTCCAGGCATACACCCTGCGATATTTTATACAGCAAAATTGTGTGGAATAACAAAGATGTGTAAAATAGGCGGAGCACAAGCCATAGCAGCATTGTCTTTAGGAACACCCACTGTTCCTAAAGTATATAAGATATTTGGTCCAGGAAATCAATATGTTACTGCGGCAAAAATGCATGCTAATTCAATGGGCGTGGCCATAGACATGCCAGCTGGTCCTTCAGAAGTAGCCATTTATGCAGATGAAACGGCAAATGCTCGTTTTGTGGCATCTGATTTATTATCCCAGGCTGAACATGGAATTGACTCCCAAGTATTTCTTGTGTCCACCTCAGAAACCTTAATACAAGAAACTATACTTGAATTAGAAGCCCAACTAATTAATTTACCTAGAAAGGAATTAGCAAAGGAGGCTATTTTAAATTCAAAATTCATTTTAGTGGAAAATCAAGAAGATGCCATTGATTTACTAAATGAATATGCGGCTGAACATTTAATATTAGCTTGTGATGACCCTGAGAAAATTGCCGATAAAATAATCAATGCTGGATCCATATTTTTAGGGCACTATACACCAGAGTCCGCGGGTGATTATTCATCGGGAACAAATCATACATTACCAACCAATGGTCATGCAAGAGCATATTCTGGAGTAAATTTGGATAGCTTTTGTAAAAAAATTACATTACAGTCGATCAGTAAAAGTGGATTGGAAATTTTGAGTAAAAGTATCATACCTATGGCGGAGGCGGAATCTTTACAAGCTCATGCAAATGCAGTAAAAGTCCGGTTAGAAAATGGATTATAAAAAATACATACTACCACATATTTGGAATTTAAAGCCTTATTCATCTGCCAGGGATGAATTTAAAGGTAGCGATGGCATATTTTTAGACGCCAATGAAAATCCAATTGGGTCTGGTTTAGAAGAGAATTATAATCGGTATCCAGATCCACTTCAATGGCAAATAAAGGGTCAATTAGCTCAGATTAAAAAATGTTCCGAGGGTGAAATATTTATAGGGAATGGTTCTGATGAAGCCATTGATTTATTGATTAGAATGACCTGCACGTCAGATTCAAGTTCCATTATCATATGTCCACCAACGTATGGAATGTATGAAGTAAGCGCATCTATTAATAATGTGCCTTTAACAAAGGTCAATTTAACCCCAGAATACCAATTAAATATTGATTCAATTTTAAAAGCCATAAATTCAAGCACTCGATTGATATTTATATGCTCACCCAATAATCCAACGGGAAATTTAATGAATAGACAAGATATTTATAAAATTCTTGATTCATTTAAAACCGGGTTCATCGTGATAGATGAAGCATATATTGATTTTTCTGAGGAGCCTAGTTTCATACAAGAGTTGAATAAATTCCCTCAACTTATTGTATTGCAAACATTATCTAAAGCTTATGGATTAGCTTCGTTGCGTCTCGGAATGGCATTTGCTAATCCAACCATTATTAAGCTTTTAAACAAAATAAAGCCACCATACAACATTGGTGGGGCTACACAAAGGTTAGTGCAAAAAGCTCTAAGTGATAGTCATTTTGTCACTGAGTCAGTTAAGCAATTAAAAGTCAATAAACAGCAATTAATAGCTGATTTAAAACATATTAATGGCGTATCAACGATATTTCATTCTGATGCTAATTTTATTTTAGTTAAATTTATTCGTGCTCAAGAATTATTTGATTATTTAATTTCGAAAAAAATAATTGCTAGAAATAGATCAAATGTTGAATTGTGCAATGATTCGATAAGAATCACGATTGGATTAGAAAGCGAAAACAAAGAATTAATACAACAAATAAATATTTTTTATACTAAAAACAATGTGTAAAAAGGTATTGTTATTTCTTTTTTTATTGATTTTGAGCCATAAAAATTATGGACAATTACAGGATTGGGCTGCGGGGTTTAGAGTGGGTGAACCTGGAGGATTTATGGCAAGAAAATATTCTGCCAATGGAGTAAATGCGATAGAAGTCAATATTGGGACCTATGGTGGTTTATGGGGAACAGATCGCAATTATAAGGATGGAGAATTCCGTAACATTGGTTATTCCATTAATATGCTTTATTTGTGGCATTTTCCAACTTTAGTCAATGCAGATTTACATACCTATTATGGTTTTGGCCCACAAATAAATTCGCGAGATTTATACGAGAAGAACTCCACTAAATCTACTCGAAACCAAGGAATAGGTGCAGCAGCCATTGGCGGCATAGAATATTTTCCTATAGATGCCCCTAGCCTATCCTTTTTTACTGAAATTGGCTTTTACAATGAATTATTACCCAATCCATTCTTTTGGCACTTACAAGGCGGCATTGGGGTACGAGTAAATTTCTAAGGAGTTTAGGAAATCAAAAAGATAAGTGGCAATTTTACAGCGCGGGGATGTAGCTCAGTTGGCTAGAGCGCTTGCATGGCATGCAAGAGGTCGTCGGTTCGAGCCCGATCTTCTCCACCCAAAAGGACTCAATTTGAGTCCT
Organism: Spirosoma fluviale; assembly: GCA_945866095.1. Classification (GTDB taxonomy): domain Bacteria; phylum Bacteroidota; class Bacteroidia; order Cytophagales; family Spirosomataceae; genus Aquirufa; species Aquirufa fluvialis_A. Next base: position 5,498 of record CAMBGA010000089.1, read on the forward strand.
TTTTTTATAAGCGAGCTTTAAAGGAATCGAATCCAAAATGCTTTAATCGTTTATATTGTCCTTGTACATCGATCATACCGATGTCCGGAAGATTCACTCCATTAAATGTCGTTGTTTTTACCATGGTGTAATGAATCATATCTTCAAATATAATTTCATCCCCAATTTTTAATGGCGAATCAAAAGTGTAGTCGCCATAAAAATCTCCCGCCAAACATGTCATTCCACCGAACCTATAGCTAGGTTTTCCGGCAATAGGTTCCATAGAAGCATGTCTAATCGTAGGCTTATATGGCATCTCAAGCGTATCTGGCATGTGCGCTGCGAATGAAACATCTAAAATAGCTACGTCAATTCCTGCAGAATGAACGATATCAAGAATCGTAGATTTCAAAAAACCTGTTTGCCAACCCACGGCAGAACCAGGCTCCAAAATAATCGTCAGATGTGGATATCTAGATTTAAATGATTGCAACATATGAATCAAATGGTCTACATCATACCCCTCTTTGGTAATTAAATGACCACCACCTAAATTTAACCACTTAATTTGCGGCAACAAATCTCCAAATTTTTCTTCAATCACCTTTAATGTCCTTTCTAAAACAAATGAATCATTTTCACAAAGTGTATGAGAATGTAAACCCTCAATGCCCACTGGCAATGTATTTCCTAAATCTGACCTCCTAATACCTAATCTGGATCCAGCAATACAAGGATTGTACATATCTGTTTCCACCTCGGCATATTCGGGATTAATTCGGATTCCACAAGAAATCCCATTCTTAACAGCCTGATCTACATATTGATTAACTTGGTTCAACGAATTAAAAGTCATATGACTCGCATAATTCAAGAACTCATTAAATTCTGAACCAAGATATGCTGGAGTATACGCATGGCATTTCTCCCCCATCTCTTCATATGCTAACCTAGCTTCATTTAATGAACTAGCAGTTGCTCCTGATAAATATTTTTTGATTATACCAAAAACATGGTAAAATGAAAAACCTTTAAGCGCGCAAATAATTTCTACTCCAGCTTCTTTTTGAACCTTTTCTAGTAAGCTTAAATTATTTAATAATAATTTTTCTTCTAAGACGTAAGCTGGTGAAGCAATTTGAGGATATTGAATATGCATATTAATAGGTATGTGGTAATTCACCATTTACTTCTTCATGCCATGGCAGGCCATGAATATTCAATAATTCCATAAATGGATCAGGGTTAAATTCTTCCACATTGTAAACACCTGGTTGAAACCAGACTCCTTCACACATTAAAGAGGCGCCAATCATAGCAGGAACTCCTGTGGTATAGGAAACGCCTTGCGCTTGGACTTCTCTATAACAATCTGCATGATGACAGTTGTTATAAACATAATAAGTTACTTCTGAATTGTCCTTTTTTCCTTTAATTTGACAGCCTATAGACGTTTGTCCTGAATAATTTTCTCCTAATGTACCTGGTTCAGGTAAAACAGCTTTTAAAAATTCTAAAGGGACAATATCCAATCCATTAAATTTTATGGGGTGAATGGAAGTCATCCCTACATTTTGTAAAACTTCTAGATGAGTTAAATATGCTTGCCCAAAAGTCATCCAAAAACGAGCACGCTTGATGGTTGGAAAATTTTTAACTAACGATTCCAGTTCCTCATGATAAAGTAAATAAGATTCTTTAGGACCAATATTAGGGTAACTAATAGGTTTGTGAATAGACATAGCATCTATTTCCACCCATTCTCCATTTTCCCAATATTTACCTTTTTGAGTTATTTCTCTAATATTAATCTCAGGATTAAAATTGGTAGCAAAGGCTTTTCCGTGGTCACCTGCATTACAATCAATAATGTCAAGGAAATGCATTTCGTCAAAGTAGTGCTTATTTGCATAAGCGGTATACACACCTGTCACTCCAGGATCAAATCCACAACCTAATAAAGCCATCAAACCAGCTTTTTTGAAACGCTCTTGATACGCCCACTGCCAGGAATATTCAAATTTTGCTACATCTTTCGGCTCATAATTAGCCGTATCTAAATAATGAACACCCGTAGCTAAGCAAGCATCCATAATCGTTAAATCCTGATATGGAAGAGCTACATTAATAACCATAAATGGCTTTTCTTGGTTAAATAATTGGACCAAAGCCGGCACATCGTCTGCATCCACTTGCCTCGTTTGTACGGAAATAGGCAGACCTATTTTTTTACACTCTTCAGCAATGGCATCACATTTTTTTAAAGTCCTAGAAGCTAAAACTACTTCAGAAAAAAAGGCCGGATTCATTGCACATTTTTTTGCAACAACATTGCCTACACCACCAGCGCCAATTATAATTACTTTTTTTCCCATATTAATTTAAAAAAGAATGCAAAAATACATATTGCAATTTATAATCCATATCGGTTGTTAAAATTTAATCTGCTTGAAGGGCCTTATCACCTTCTCAAAGGAGTTATGCCAATAACCTCTCATTAGCTCATCTTCTCGAACCCCTTTACTAGTACTAGCATGTAAAAATAAAATTGAATTCTTTTTAATGTTTGAGACGATACCTACGTGATTAATCATACCTGATTGATTGGAAAAAAACACCCAATCGCCAAGTTGGATTTGATCGATAGAAACAGGAAGCCCAAATTCTAATTGTTGTGAAGTAGTTCTAGGGATCTGAAAAAAAGAACTTTCATACATCGCAAACAATAAACCTGAACAATCTAGCCCATTGCTGTCCGTACCACCTATTCGATAAGGAACTCCTAAATAAGAAAATCCCTTCTTAAATAATTGATCTATTTCCTTATTATTAAAATGGACAGATTCATTCGATACATGGAATTTATGCAATGGCCTATGAAAAAGTCTACAACCTTGACATAAAAAGAAAAGCAAAATCAGTATGAAAAATCTCTTATACATAGACAACATCTCTTTCACTCAAATAAATCAATACCCCTTTAGGATTATTGAAACCCATTTTATGTAGAATAGTGCAATAATTCCCTAATTGTATTTTATGATGATCATCTCTTTTGCCGGATTTGAAATCAATTATAAAGACTATCCCCTCTTTTCTAATGACTCGATCAGGCCGATACACCATTCCATCAGGGCATAATATATCATTTTCAACAAACAATAATTCGTCATCAATGAAAAAGCTACGAATATTTTCATCCTCTAAAATGTCATTAATATCATCCCGGTATTCAAAAGAATTATTTGAAATAGAGCTAGCATAGTGTGACCTCCAATCATCGATCCCCTTTAATTTAGCTAAAAAATCATGTAGTATATTTCCTTTTTCTCTTTTTTTATCGGCTAACGTAAACATGTCTGATTTAGAAGAATCCACCCGAATTTGAGGTATATCAAATAATGTAGACTGAATGTCAATGAGTTTATTGGAATATTCAAAACCCTCCAATCTACTTATACATTCAGGAATCAGATTTTCACTAAACACATAATGAGAAATATAATCCGTGTGCGGACTTGAAAACAAATAAGATTCATGGGATAATAGTCGGCCTTCATTTTCAGCCATTTTACACAATAAATCACCTACAGATACATTGAAAAGGGCTTTAGTGGTGCCGTGAGCATCATCTGATGGCTTGGCAACAATCAGGTGTAAATGTAATCTTGCGCGCGTAGCCCCTACATACAACATATTGAGCGCATCTAAAAATACCGCTTCTTTCTCATGCTGGCTTTGCTCAATTAAATCATCAAAACCCACCAAAGTTTTAGCATTAACCTTACTATAAAAATGCGCTAAATTCTTATTTTCAGACACTGTCAATTCATCATAAACTAGATTTTTCAAATCATACCATATTTTTTCTGTTCCGACTTGATGAGACCATGAAGCAAAAGGAATAATGACAATTGGATATTCCAAACCCTTAGATTTGTGTATACTAGAAATGGTGATTGCATTTAAGTGATCTGGCGAAGCAATGCAGAAACTTGATTTATTGTCATCGTAATAAACCAAAAACTCAGCTATTGAATTTGAATTAACTAATGAAAATTCATTAAGAATATCTAAATATTTAAATAGGTATTCCGTTCCTTCCTTGTGATGCAACAAATTGAATTTGTCAATTAAATAATAAACAAAAGGCACTAATAATGAATCATTTAATTTTT
>CAMBGA010000090.1 GCA_945866095.1 Spirosoma fluviale
GATAAATAATCAAGGATTGCATCCTTTATCATTACTTCCGATTCATAATGTCCTATATCACAGATTAAACACTTATTTTCTGCATCAAAGAACTCATGATATTTAAAATCTGCTGATACATAGGCATCTGCTTTTTGTTTTTTTGCTTCATTCAGTAAAAAACTACCTGCTCCTCCGCAGACGGCTACGGTCTGAATTTCCTTTTTCAATAGGGATGTATGTCTAATTTGGCCTAAGTCCAATTGTTTTTTAAGGTGCTTTAAAAATTCCTCAGAGCTCATTGGTCTTTCTAATTGGCCTATAAAACCCGAACCCACATCCTGCCAGCGGTTGCTCAAACTCGTAATAAAATAGGCTACTTCTTCATAAGGGTGCACTTCATTCAGTACTTGGAGAATTTCATTTTCTAGGTGGGAGGGGAATATCATATCCACTTTCAATTCCTTTTCGGTCGAGGGCGCATTTTTTTCTCCTTGAAATGGGTTTGAATTTTCGGAAGGTGTAAATCGGCCCGTTCCCTCACTTGAAAAGCTGCATGAACTATATTCACCAATATTTCCAGCACCTGCTTCATGTAATTTTTCCCTCACTATTTTTTCAAAAGCTTCCGGTACAAAATAACTTAGGTTTTTTAAGGCGTTTGAAAAGGGCATTAATACTTTTCCTTGCAGGCCTATTTTTTTGGCTAAGTGATAACTTACGCCCAAAGGCGCGTGATCTAAATTGGTATGTGAAGCGTAGAGCGAAATGGAATTTTGGATGGCTTTAATGACGGTTTTTTCTACGTAGTTAGCTCCAATTAATTTTTTTAAACCTTTGAAAATGATGGGATGATGCGAAACAATCATATTGCAACCTCTTTTGATGGCTTCGTCCACAACTTCTTCCGTGCAGTCTAAACTGATGAGGATGCCTGTGACGGGTGCGTCTCTATGGCCAACGAGCAATCCCGAATTGTCATACGATTCTTGCCATGCAATGGGCGCCCACTTTTCCATGGCTTCACAAACATCTTGAACTAACATACATTATTTGTTTATCTGATGCAAAGGTAAAATTCTTTAATTGCTGGCGAAATTAATCGTACATTTAAATAATTCTTTTGAATCCCCATAATTTATGCGTTGCAGACCTGCACTTGTTCTAGTAGAACGAAATCACATTTTATTGATGAAGTACCAATATGGTACAGAATTTGTTTACAATTTACCAGGGGGCAATCCAGATCCAGGGGAAACTTTTCCGGAAACGATTATTCGTGAATGCCAAGAGGAATTAGCGATCGAAGTAGAAGTGGGAAATATCTTAATGGTAGGGGAAATTTTAGCTTCAGATAAACGAGATGCCTCCGTTCATTTGTTGTTTGAAGGTAAAATCATAGCAGGCATTCCGATTCTTCAAGCCGATCAAACAAGTGCCATTGAATTGGTTTGGGTATCCATTTCAGAGATTACCAAATTAAACATGTATCCTAATGTGTCATTAGAATTGCAGGACATGCTATTTCTTCAAAAACCCGGAAAGTATATTGGAGCTATTGACCAGCGTTGGGTTTAACGAGATTTGCCGGATAAAAAGCTGTGCCTACTAATAATCCAACCATACTGGCTACTAAACCATACCAAACGGATGGAATATCATTTGGATTAATGAAATTAAAGTAAATCCAGACCAATAAACCTGCGGCCATACTCAGGTGCGAACCCATCGGACTCGCTTTTTTCCACCATAAACCAGCATTTAAGGGGATAAATAATGACACAAGGCTAAAAGCGGATGCCTCGCTCACTAATTCAAAAATATTTTGTCGGGTAATAGCCATCCAAATACATGCTCCTGTTACTAGGACAATGGAAATTCTAATGTAAAATAAAACTTTTTTGTCATCAGGTTTTTTGAGCATCGGTTTCAATAAATTTTCTCCCAAGACACTTGCCGGCGCTAAAATAGCTCCACTGGTGGTACTCAATAAGGCGGAAAGTAGCGCACCCAAAAATAGTATTTGAACTCCATAGGGGGTGAATTTCATCACAAGGTTTGGAATTAATAAAGCATCTTCTGCGAGTAGACTTGGGTAAAGTCTCACCGCTATAAGGGCAATTAATAGGGGTAGCATGGCAATGCTTAGGTACATCATTCCAGCGGCTAAACTAGCTTTTGAGGCAATTTTAGCACTTTTTGCCGACATGACCCTTTGGAAAATATCTTGCTGGGGAATAGACCCTAAACCTATGGTCATCCACGCAGCGCTATAGGTCAACCAATCCACCCACGTGTTTTCTTTGGGAATAAACCTGAAAAATCCTGGGGGTTGTTGGTCTATAAATAAACCCCAATCAGGAATTTTATCCATTAACAAATAGGCCAAAAATAGCAGTCCAACAATCAAAATGATATTGTGTAGAAAGTCGGTAATGGTGATCGACCACATGCCCCCTAATAGCGTATAGGTCATGACTAAAACGGCCCCTATCACAATTCCCATTTCGGTAGTGATGGGTAAAAGCAAATGCAAAGTCATGCCCAGGGCAACAAGTTGGGCTGAAATCCAACCAAAATACGAGGGGATCATCACGATAGCCGATAGTTTTTCGGACATCGCCCCAAACCTAATTCTGAAATAATCACTAAATGTTAATACGGGGAGCGGGTACAGTTTTTTGGCATAAATGGACCCTACGATGAGTAATCCTAAGGCAGCTCCAAATGGTTCTTCGATGATGGCTAAAACTCCTCCATGAACAAATTCACGTGGTGCTCCTAGCATCGTTTCGGATCCAAACCAGGTGGCAAAGGTTACCATGGTGGCTAAGGCAAAGGGAAGCGACCGGCCTGCTAAGATAAAATCCTGAGTAGAATGCACTTTTTTACTCGCCCACCAGCCTATGACTAAGTTTAAGAGTAGATAAAAAATGACGAAGCTAACCAACATAATTATCTAAAATTTAAACCAAAATTATCGATTTTTAGGAGAACCTTTTACCTTTACTTAACATTGGAAATATTTATATGTCGAATCAATTTGTTAGAGCACTAGGCGTTTTCTTAATTTTGACGAGCGTATTTTCCTGTTCTAGTACTCGCTGGAATCATTCATTTAGCAAATCCCCCCTTTCTAAGCTTGCTAGTGGTATTTTAATCCAAGAATTAAACACCGGTAAAGTCATTTTTTCTCACCAAGCAGACCAGTTTTTCATGCCTGCTTCCAATGCTAAATTGGCCACATTTTTAATGGCCCATTCTTTTTTAGGGGATTCGATACCTTCATTTGCCTACCTAGAAAAAATGGATACCTTGTTTTTTTGGGGTACCGGGGATCCGACCCAATTAAATCCATCCTTTAAAAATACATCGCTGATCGATTATTTAAGTAAGTCGACCAAGGTGCTCGTATATTGTGCGCCACAAAAGGAAATTCCTCCTTTGGGTTCGGGTTGGTCATGGGACGACTACAACGATAGCTATTCTGCAGAGATTTCCCCATTGCCACTTTATGGAAATTTGGTAGGTTTTTCAGTTAAAAACCAACAATGGGAAATCGCTCCCCGCTTTTTTGAATCAGCTCTTTCAGGGACTCATTCGTTCAATTATGTGTTCAGGGACCGCTTGAAAAATGAATTTATGTTGCCTGCTTTGAAGTCAGACCGGAAGGTTCAGCAAGTTCCCTTTGTGACTTCTGATTCTTTAACGGCAAAATTATTGGCAGACACACTCAAAAAAAATGTGGTGGTTCAAAAGAAAGCCATGGACCCATTGGCTAAAATTCAGTATGCTGGTTTATTGGATTCTTTGTATGTGCCCATGCTGCATGAAAGCGATAACATGATTGCAGAGCATTTATTGTTGTTAATTGGCGCAAAAAACCAATGGCCTGGTGGGGCTCAAGAGATCATTTCACAGTTGAAGAAAGAATCGAATTTTGAATTTTTGAAAGCGGCTCGTTGGGTCGATGGATCAGGCCTATCTCGCTATAATTTATTTAGGCCCATGGATTTTATTGAAATCTTAAGGGCCTTGTCTCAAAAAGTGGAACCGGCCAACTTACATTTTTTGCTACCACAAACAGGTAAGTCAGGGACTTTAAAAAGTGTTAAGTTGAAATCGGATGATCACGTCATTTGGGCTAAGTCAGGTTCCTTTAGCAATACCTATGATTTATCAGGGTTTTTCCAAAATTCAAAAGGGAAGACTTATGTGTTTTCCATCATGACTAATTTGGCCAACCATCCTGTCGCGGAAAGCAAGCGCGATGTGATCAATTTTCTAGAAAATTTAGATTAATTCTTTTTTAGGAACTGTTGGTAAATTCCATAGCTGATCCCAATAAACATCATGACATATATGACACTTTGTAGGTTTGTCAATAAAGTCCCCAATAAAAATAGGGAGGACAAAAATACGAGTAATATAGGCAAATAGGGATAAGCCCAAACCTGAAATGGCCTATGCAAATTAGGTTCTTTTATCCTGAGTTTGATTAAGGCTGCAAATCCTGACAAGTAACTAGCCACAAAAAAGAAAGTGGCGATATCAGAAAGTCTTTCGTTTATCTCCTTGCCGACTAATAAAAATAAGCATGCTAGCGCCAACGTAATATGGGTGGCGAAACTTGGGCTGCCTACCGCATTTATTTCGCTGGCCTTTTTAAAGAATAGGCCATCTCTACTCATCGAAAAAATGACTCTTGGCGCAAACATCACTTGCGTATTTAATATGCCTAAAATACTGACCATTAAGAATAATGTAATCCACCTTCCCATATTAGCACCAAAAATATAGGTCATGGTATCGGCGGCGGCCAATTTGCTTTGGCTTAAAATAGAAAAAGGTAGGCTATATAAAATGGCGATGTTAATCATGATGTAAATCAAAGCCACAACGATCACGCCTATAAACATCGATTTAGGCATTGTCTTTTCCGGGTTTTTATTCTCTTCGGTGAAGTAGGCGGCGGTGTGCCAACCGTCAAACGCGTAAAATATGGACAACAATGCTGTCATAATTCCCGACCATAAAGGTAGGCCGATGGGCGCCGAGGGGGATTCAGAGATGGCGCCGCCATTTCCCATAAATGCGCAAATGCCGATAAAAATTAATAGGGCAACGGCTTTAATTCCACTAAGCCATTCCTGGGATTTTCCGGCCAAGACCACACCTAATTGGTGAAAAAGCCAAAGCAAAATTAAAATCCCTAAACTGCAGTAAACTAGGTAGCTTGTTAATAATGGAAAAAGAATAGCAAGGTATTCTGAGAATGTGTAGGCGCCAAAACCGAGGGCGGTGACGGTGCCGAGCCAACTAGATAGCCCCACTAAAAATCCAATATATCGACCGAATGCGCGTTCGGCGTAACCATACCAGGCACCAGCTTTGGGAATGGATAAACTTAATTCGAGCACGCAACTAACACCTAATAGTGCATAAATGGCGACTAAAACCCAAAGTGCGATAATTAAAGTGGGACTATGTAGAGCTGCCGCGATGGGTCCTGGTTTGCGTAAAATACCAGTGCCCACGGTTCCCCCAAGCGTGACCGCCACTCCGAATGTGGTGCCTAAAACTTTCCATAATTGGTTAGTTCCCGCTTTCATTTTTCTTTAATGAGTAATCGGCAATCAAAGGAAAATGGTCTGAATATTTGATATTACGCAAGGTTTTAAATTGGACGATATTCCAATCGTCCGAGAAAAATTGGTTATCGATCCGAACAAAATAAGGGCTTCTATTTAACGTAAATCCAAAACCACGACCAGCTTCTTCGAACGAATTTTTTAAGCGCTCGCGAATGGTCCCATAGGCCCAGCCATAGGGTGTTTCATTTAAATCACCCACAACGATGACAGGAAATTGACTTTGTTGGATTAGTCGATTGATCTGATTCATCTCATCTCGGTGGTGAATAAAACCTTTTCGCATGGAGGCTATAATTCCCCTGCCTTCTTTTTTGGCATCCTCATAATCTTGATCCCTGATTTTCCCCGTTACTTTTCCTACGCGGATGCCCATGGACCATAGTTGTAAATTGATCACTCGGACCGTATCTTCTTTGATAACTAAATCAACCATCAAATAGCCATTGGCCGAATTAGCAAATTGTTTTCCTTCTTTATGGATGATCGGATATTTAGTAAAAATGGCCAATCCCATCTTCTCGTTCTTATCAAAAAGATCTTCTTTTAAAGGAATGAAGGCGAAATTTGGATATTGTTCGGTCATCATGCTGATACTTCTGTAGGGCTTTCGATCCGTATGGGAATAAAATTCCTGGAAACATTTTATGTCGGCGGTATAGTCTAACATGAACGCCTTAAGCTTCGCTAAAGATTCCTTTTTTGCTTCATAATTGTTGGAATACATGCCGTAAACATTATAGCTTAATACCTTAACTGAATTTTTAACCAAGGGATTTGGACTATTAAAAACGATACTTCTTTGGATAAAACTATAGCCCAACAATAGGACGGTCAGTGGTAATAAGGCTCTTTTTGCCCTTTGGAATACCCAATAAAACAAGGATATAAAACACAAAATTTGAGCATAAGGCATGGTCATCATGATGAATCCGGCGAGCCAATGATCAATCACGAGGGAATAACTTAATACATAAGTAAGGATGGTATATAGACAGAGGGGCAAAGTTCCAAGCCAAATAAGCGAAGAAATGAATTTTTTTAGGAAAGATTTTTGACTTGATTTTGGAGAACTCGGCTTTCTCATATTCAAATATACGCATAGACTCGGAAAGGGAATTACATTTTATAATTTTTACATGTAGGATTGTGTTTTTCAAAAAATATTTCTACTTTTGCAATCCCTTTTAACTACAATATTATTTATAGGGCATAAGCTTAAATTAAAATATAACATTATGGCAAAGGTTTGTCAATTAACAGGAAAAAGAACAAGAGTAGGAAACCACGTTTCTCACGCTAATAATAAGACAAAACGTAAGTTTTTTCCAAACTTGCAAACAAAGAAATTTTTCTTAGAATCTGAAGGTGTTTGGGTTCGCATGAAAGTTTCTGCGAAAGCAATTCGTACCATCAATAAGAATGGTTTTGAGAAAACTTTAATTCAATCTGCACGCAAAGGTACATTGAGCGTATAGTTTTTAATAAAAAATTAACGAAATTAGCCTCCTTGAAAATCAAGGAGGCTTTTTTTATTTAATATGTTGACACCATCTGAACTTATTCGTTACCAAAAACAGCTAAAACTTCCGGAGTGGGATATTGAGAAACAACTGGTTTTGAAATCTTCTCATGTGTTGGTTGTGGGAGCTGGGGGCTTAGGGGTTGCCGCGCTTCCTTATTTGGCCGCTGCGGGTATTGGTCAGATCAGTATTGTGGATCATGACGTGGTTGATTTGTCCAATTTAGGCCGACAAGTTATTTACACCTCGGCGGAGGTAGGGCAATCCAAAGCTCTTTTAGCCCAAAGGTATTTACAGAACTTGAATCCGGAGGTCAACGTAAATAGTTTTGAAGTTAAATTAACAACTGAAAATGCAGCTGAATTTATTCAAAAAGCAGATTTGATCGTAGATTGCACGGATAATTTCGCCGCCCGTTATTTAATTAATGACCATTGCGTGTCTTTAGAAAAGCCATTTGTATATGCTGCCATTCACGCTTGGGAAGGCTTATTGAGTGTTTGTAATGCGCTATTGCCTAATGGTACTCGCACGGCAACGTATCGTTGTTTATTTCCAGAATCGCCCAACATGTCGGAGATTCCTAATTGCGATGAAGTGGGCGTCCTAGGATTTATACCTGGGATCATGGGCCTGTTACAAGCAAAGGAAGCTATTTTTTATTTGGCAGGTATGTCATCTCCAGCACAGGGCGCGCTTCTTCGTTGGGATGCTCGCGACATGTCGATGAAGCATTTTAAAGTTGAAAGAGAGCCCGATGCGGCCTTACATATTTTTCCAAGAACGAATTTAGATGAAGTTCGGGAAATCCAAGTTGGCGAAGCGTATGCCTTATTGCGACAAAATTTAGCTTACATTTTAGATGTTCGGGAATTGGATGAGTTTGAAATAGCTTCGATTCCGGATACCTTACAAATACCTATGCACCATGTTCCCACGAATATTGCGAGCTTACCGGTCCATAAAAAGTGCCTAGTCATGTGCCATCATGGGATGAGATCTGCCCATGTGATCCGTTTTTTACAGCAAGAAAAGGGGTTTACTAACCTGTATAATGTAACGGGTGGAATCGATGCCTGGTCTTTAAAAATTGACCCTAGCATTCCTAGATATTAACAATATCTCCGTAAAGATCAAATTCCTCTGCCTTATTGATTTTAACATGAACAAAATCACCAAGCCTTGCATATTGTTCGGCTGGGATTAGGACTTCGTTATCCACTTCTGGACTGTCAAATTCAGTACGGCCAACAAAATATCCGCTTTCTTTCCTGTCAACTAAAACTTTCACTGTTTGGCCTACTTTTGCTTGATTTAGTTCCTCCGAAATGGTTTGTTGGAGTGCCATGATCTCATCAGACCTCTCTTGTTTAACATCCTCTGGCACATTATCTTCCACCAAGTAGGCATGCGTGTTTTCTTCATGACTATAATTGAATATTCCCAAACGGTCAAATCGCATACGCTCGACAAACGAATAGGTCTCTTCAAAATCTGCCTCAGTTTCACCAGGATACCCTGAAATCAAGGTGGTTCGCAAAGCAATGCCTGGAACTTTTTCACGAATGGTTTGGATAAGCGCTTCTGTTTTTTCGCGGGTGATTCCTCGGCGCATGTGTTTCAACATAGCATCTGAACCACTTTGCAGTGGCATATCTAAGTAGCGACAAATATTTTCACGCTCAGCCATCGTGTCTAAAATTTCCAATGGAAAGCCTGCTGGATACGCGTATTGTAAGCGAATCCATTCGATTCCATTAACATCTGAAAGTCGCTCTAATAATTCTTTTAACTTCCGACCTCCTGTTTGACCTCCTTTTAAATCTAAACCGTAAAAGGTTAAATCCTGTGCGATTAAAATTAATTCCTTGGTTCCTTTTTTGGCTAATGAATTGGCTTCTAAAACCAATTCGTCCATATTTCTAGAAACGTGTTTCCCTCGCATGATGGGAATAGCACAGAAACTACAGGGTCGATCGCAGCCCTCAGCAATTTTTAAATAGGCAAAATGCGCGGGTGTGGTCAGAAACCTTTCGCCCACTAACTCATGCTTGTAATCTGCTTTTAAGGCTTTGAGTAACCTAGGTAATTCATTGGTGCCAAAGAATGCGTCTACTAACGGGATTTCTTTTTCTAGGTCATCTTTGTATCGATGTGATAAGCAACCCGTTACATATAATTTATCGATTTTTCCAGCTTCTTTGGCATCTACATACCGTAAGATTGTGTCGATCGATTCTTGTTTGGCAGTGTCTATAAAACCGCAAGTGTTGACCACAACGATGGATGCTGTGTCCTTTTTTGCTTCATGCGTAACTTCTAGGCCATTGCCTTTTAGTTGGGTATAAAGTACTTCCGAGTCAACGAGGTTTTTCGAACAACCTAAGGTTACGATGTTGATGGAAGCTTTTGGTTTTACTTTTGTTTTCATTCAATTCAAATTAGCATGCAATTTACGAAGAAT
>CAMBGA010000091.1 GCA_945866095.1 Spirosoma fluviale
AAGCGCATATAATAGTCCGCCTGATAATTCATCTTCGCTAATGGCTGATAATCCCTTAAATATTGGGTCTGATCCGGTGACGAACCGAGTGTCATCTGTGTAATTAAAATTAACCGTGGCCGTCGTATTCTTGTTTGATTTAACCTTAATCCACTCGCCAATTTCCGTAGGTAAAAAAGAAATATTTTTCGAATGGCCAGCGCTAACCAACACGCTAGGAAGTTTTTTCCATGTACCATTTCCTTTTACGTCCACCTCAAAAGTAAAGGTAACATCCTCTTTCCCTGCATTATGAATCCAAGCCATCCGCTTTTGCCAACCAGCAAACAAAAAAGGTTCTGAACTGATATTGGCATTAATTTTTTCAGAAAGCCAAACCGCGCCCTGTGCCGTATTGGGTCCCAATTGATCAGGCGTTTGTACCGACGTAAACCACAAATTTGAATTGGACTGCCCAGGTCCTTCTATATTTCCTTTTGCTTTTCGCTTATTCAGGAATTCTTTTTGGGCTGAATCATCACAACCAAATACCAATCCATCTTGCCAGCGCGTAAAATCTCCGATCACTTTTAAGTAGGCAGACCGAGGACGAATTCCCGCCGTATTGAATGAGGTAAAGGATGCTGGGAAATGCCAAAACATACCGTGCATGGTCATCAAATAATCGGGTTTCTCTGCCGTACCCACATCTCGAATGCGTGGCCATTCCGTGTTCCAACCATGGGCTCCGTCATAGCTATGACTCGCTTTGGGCATTCTAAAAAAGGACCATTTTCCTGAGTCTCTTACGCCCAACAAAACAGATTTATGATCCCAGCCTGTAACCCAGATTGGATCAGTAGCCGGATTCTTATTGCCATAAATTCCGCCGGGCCCTGTTACCTCAACAAATTGGTTCCGGCGAATCGCCTTCCAATCTTTGCCATCCCATTCGGCTAATACCCCAGATTCAATATCAAATTGCTTTAAGGCCTTATCTCCTGACTCACCATTGTTGGAATACACCATCACCCCCTGTCCCGAATAAAGTCCTTTGCCATGTGCTCCGGGCAACAATGCTCCGCTCGTATTATTGGCAACATCATTGGTCTTCTTTACTTTTAAATTACCATCCTCGTAAAGCAATTTGGTACTTAAATTATTGACGTCCAGTTCATAAAAACCTTCCTCCATGGTACCTAAAAGTAATTTATTTTGTGGATTTTTAAGATCTCTCGCTAATCCTGTATAGCGGCCTGGTGCCTGCATATATGGAATGGTTCGAACATTACCCTGAGAATTAATGGCATAGGGCCCAATAAACAATTGATTGCTCTCTGGATGAATCATTCGATTTGCAGGCGTCCCACCAATACTTTCGGGTCTAATTTTTCTACTTAAATCAGGGCCTATTTCATAAAGTTTATCGGATGAACCAAAAGGTAAATGTGGACCATAAGTTACCACCCAAAGGCGGTTCGCCCAAGGCACCACGGCTCCCGTTCCACATTCTCCTTCATTATTATAATAGGCCAAATGTGGATAAATCCCACTGAATTGAGGGTAAATGGATTTATTTTGTGCCTGTACGGCAATGCATGTGAAGAATAAAATAGCGGTAAAAGCCCTATTAAAATATTTCATTCCCGAAGATAATATTTTTTATTTATTGGCCATTATTTCGAAAGCCAATGCAAACTATTCAGCACAAATTGCTTCCAGTCATAAGGCTTTACCTGCATACCCGCATATACTTTTTTCTCTTTGCCCATGTACATGGAAGTAAATCCATTGCAATCTGACAAGGCAATTAATTTCCCCTTGCCCACGGGCCCAACCAAACCCTGAGAATTGCCTTGGTTTAAAGGGCCCAAACCTACCCATTTACGAACGGTGGCCGTTGGCGATAAAGGCAGAATATTCACATACCCATCCCCCTTGATCGAACTTCCTCCAAAAGTAGCCAATGTATTAATCTTTTCACCAGAGCTATTCCCATCTAGAACAGGATGAATTGCGCTCAATGAGCCATTTTCTTTGGTATGTTGGACTACATAGGTAAGCCCATAGGACGTATCATAATGCAAGGAATCCGACGCCATCCCTATGCTCGAAGATATCCCAAATTTATTCAATAGGGGCGTCATCGCTTCGTCAATGGGCGGGTGTTCACTTAACATAATTAATGATCCTCCCTCGCTAACCCAAGTATGTAATTGATCCATTTCATCTTTTGTAAACGTAATCAAATTACCCACTTCTTTTTTTGTCCCAAAAACAAAGGGTAAAGCAGGTGTGATGAGAATGATATCAAATTTGGATAAATAGTTTTTTGTAAAGGGCAATGAATCAATCACGGGTTTGTATCCGTCTGAAGTCGATAGGTCAATAAACGGTTGGATTAATCCCCATTTGGCAATAAAATTATTGTGCCCGGCGTCGATTAAAATTCTAGGACCTTTGTTTTTTTTATACGCTGGGCGTAAAACTTTTGAATCAAAGGTCGTATCATTAAACATTTGCGCCTGCGAGCAAAGGCTTAGAAAGAGGAAATAAATAAGTAATAAATTTTTCATTCCGTTTAATTTTGAACGTAACAAGGCAAGCTAATATAAACTTACATATAAGGTAAGTCCCAATATAACAAATTTCAAAAGTATGATTCGACCCAAAACACCTATTTACTCTCCCTATTTTTCTTCGCACTGGAAAGAATATAGCCTTTAATGTTCGAAATATCCTCGTCACTTAAACGACCTTTGAACTTCGGCATACCTTTTGGCAAGAAAATTCCGTCTCCGACAATTTGATGGAAAGCGCCCATGATGTCAGGATGAGAATAGGTTAGATTAGGAATGACTCCTCCTGGATTGTTCGCAGAAAGCGTATGACATGGACCACAATTTTTACCAAATAAGCTGGCACCTTTGGCTATTTGCGCATCTGTCGCCTCAACAGGCAAGGTCAAATATTCCTTTTTAGCTTCCTTTTCATATACGGGCATCGCCACATTTTTCCCAATAGCAAAAGTGTAAACCGTACCTGGGTTAATCTGTTCTGTATTTTTACCAGACAGTCCAGATACTCCGCCCCAACCTACAGCGATGGTTACATATTGAACCCCATCTACTAAATAGGTTATCGGCGGTGCAATAATTCCCGTACCTAAATTTTTAGACCATACGACTTGGCCCGTTTTAGCATCCAATGCATTGAAATCTCCTTCCGCATTTCCTTGAAAAACTAGATCTGAAGTGGTTAAGACACCTGAATTCCAAGTAGTTTTCTCAGTCTTGCTCCAAACTTCTTTGTTTTGAACAGGATCCCAAGCGATTAATTTGCCATAGGTTTTCGGACCTTTGGGATCTAGGTTCGTAGGGTTATCCGGATTACTTTTATTACCTGTACTCCAATGATCCTTATCGTAAATAAAATCTTTCTGATTTCCGTGCGATGAAGAACGCTCCCTTGCAGGAATATAAACTAACCTAGTTTTCGGATTAAAAGCCATGGGTTGCCAGTTGTGACCCCCAAAAATACTTGGGTAAACTTGCTCATTACTTGTTACATAACGCGCATTGGGATTTTCTACAGGTCTTCCGGTTTTCATGTCCACTTTCGAGGCCCAGTTGACATACACATATGGCTCCGCCGATAACAACTCGCCCGTATTGCGATCCAAAACATAGAAAAAACCATTTTTAGGTGCTTGCATAAGCACTTCACGTTTTTTGCCTTTTATCTCCAACTCGGTTAGTATGATTTGTTGGACCGCCGTAAAGTCCCAAGAATCCCCCGGTGTCGTTTGATAATGCCATTTCAATTTTCCTGTTTCAGCGTGAATGGCTAAAATAGAAGAAAGATAAAGATTATCGCCTCCACCTGGACTTCTAATCTCACGATTCCAAGGGGAACCATTTCCAGTTCCCACATAAATAAGCTTTAATTTAGGATCATAAGCAAAAGCATCCCAAGCCGTTCCGCCTCCGCCATATTTCCACCATTCTCCTTTCCATGTTTTGACAGCCTCTTTCATTTCTGGGTGTTCAAATCCATTGGCCGGATTTCCCGGAACCGTATAGAATCGCCAAATTTTCTTTCCTGTCATCGCATCATAGGCCGTCACATACCCTCTAACCCCATATTCAGCTCCACTATTTCCGATCAACACTTTGCCATCCATCACCCTAGGCGCACCGGTAATGGTATACGACCGATCATGCGATACAGATAATACTTCCCATTTCTTTTTTCCTGTAGACGCATTAATGGAAACTAAACGACCATCCAAAGTCCCCACAAAAATATTCCCTTTGTACATGGCCACACCCCGATTAACGACATCGCAACAAGCCTTTTCGCCAAATTCTTTAGGCACCTGTGGATCGTAAGTCCACAATAATTTGCCATTTCGAGTATTGATCGCATATACCACACTCCATGGTCCACTCAAAAACATGATACCATCCACAACCAATGGAGTTGCCTCTATCCCCCTTTTTGTACCCAAGTTCAAACTCCAAGCTAAACCTAATTGGCCCACATTTTCCTTGGTAATTTGGCCCAATGGACTGTAACGCTCCTCCCCATAATTTCGACCATACGTAAGCCAATCACCTGAATTATCTTCTATTGTAGCAATTTGTTTATCCTGAACCGCACCTACCACTTTGGAAATGTGCAATGGACTTCCTGGTTTTATTTTATCAACAAAAGCGATGCTCGCTAAAACTAGGATAATGGTAGAAAAATAAAGTATACCTTTTTTCATTTCGTTAAAGTTTTTTTTAGAGTTATGTCGTATTTAAAATTAAGGGGGTAATTGATTTATCTATCAATAGAACCAAATATTGCCTGTTTTAAAGATAAAATTTGTTTTACCTCTAAATACCAAATCAAATATCAGTATCTATTAAATACTAAAATAGTATTAATCTTTGGAAAATAAAAAACATGGCAAAAAAAAAATTCCTGTTCCAATGGATTAGTCGAATGACCCTAAATTTAATGACTATTTAAATCCAGCTTTTCAATTTCAACACTAAATGGCAATATCATTTTACCCTTCGTCAAGTAGTATGGAATCAATTCGCCATTTATTTCTGGAAGAGACACATTTTTCATCTCAATCACATCCGTATGCTGATCATTCTTCATTTGATTGATGATCGTATTTGTTTCCAAATACATGTCTCCGTTGGCAGCGATCGGATTGATAAATTTAAATCTGAAATTATAGCGCCCCTTTAGAATATTGACATTCCATTTTCCAAATATGGCTTCTTGATCCCATAATCCACGGGAACCATCCGCATCATTTCGATTCAAGGTCAAAGGGTTTTCCTTTTTCGTGCCAACGATAATTTTGGGCGGGTTGATCAGATTTTTTGATCGAATTAAATCCTGGTAAATAAGATCTAATTCGGCTTTCAGTTTCAAGGCAATGGCTTTATTTTCCTTGACAATGTTGTGTAGCTCCCCTGGGTCATTTTTCAAATGGTACAATTCGAAATCTTCGATGGAAGCGTTATAATTAGTTTGGCCGACCAATTTATATTCTGCCTTCTGGATGGCCATGCTGTTGTAAAGTTCAGGATACTTTCGGGTCCAATAACTAAACATGGCTCGATCCGACCAATCAACCTTTTTGCCTTTGATCAGGGGCACAAGACTTTTTCCGTCGATCTTACGATCTTTTGGTAAATCTACATGACACAATTCCGATAGCGTAGGCAACACGTCAAAGTGGGCCGACATCGTTTCAATCACTTTACTTTCCTTCGACAAAGCGGGATATTTCAAGAAGAAAGGAACTCGGGTCCCTCCATTATACACCGACCCTTTTTTATCTCGCATGCCCGCCGTATAACGTAATTGCTGCGGTCCGTTGTCCGTCATAAATATGATAATGGTATTTTCTTCAATCCCTAAATCAGCGATTTTTTGGAGCAATTTGCCTATGTTATCGTCTATATTGCTGACCATGCCATAGACCTTTCGAGCATCTTCCTTGTCCTTTTCGGTCATTTTCAAATGCATGGGATTTTTTCGTTCAAATTCAATGGATGGGTCTACGTTTTTGTACATCTGATCATAATATTCAGGTACTTGTAAAGGTGTATGAGGGGCATTGAAGGAGAGGTAACAGAAAAATGGATTGCTTTTGTTTTTTTCAATAAACTGAATGGCATTCGCTGCGAAAATGTCAGAACAATATCCCTTAAATGACTCCTTTTGACCATTTTTCCAAAGGACCGGATTGAAATAACTACTGTCTTTTTGAAAATAAGTCGTCACATCACCTACTTGGCCCATCCCTCCCGAAAGGTGCATTAAGCTTTCGTCAAATCCCTGATCCATGGGCCGACTAGGAA
This sequence comes from Spirosoma fluviale, assembly GCA_945866095.1. GTDB lineage: Bacteria > Bacteroidota > Bacteroidia > Cytophagales > Spirosomataceae > Aquirufa > Aquirufa fluvialis_A. The sequence goes on from CAMBGA010000091.1 coordinate 6,354, forward strand.
AATTATCCCCCAAATGCCATTTACCAAACAATCCTGTTCGATATCCTGCTTGCTTCAAAATTTCGGCAATCGTAATTTCACTGGAAGCCATCGTGGCCCCTCCATTATAGGTATCTCGTATCCCAGTTCGCAAGGAATAGCGGCCAGTCATTAGACTTGACCGAGTAGGAGCACAAACGGGTGAAACATGGAAATCGTTAAATCGTAAACTCTGCTTGGCAAAGCGGTCAATGACCGGAGTTTTGATCAAGGAATTTCCGCTAATTCCTAAGTCGCCATATCCTTGGTCATCGGTAATAATTAAAATAACGTTGGGGTGTATATTTTTTTGGGCTATGCTCGCAAAGGAGAATCCGCAGGCCAGTATCATCAAAAGGAATTTACGCATATTCATCAGCATAGTTTAGGTCGTCAATCAATAGGATTTTTCGCAATGGTTTAATCGAATATAGCAATTAATTCATTTCAAATAAAACAATTGCCTTAAATATAAAACAACAGACAAGACCGGACAAGGTCCTGATTTACACCCGACTAAATCTTGTAAATGAGTGAGAATCCGATAGTCATTCATAGGTAAATGATTCGGTAGATACCGAACCTAAACTCATTAACTATTTCAAGTAGGGGCCCTTTTTGTTCCAGCCAACTTCTACATTTGAAATCCACCAGGTTTTCCCTTGATCCTTATTTCCCTGATAAAACAAATAACTTTTATTGCCCAAATCGAATATATCTGGATGACCCGATTCACTGTAATTCCACTCTCCTGGTTTGCCATTTTCCAAAAACGGTTTTTTGAATAGGCGCTGCCAATTCGTTCCATCTTTGCTGGTCGCTACTCCTATTTGTTGCGGCCAGTTGTCATAAGCTCCTGCATAAAACATATATAAAATACCATTTCGCTTGATAATAGAAGCCGCCTCTATGCACTCCCCCTCCCATTTTTCTTCAGGTTTTAGCAGTGGGGCCAATTTGGATTGGTGTGTCCATTCCGCTCGGTTGAAATTTGTATTTGCAGGCGCTGTCGCCACACCGAGCATTTGAATTTTGAAATTGGGATCCCGCGTGGCATAATACATATAATATTTGCCTTTGAACAGAAATACTTCGGCATCGATGGCCCTCCCACAATTCCAATCGCCGTCGGGACGAAAGATCGGATTAGTCGCGTTTCTGACAAAATTATTTATTCCATCCTCCGATATGGCATGGCAAATGGCATCATTTTTTCCATTCCCATAGGTCTGATAAAAAACATGGACTTTCCCTTTGATGACCAAAGCACAAGGGGCACTAATTCCATTCTTTTCATAAGGCTCTTGGATCGTTAAAAAACCAACATTCTTCCAATGAATCAAATCATTACTTTCCGTGATTTCAATTTCCCTGGATTGACTGCCCTTCACTGGCAAAACGGAAGAATACATTAAATACCTTCCTTTAAATTGAATGACAAACGGATTTTTTGAAAAAGGCTTACCCGTTCGACTGGAATCAGCATACATCATTTTGGGGGCCTTAGCCTTAGATTGACCCATTAAACTTTTATGGTTGAAAAATAAAATGGCAATGCTTAAAACAAGGAATAATTTCAAATGAAATTTCATAGATATACGTGAAACTAATAAAAGTTTACATGCTGTTTACTTAAATAAAATACCAACATTGCAAGGCTTCTTTATGCTATTTTTTCTTAGTTACCACTAATGTAATATCATCTGGATTAGACTGACCCTGCATCCACTCATCCACTGATTTGACTAAGGTATCAATGATCTCGTTGGCGGATAAATGACAAGAATTTTGAATCAAACTTTTTAACCGATCATAGTCATATAAATCACCGGCTAAATTGGGTGCCTCAGGCAATCCATCCGAAAATTGCACGAGTACATCTCCCTCCCTGAATTTCCTTTTCTCCAACACATATTCTTCATTTCTTAAGCTACCTAATGGCAAGCCGTTATTGGAGAATTCCTCTAATAATCCATCTTTGGCATTGTAAAAATAAATAGGAGGCATGGCAGCTGAACTTAAGGTTATTTCATTTTTACCAAACTCTACAACATTTAAACTCATTCGCAATATGCCTAGGTCAACTTTCTTGATCACAGAATTTAATCTGTTTAACATTTGATTAGGCTTTAGGTCAGCCAATCCATTCAATGCTGTTTTGGTTACTGAAACCATCATTCCTGAAGCAACACCATGACCCGTAGCATCCCCGCAAACGCTAATGAGCAAACCTTCGTCTTCATTAAAAAAGTCAAAATAATCGCCACCTACTTCGGTCGAGGATCGAATATAGGTCGCAATGTCCAAATCTGCTCTTTTGGGCAAGTGCTTGGGCAACAAACTATTTTGTAAATCTTGAGCTGCTTTTAATTCTTTGTTCTTACGATCATCTTCTATTTTTCGAATGCTTTCCTTTTGCTTATTTCTATTGTAGATATATAAAGCTGAAAAACTCAAAATAAAAATTAATGCAAAACCAATAATAAATTTATTCTTTTGGCTTTCTTGTTCCGCTTTTTCCTGCTCCCGAATGGATTCATTTAAAGAGATATTATCAATGTCATTGATCTTATTTTGTTGGGCTAAAGTATCTTTTAAGGCGGAAGTAATTTGTAAGTATTTGAATGCGCTATCGAATTTACTTTGCTGCTTGTAAATCCTAAATAATAATTGGCTTGAATTTAAAATAACCTCAGTGATTGAATTTTTCAAACCTAAATTATAGGCAAGTCTAGAATAATAAATAGAACTGTCGATATTATTTAAACCAAAATAATCATTTGCAGCACATGCATAAACTTGCGCAATATTTTTTTCTCGTTTACTAGCCTTTATAATGGGCAACCCTGTATGGATATAATCTAAAGATTTTTCATAGTCTTTTTTATCTAAATGAGTTTTTGCTAAGACATAATAAATATAGGGCCATTT
>CAMBGA010000092.1 GCA_945866095.1 Spirosoma fluviale
TGCGAATGGCTAATGCAATCCCGCCAATACCTGAACCGACTATTCCAAAATGAGCCATTAATCTATAAAAATTTCAAAGCACTAAATTAAGGATTTAAAGAATAAACTGCTAAATGTTTTTCCCTCAATCCAATTTCAGTAATTTTGCAAAAATTTAATTGGCAGAAGAAAATATGTTAAGATCACACACGAACGGAGAATTGCGGATCACAGAGGTAGGTCAAGAAGTGACTTTATGTGGCTGGGTTCATAAATCAAGAGATAAAGGGGGGATGATTTGGGTGGATTTAAGAGACCGTTATGGCATAACGCAGTTGATGTTAGAGGAAGGGAAATCGAGTCCTGAGGCACTTGCCATGGCAAGGGGCTTAGGTCGCGAATTTGTGATTGAGGCTGTAGGTGTAGTGGTGGAGCGATTAGCTAAGAATGATAAATTACCTACGGGAGATATTGAAATAAAAATCAAAAACATACGCATTTTAAATCCTGCAAAACTTCCACCTTTTTTAATTGAGGATGAAACGGATGGAGGAGATGATATTCGAATGAAATATCGGTATTTAGATTTACGAAGAAATCCGATTCGTGAGAGTCTGCGCTTGCGTCACCAAGTGGCGAGGGAGGTTCGCAATTACTTAGATAATAAAGATTTTATTGAGGTGGAAACCCCCGTGTTGATTAAGTCAACACCCGAGGGTGCTCGAGATTTTGTCGTTCCGTCTCGGATGAATCCAGGCGAATTTTATGCCCTTCCTCAATCTCCACAGACATTTAAGCAATTATTGATGGTGTCTGGATTTGATCGATATTACCAATTGGTCAAATGTTTTAGGGATGAAGATTTGCGCGCAGATCGCCAACCAGAATTCACACAGATTGATTGTGAGATGTCTTTTGTGGAGCAAGAAGACATATTAAATATGTTTGAAGGGTTGATTCGACATTTGTTTTTGCAGGTTAAGAAAATCGATATTGGCACCGTGTCTAGGATGACCTACGCGGATGCGATGAAATGCTATGGTTCCGATAAGCCTGATATTAGGTTTGACATGAAATTTGTCGAATTTAAGGCCGAAGGGGTGGATTTGACATCTGGGAAAGATTTCCAAGTGTTTGATTCTGCCAACACAGTGGTGGGAATTTGTGTCAAGGGCGCCGCGGAGTATACCCGTAAGCAATTGGACGAGTTGACCGATTTTGTACGCCGACCGCAAATAGGTGCGAAAGGATTAATTTATGCGCGCGTTCAACCTGATGGCATTGTAAAATCTTCAGTAGATAAATTTTATAGTGAAGAAGATCTTGCCACTTGGGCAAAGGCTTGTCACGCAGAACCTGGGGATTTGATTTTAATCTTATCAGGTGATGGCGATAAAGTACGTAAGCAGTTGAACGAATTGCGATTAGAAATGGGGACAAGGTTAGGCTTGAGAGATCCAGATAATTACCAAGTTCATTGGGTTGTCGATTTCCCATTATTAGAATATGGGGAAGAGGAAGATCGCTGGTTTGCGATGCATCATCCATTTACCAGTCCAAAACCGGAGGATATTCCTTTGATGGAGGCCGGTGATTTCGGAAAAGTGAGAGCAAATGCCTACGATTTAATCATTAATGGTGTGGAAGTAGGTGGCGGATCGATTCGTATTTTCCAAAAAGATTTGCAATCCAAGATGTTTGAAGTTTTAGGATTTTCTGCTGAAGAGGCTAAGGCTCAATTCGGATTTTTATTAGATGCTTTTGAATATGGAGCACCTCCACATGGTGGCTTGGCTTTTGGTTTCGACCGATTATGTTCTTTATTTGGAGGCACTGATTCCATTCGGGATTATATTGCATTCCCTAAAAACAATGCGGGCCGAGATGTCATGATTGACTCACCTTCCCCCCTCGCTCAAGCTCAACTAGACGAGTTAAAAATAAAAACAAATTTGTAGAAAAAAAGGCCTGAATTTTCAGGCCTTTTTCATTTATTCAAATTCGTATTTAAAGACAGGGCTCTCCCATTCCCCAGCGGAAATATTCACCACTTCTTTTATTTCACCTTTATGGATATCGAAAACCCAACCGTGCAAATGGGGCAATTGACTATTTTTCCATGCTTTTTGAACAATGGATGTTTTTGCCAAATTCTGAATTTGTTCCTTAACGTTCAGTTCGACCATCGCGTTAAAGCGAGATTGTTCGTTTTCAATCGCATGCAACTCATCATAGTGTTTTTCATAAACTTCTTTGATGTTCCTGAGCCATTTGTTAATTAAGCCAAAGTCTTTATTGGTCATGGCGGCTTTTACACCCCCGCAATTATAATGACCACAAATGATGATATGCTTAATTTTTAAAACCTCAACCGCATATTGTAAAACAGACAAAAGGTTCATATCGGTATGAACCACCATATTAGCCACATTTCGATGCACAAATATCTCACCGGGAGCCGCATGGGTTATTTCCTCAGCTGGCACTCTAGAATCTGCACAGCCAATCCATAGGAATAATGGGCTCTGACCTTTAGATAAATCGTCAAAATAATGTTCGTCCACTTTAAGACGCTCGCTGGCCCATGCCTTATTATTTAAAAGTAATTTTTTATAATCTTTCATTTTTATTTTTGTTTAAAAGCAACGTCAATGCCACGTTCTTTGGCTGTTGACATAAATTCTGTGATTAATAATTTAATATCATGATCCATGAAATGTACTTTTGATGCGTCAATATACACCTGCGAACCTGTAGGTATTTTTCGAAATGCTTCCTTTAATGACAGTTTATGTAAGAAAGTTACATCTTTTTGGAATTTAATTAATACTTCATTTCCATTGTGGAAGACTGAAAATACAGATTCATAATTGGTTAAGACCACAAAAATCAAACCAATAAATGTTCCAATAAAAATCCCCCATAACAAATCAATTGCAACTACCGCAATAATCGTCGCGATGAATGGAACCCACTGTTTCCAACCTTCTGAAAATGTTTTTTTGAATTCTTTGGGATGAGCCAATTTATATCCGGTAAACAATAGAATACTAGCCAAACATGACAATGGAATCTTATTTAAATAGAGTGGTAAGAAAAGTACCGCGACCAATAATAATAAACCATGTATGAAGCTAGACATTCGAGTTTTACCACCGGAATAGACATTGGTAGAAGATCTCACAATCACAGATGTGATCGGCAATCCACCTAAAAGCCCACTGGTTAAATTCCCGAATCCTTGAGCAACCAACTCCCTGTCGGCAGAAGAAATTCTTTTTAAAGGATCTAGGGAATCAATGGCCTCCAACGAAAGCAGTGTTTCTAAACTGGCCACTATAGCCAGTGTGATGGCAATGGAATAGATTGCTGGATTAGTCAAAAAAGTCCAATCAGGCCTTGCCAGTCCCCCAGCGATTTCTCCTATTGAATTGAATATAGGCAAATTAACCATGTGCTCTTGCGAATTGCCCAAATACCAGTCTTGCGCATACATTTTCAGTAATTCATTCGTTAGCACTCCGACTAATACTACAAACAAGGAAGCAGGAATTGCTGTTAAAAACGTAATTTTTCGAATGATCCAGGGCCAAGAAAATAAAATAATAAGCCCTAAAAATGCGATGATAAACGCTCCCGGCTTTAGGGTTTCAAATGCTGATAGGATTTCAGAAAATGTATTTTGACCATCAGAACTCTGAAAAAACTCAAACTCCCCAATAAAATCCAAATCATCTCCGATCGCATGTGGAATTTGCTTTAAGATAATAACAATTCCAATGGCAACTAGCATGCCTCGAATCACCGAAGATGGGAAAAAGCTCCCAATCTTGCCTAATTTTAGTAGTCCTAATACCAATTGTATTAGACCCGCTAAAATAACAGCCACCAAAAAACCTTGAAATGAACCTAGCGTAATGATGGCATTGGCCACAATAATGGTAAGTCCAGCTGCTGGGCCGCTGACGGATAATTCAGACCCTGAAATAAGAGTAACTAAAATTCCTCCTACGATTCCGGCAATCAAGCCAGCCATTAAGGGCGCTCCTGAGGCAAGCGCGATTCCAAGACACAAGGGCAATGCAACCAAAAATACAGCAATTCCCGATTTCCAATCACCTGAAATGATGGATTTAACATAATGATTAAGATTCATATTGATTAGTTAAAATTTTAAATTAATGAATTTTGACAATCAATGTATGATCTGGAGGGGTAAATTGAGGTTTTAAAAAGGGCTTCAAAAGCCTAAGTTTTGGATGTATTGAAACTAAACCTTCTTTGAAATTTATAGAAATAAATGGTATGTCTTTTTTTGAAAAAAAACACTTTAATTTAAATTCATCTTCATCATTTACTTCGTCTTCTTCTTGCTCCTCTTCGGCGTTGTTTGGTGTATTTATTTGAATTGTTGACCCATGTGCATGAAAACTCTCTTCCGTATGCCAGGTAAATGTAGCCTTATGAGCATTTGGAATGGCAGATTGAGCTTCTTTGGAATAAAGCATCATTCCAAGAGACCAAAGCAAAACTATAAACAAATAAAATACTTTCATTAATCGAATTTTTGATTATTCTGATAGATAATTTTCCCTTGAGAATCTCGTTCTACCATTAATATGGGTTCCGATGCATCAAATTTATCTATCCCATACCGCCACTCTTTTTTTAATCTACCTCCAGCACCAAACTCGTAAAATTCACGCCAACGCCCTATTCGCACGGAGTCATCTAATTTACCATCTTCTTTTAAATTACCACTCGGGTAAAAAGACAAATAATTGCCTCTTGTTTTCCCATAAAAATTTGGGACCACTTGTTTGATTTTCTTTTTAGCGGCGTCATGATAGGTAATATCTGAGCCAGCTAAAAAGCCTCGTACATAATAAACCTTACTCTCTAACTCATTTTCGGGTCCAAAAGTTTCCCAACGACCATCTTTTGTTCCCATAAAGAAAAATCCTTGTTCAATAATGACATTATTGACTACCTTTCTAAACGGACCATGGCAGATTTGTGCGGTTTTATTGTCTTTAATGGATGAGTTTACGATACGGGATTGATTTGGATCAAACCACCAGATTTCTTGGGCATATGCGCTAATTGATTCATCTTCTACAAATTTGACCACATTTATTTCCTCCACCGTACTTCGATTTCCACTCCCATATTGGCCTAATCGTCGGTCCGTTTTAATATTTACGTACTCATCTTTAGCAACCAATTTTTTCTTGATTTTCCTCGATGCAATACTAGCTTTTACCCCAATGTCCTTAATCCCCATTTCCTCAATAAAGGCACGGCTTTCCTTTTTCCAATCTGCACTTTCCTGTTTAAATTGATCTAGGCTATTTTCTAGTCCTGTGGATAGTCTTCCCCCTAGAATTCCTTTGGATTTAACAGTGGTGTCGATTACCGGCTTTTTATTGGATATAATGGCATTGTTTTGACCGAAGGCGATTGAACCTACGAAACAAAAAAACAAAATATGTAATTTCCGAATAATCATGTTTGCATTAACGCACAGGTCGCAGTAAAATTTCTCAAAATTAGAAATTAAAATGATTAGATGCGTGATAATATGTAATTTGCTTAAATTTTAAAATATTGTTGGTTTAAAAATAGTTTTGCATTGGAAAAAGAGTCTAAAATATATGTAGCTGGCCATCGAGGTATGGTTGGGTCCGCAATCGTCAGAAAATTAACCTCTCTAGGGTATACTAATTTATTGACTAGGACATCATCTGAATTGGATTTAAGAAATCAGCAAAATGTTGCAGACTTCTTTGAAGTTGAAAAGCCGGAATACGTGTTTTTAGCCGCGGCAAAAGTAGGGGGCATCGTCGCCAACAATACCTATAGAGCTGATTTTTTATATGAAAATTTAGCGATTCAAAACAATATTATCCATGGGTCATATGTAAATAAAGTTAAGAAATTAATGTTCTTAGGTTCTTCTTGCATCTACCCTAAATTAGCTCCCCAACCTCTGAAGGAATCCTATTTATTGAGTGGTTATTTAGAGCCGACCAACGAGCCTTATGCGATTGCTAAAATTGCCGGCATTAAAATGTGTGAGGCCTATCGGGCTCAATATGGATGTAATTTTATTTCGGTTATGCCAACGAATTTATACGGTACAAACGATAATTACGATTTAGTCAATTCACACGTTTTACCTGCGATGATACGTAAATTTCACGAGGCAAAGGAAAAAGATGCTTCTGAAATGACGCTTTGGGGAACGGGATCACCCATGCGAGAATTTTTGCATGCGGACGATCTTGCGGAGGCCTGTTTATTTTTAATGGAAAATTACAATGAATCTGAGTTGGTCAATATAGGGACTGGTGAAGATGTGACAATTAAAAATTTGGCAGCTCTCGTGAAACAGGTTATCGGATTTCAGGGGGAAATAGTTTGGGACACCGCAAAACCAGATGGCACGCCTAGGAAGTTGATTGATGTTTCTAAACTTCATGGCCTTGGTTGGCATCATAAAATTGCGCTGGAAGACGGCATTAAATTAGCCTATCAGGATTTTCTAAAATTGACTGTCGCTAGTAAATAATGCCTAAGATGAAATGGTTTAGTACCTGGTTTGACTCTCCCTATTACCATATTTTATATGATGAAAGAGATGAAAATGAAGCGTCAGCATTCATAAAAACCATTCAGCAAAAATTAAAAACCCCCAAAAATGCATATGTTTTAGATGCCGCCTGCGGACAAGGAAGGCATGCCAAAACATTGCATGAATTAGGTTTTAAAGTCGACGGTTTTGATTTGTCCCCTAAGAATATAGAGGCGGCCAATCATTATGCTTCTGAAAATTTATCTTTTTTTGTACACGATATTCGAGACCCACTGCCTAAAGAGGGTGTCTATGAATGGGTTTGTAATTTCTTTACCAGTTTTGGTTATTTTGATCTGAAATCTGATAACCAAGCAGCTTTCAATTCATTAAGTGCCGCACTAAAGCCGGGAGGTGTTTTTTTAATGGATTTCTTTAATCCTACTTATGTTATTAAATATTTAGTTGGCCAAGAAACAGTGATCAAACAAGGCATTTCATTTGAGATAAATCGCTGGGCCGAAGATGGCTTTCTCTATAAATCCATTGATTTTACCGATCAAATGGAGGCCTATCATTTTGAAGAAAAGGTTGAATTGATTTCAAAATCGGATTTCTTGGAATATGCAGTGAATTCGGGACTTAGCTCCACAGGCATGTTAGGGGATTATCAATTAAATGAGTTTGATGATCAAAATTCACCTAGAATGATTTTTCTTTGGACAAAGAATTAAAGGATGGAAACTTTTAAAGGCTTATGGACAAGTGAAAATGGAGATGGAACTTATGTCACCTCCGTTTCAAATATCCCGTTGGATGTTTTAAATCCCGAGCAGGTCCTTGTGCAAGTTTTTTATTCCTCTTTAAATTATAAGGATGCCCTTTCATCTTCTGGACATCGAGGCATTACTCGAAATTTTCCTCACATTCCGGGGATAGATGCTGCAGGGATTGTGATTAATGACCCTTCAGGCAAGTTTAAAGCTGGAAGTCAAGTTATCATTACTGGTTTCGATTTGGGCATGAATGCTCATGGAGGATTATGTGAGTTTATTTCCGTTCCATCGAATTGGATCATCAAATTACCTTCAGGACTAACGCTGGAGAAATCCATGCAAATAGGCACTGCCGGTTTGACAGCCGGAATGGCGATGTTGGCCTTGCAACAAAACGGTATTAAACCTAGCGATGGTCCTATCGTGGTGAGTGGTGCTACCGGAGGTTTGGGGATGTGTAGTATTTTATTATTGAAGCATTTGGGCTATGAGGTCATTGCCATCACAGGGAAAAAAGGCTTACATGACTTTTTGAAGTCGATCGGTGCGGATGAAATAATCGATCGGGAGGAATTCCTCCAGGAAACATCGAAAGCACTTTACTCGATGCGATTTTCAGGAGCGATCGATACGGTAGGAGGAGATACAATAATTAAAATTTTAAAAAGTCTAATTGCTGGTGGTTCAGTAGCTGCCTGCGGGATGGCCTCTAGTGTCGAATTAAACTTGCAGATTTATCCGTTTATCCTTAGAGGGGCGCGATTATTAGGCATTTATTCGGCTGATTCTCCTTTGGAGTTGAAGAAAAAAGTTTGGAATAAATTAGCTAAAGAATGGTGTTTCCCGATGGATCAAATAGTGAAAACTATATCCTTAGAAGAAGCACCTGAAATCTTGCTAGACATGTTGGCCGGCAAAACAAGTGGCCGATACTTGGTCAAAACAATTCTCTAGTTTTTAATAAACTTCATGCTCGGTTGGCTCAGGATTTCGGGTAATCGAACTACGTATGTGCCCACAGGGATTTTCGAAATGTCAATTTTCAATTGATTTACTCCAGGTTCTAAATTGACTTTTTCGGTGAGAAAAATCCTTCCGTGTATATCAATAATTTCGATGGTATAAGTACCTGCAAGGGCTTGGGGTAATCCTACGTTAAGTAAATCGACGGCCGGATTAGGAAAGGCGACATACACTGAAAAAGGGTTTTCTTTTTCAGCAGCTAATATATTGATGGTCAATAAATCAGATGTCGCGCTACATCCATTCACATCTTTGAGGTATACAGAGTACAGGCCACTTTGCACGGGAATAAATGAGGATGTTGTTGCACCAGGTATAATGGCCCCGTTTACATACCATTGAATGGTCCCAGTGCCTGCTATTTTCATGGTTCCATCTAAGTAAGTAATGACCGGAGGCAAGGGATTTGAAATGGTCAAATTCAAGGTACTTGATGTACTTGAACATAACCCACCAATGGTCGATTTCACTTGATAGGCACCTGTTTTATTAGCATTATAGGTGGCTGAATTAGCTCCACTGATAGCGGCCCCATTTAATAGCCACTGATAACTAGGGTTGTCTGGTGATTTTGCCGTAATGAGCAGGGAACCAAGCAAGCAGATTGTTTGACTGCCTACCGGATTTATGCTCACTTCAGGAGTTTTTGAAGTCGTAATATTGACCGTTGCTCGTGGACTTGGACATCCAAGCGATTTGAACTTCATATCGTAAAAATAATAGTATCCACTGGTGATGGGCGCCCCATTAAATAAAGCCCCCGTCATGGATAAAATACTAGGGATCGTATAAGGATAGCCCAGATTTGTAGGGGTATTTACCGTGTCCGATAATGATTTATTACTTCGGAATATCGTCGCCCCATTGCTGCATGATTGTGCAAGGATATAGGTTCCAGGTTTTGGAAAGGATAAATTTAGCTCAACTACCTGGCC
>CAMBGA010000093.1 GCA_945866095.1 Spirosoma fluviale
GCTTCGATTTCAGCCTCAGCAGCTAATAAAAGTACATCAGCAAAACGGATGATATTAAAGTTCATCGTAGCATAACCACGTGTCCAACCAGAACCATCTGTCAAACTATTCTCTTGACGCTTATAGTACACATATTTCTTAGGAGAATATGGACCTGCATATACTTGAGAACGAATCCAGTTAGCACCCGGATGCTCGATCCAGTCTAAATACTGAATACCACGACGACCGATTGTGTGGTCAATACGTGGATCTAATGGATCCGTATCTTCTACGAAAGCATCTGTTGTATTCTTACCATAATCATTCTTTACCGCATTAGCAGCTAAGTTATAATCAGGAGTGCCATCAGCTTGTTCAGAAAGAATTGGTAAACCACCTACTGTACGATACGCATTTGCCATCGAGAAAGTAGGTTGGAAGAAACCGCAACAGTTACCTGGACCGTCAGCACCCGTGTTATAAGGGTAGTTCAAATCGTCAAAACCATTTGCATTATTTGTACTACCCGTATTCATAGAAGATTGCATAGCAAAAATTGCCTCCTCATTGTTGTCATTTTCAGCATTGAAAATTTCAGCAAATTTTGGAACCAAACCATATTTCTTGCCATTAGTCGTTTTTCCACTATTAATGACAGTCGTTAATATAGATTTTGCATCAGCCCATTTCGCTTGGTAAACATAAACTTTACCTAACAAAGCAGCAGCAGCCCATTTGTTTGCGCGACCCGCATCTGAATGAGTTTCAGGAAGGTTGTCGTAAGCATGCTTGAAATCACCTTCGATTTTATCCCAAATAGCAGGAGTATTCGCCACTTTTTCAATTCCTTGGCCATATCCTACTTTCTCATCCACGTAAGGAACCGAATTCCATAAACGCTTCAATTCGAAGTAAAAGAATCCACGTAGGAAACGTGCTTCAGCGATGATACGAGTTTTGTCCGCAGCAGAAAGTTCTTTTGATCCATTAGCTAAGTTAATGACTGCATTACAACGTGCAATACCTTCATACTTGGCTCTCCATGAATCATTCATATCTCCATTGGTTGCATCAACCTCATATCGTTGGATTGGGTTAATGGTCGTGTAATCACCAGGGTCAGTACCCTTGTTATTTTCACCCCCACGGATTGAACCCCAAACCCAGTTGTTAGCTGCTCCCAAACGAGAGAAACCTTTAGCTGCCAACTGTGCATAAGCACCAATTAAGGCACCCTCAACACCAGCCTTTGAAGATAATTGCGCCTGAGCTAAAGAGCCCGTAGGTGCAACTTCCAAAAACTGGTCATTACAAGCGAAGGTCAACATTAACGCTGACGCACTCACCAAAGCTATTCGCTTTAAAATTTGATATTTTTTCATTTTCTTATTTTTTAAAATTGGCTTTCGCTAAATTAGAAATTCAAGTTGATCGATGCGTTAAATCCGCGTGTAACTGGATAGTTACCCACATCAATACCAAATCCAGTATCAGCTGCACCACCTACACCCGGATCTAATCCTTTGTATGCAGTGATTGTAAATAAGTTCGTTGCCGAAACAGTAAACTTAGCACGCTTGATTCCTAACTTAGAAGAATACTTCTCAGGAATATTGTATCCCAATGAAATGTTTTGGAAACGGATGTAATCTCCATCCTCAATGTACCAAGAGTTCTCAGCACCTGAAGTAGAAATACTAGATGCTGATTCCCAGATAGGAGCTGCAGCAGAATTTCCTAAAGCAGGAGTCCATGATTGCTTTGCACGCTCACCCTTTCCAGCACCCTGGAATGTTCCAAAGAAATCTGTAAACCATTTTTGCTGATTCCAAATTTTGTTTCCAGCAGATGCATTTAAATATGCACTGAATTCAAAATCTTTATACGTCAAACCTAAATTAACACCCCCTGTGTAAGTTGGCACCGGTGAACCTAAATAAGTACGATCCGCTGGAGTAATTTTTCCATCTCCATTTGTATCTTGGTAACGGAAACGTCCCACACCCGCACCTGATTGAGCAGGAGACGCAGTAACTTCAGCAGCAGAATTGAAATATCCTAATACCTTATATCCATAAAATGAAGAAAGAGAACGTCCTACTTCCATTCTTACTGGAACAATACCACGGAATGCACCTCCTGTTAAGTTGGTGATACCCGGAGCAAAGGCCACAATCTCATTTTGTAAAAATGAATTATTGATGGTTAACTCATACTTCAAGTCAGAAGTGATATTTCCACGATTAATGATCTGGAAATCGATACCTTGGTTACGCATTTTAGCTACGTTAACCGCAGGAGCAGATGCAGAAGGACCAACAACCGCTGGAAGAGGTACGCCAAATAACAAATCACGCGTATCTTTTCTCCAAACATCCAATACTACTTCCCACTTACCATTTAACAAGGTAGCATCAAAACCAATATTCAAGGTTTCTGAAGTCTCCCACTTGGCAGCATCATTACCGATACGTGAACGGAAATAACCTTCATTCGCTCCTGAACTTTGTCCAGAAATTGGATAGAATGAGTTACCACGGTTAGCCGCATATAAAGAGAACTGATTCGCTGGGTCTACGTTATTCGAGTTACCCATTTCTCCCCAACCTCCACGGATTTTCAAATCTGTGATCGAAGGAAGGTCAGCCATAAATGCCTCAGAAGTTACACGCCAAGCAGCAGAAAACGCAGGGAAAATACCATAACGGCTTTGAGAACCGAAACGAGACGAACCATCACGACGTACTACCCCAGTTACATAATACTTTTCGTCAAAGTTATAATCTAACTTAGAGAATAAAGAGTAGAAATTAACTCCACTAAATAAATTTGAGTTAACGACAGGAGATTGAACTGCATTTAAAGTTAAGAAATCCATGTCCATCGAGAACGGGTTAATTCCAGAACCACTAATGCTACGACCTCTTCCAGTATTCAAAGCTTCTTGGCCCACTAAAACTTTGGCACCATGCTTTCTCCACTGATATTTGTAAGCAGCGGTATTGGATAACACCCAACTCATCACATAATTAGATCCCTCAGAAAAAGAATCCGATGCCTCAGGCTCCGAATCTCCAAGATATCGGTAATTGTAGTTCTTAAAAGCAGAGCTATTGAATTGACCTCCTAAACTTGATCTGATGATCAAATCTTTAATTGGCTCATACTCAGCATAAAAGTTACCCACTGCATTTGCATTAAAGTTGTTATCATTCAAGTTGTTACGCATAATCTGACGAACTGGATTACGCGGATTATTAAATCCAGCTGCCTTAGTACTCGCATAAGAACCAAAATCATCAAATACCGGAATGATCGTAGGCATACGGTAAGCAGATAAAATCACAGATTCATCAGCTGCAATTCCTAATCCACCATTACCACCTGCTTGGCCACGAACGGAACGATACGTAAACTGTAAGTTCTCTCCAACACGAACTTTCTTACCTAAATTAAATTCAGAGTTGAAACGAGCAGAATAACGTTTGAAATCATTTTCCAACAAAATACCTTGTTGCTCTTGTCCTGAAATTCCTAGGTAAAAACGACCATTCTCAGTACCGCCGCCAATTCCTAATGAATGACGCATGGTACTACCGTATCGAGTAATCTCATCAAACCAATTCGTTCCTGCTAAATTAGGACGGATTAAAAAAGTAGTTAACGGACTAGCCGCATAAGCTGCCTGAATAGCCGCCATGTCTACTGAACCACGTACGCCATTTGAACCATTTGCATGCAAGTAAGCTGGTAAAGTTGCCTGAGCAGAACTACCATATTGTGGATGTGAATACTGAGGTGCAGTTCCAGTAGCAGTTGCATTGTTACGGAAAGCTACATGAGTCCAATCAGCTTCCTCTTGTGGAGTCAACATCTTAGGAGCACCAGCCACATTCGGGTCAGTTCCTCCATAAAGTCCATCATACGTGATGGTTAATCCTTTTTTGCCTTTAGTGCCACGCTTTGTTGTATAAACAATTACTCCGTTAGCAGCACGAGCACCATAAATAGAACCCGCAGCAGCATCTTTCAAGACTGTTGTAGACTCAATATCATCTGGAGACAAGAAATCTGTACTTCCTACAGGGATACCATCCACAATGTACAAAGGCTCGTTACCACCAAAGGCTCCAAAACCACGCACACGAATAATTGAGTTAGTTCCTGGCTGACCATTGGTAATCAACGTGATACCAGCCACACGACCTTGTAATTGTTGCTCAACGTTTCCTGAAGGAGAAATCTGTAAATCTTTTGCCTTAACTATAGAAGCTGCAGCAGTTGATTCCTTCTTATTAGTCACTGAGTAACCTGTCACAATAACTTCACTCAATTGACTTATATCCTCTTGTAAAACAACAGAAATAGATGATTGAGATCCTACGTTAACGGATTGTGTTTTGTAACCTACAGCAGAAATACTTAAAACAGCATTAGCAGAATTCACATTCAAACTAAAAGCACCATTTCCATCTGTAGTAGAACCTGTGTTTGTACCTTTCACTAAGATACTAACCCCAGGAATACCTTGAGAATCCGTACCAGTAACCTTACCAGTTACTTTACGACCTTGGGCGAATGACGAAAAACTTCCTAGCATCACAATCGCGAGCAATAGAAAGCCTCGTAGACTTTGGTAAAATTTGTTTTTCATAATAGAGTTTTAAAATGTTTAAAAATAATTTTTTGTGATGGTTTTGTGTTTGCATGTTATTCAGTGGACCTCCTTTCTATGTTTGTTTAAAAAAAATTTAGTAGTAGTTAAATCAGAATATATCTTTGAATTTTACAATAAATAATAAAATTCAAATCAACCACACTATTAAAATCTTACAATTTTAAGGTGATTGAACCATATTTTTCTTGACTAAATATTCATTATAATTTAATAATTTCCTAATAATCCTGTGATAACTGATTTAAAAATCAAAAATAAACTTATTTCTTGATTAATTATTGTATAAAATATATACAATAGCCTGGGGAAATTTAGATACTTTGACTTGTGAACTTCAAATTTATTGTTCAATCAAATCTCCAACAAGTACAAAAATTAAAAATATTACCATTTTGAATTCAAACTCCCATTATAAAAATAATCCAAAAAAATAATTTAAAAATAATTGACTATTTTTGAATCGATGACTGATTTTAATCCGAAGCTTTTACTTCCTACGCTCCCAGAAGACCCCGGGGTCTATCGTTACTTTGATGAAGCAGACACTATTATTTATATTGGCAAGGCCAAAAATTTAAAGAATCGAATCAGTAGCTATTTTACCAATCAGAAAAATCAAGACACCAAAACAAGGCGGCTCGTTCAACAAATTAGGCGTGTGGAGTTCACCATCGTGCATTCTGAATTTGATGCGCTTTTGTTGGAAAATACCCTCATCAAGCAGTTTCAGCCAAAGTACAATATCCTTTTAAGGGACGATAAAACCTATCCATTTTTATGCATCACCAAAGAGCATTTTCCTAAACTTATATCGACGAGGCGCATTGATCACCAAGCAGGAACCTATTTTGGGCCTTTTGCAAACCCAAAATCCATGAATGCTTTATTGGAGCTATTGCACCAACTCTATCCCCTGCGTACTTGTTCGCTGGCCTTAAAACCGGCCAACATCGAACAGGGGAAATTCAAAGTCTGTTTAGAATATCATATTGGCAACTGCAAAGGACCCTGCGAAGGTTTGCAATCTGAAGCTATTTATTTAGAATACATCGATTCCATTCAACACATCCTGAAAGGACATTATCAAAAGCCCAAAAACTACTTCCATGAAAAAATGCAAAATGCAGCTGGCCGATTAGCCTTCGAGGAAGCGCAAGAATATAAAGAAAAATGGCAATTGCTCGAAAACTACCAAGCTAAGTCCACGGTCGTAAATCCTGCCATTCATGATGTTGATGTTTTCTCAATCGTTTCAGATGAACAAGTAGCCTACATCAATTTCATGAAGGTAATCAACGGAACGATTACACAATCTCAGACTTGGGAGACCAAGAAAAAGTTGAATGAAGATGAAAGTGATTTATTAACCATGCTCATTTGGGAAAAAAGAGAACAATTTCAAAGCGAGGCAAAAGAAATTATCACCAACATCCCCATGGCGCTCGAATTTAAAGGAGTCAAAAATACCATTCCAGCCATGAGCGATAAGAAAAAGTTGCTCGACATGTCGCTTAAAAATGTACTCTACTTCAAAAAGGAAAAAGCCGATCGAAAAGCAGCGGAAGAAAGTGGAGGAGATCGAAAAATGAGAGTCCTCTTGACATTAAAAAATGATTTACGCCTGACCCAATTGCCCAAACATATCGAATGTTTTGATAACTCAAATCTGCAAGGTACCAATCCCGTATCCGCCATGGTTTATTTTTTAAATGGTCTCCCGGCAAAAAAGGAATACCGATTATTTACTCCCAAGACTGTTGAGGGGCCCAATGACTTTGCTACCATGTTTGAAGTGGTCACTCGGCGCTACAAAAGATTGTTGGAAGAGGAATCCGAATTGCCTAATCTTATCATTGTGGATGGCGGGAAAGGCCAACTATCTTCCGCTTGTGACGCACTCAAGGCCATTGGCCTATATGGAAAAATACCCATCATCGGTATCGCGAAACGACTAGAAGAAATATATTTTCCGGAGGACACCTTGCCACTTTACATTGACAAGAAATCAGAGTCTTTGAAATTAATCCAAAGGCTTCGAGATGAAGCCCACCGTTTTGGAATTACCGCACATCGGAATAAACGAAGTAAAAATTTCATTGTAAGCCAACTAGAAGAAATGGAGGGGATAGGGAAATTGACCGCGCAGAAATTACTGAAGCAATTTGGGACCACCCGAAATATGTTGGACGCGCCCATCACAGAACTCGAAAAAGTGATTGGAAAGGCAAAAACACCTGCGTTGATAAGCCAACTGAAAATTTGGCTCGATGAGAAAAATTAATTTCTAGATTGAAATTGGTCAATGTCAATCTTTTTGAATCTCCGATAAACCTGCAAGATAATAGCCAATGCGATGGACATCTCGCAAACTCCGATCACCAATACAAACAAGCCCATCATCAAACCTTGGTTTTGATCATCCCCTCGAGAGAAGGCAATTAAATTTAAATTAGCTGCATTCAACATTAATTCCACCCCCATTAATACAAAAATTACATTCCGCTTGATCAGTATAATGGAAAGACCCGTGGCAAACAAAAATGCCCCAACCCACAAGAAAAATATCAATGGAATTTCATTCATGATTTTTAGCGATATAGGTAGCTCCCACTAAAGCAATCAATAAAAATACACCTGTCAACTCAAACGGAAAAGAATACTCAAGCATGAAACTTAAACCTACTCGGCCCAATTTTGATTGTTGATCCATATCAGAAAATGCATAAAAATCTTGCTGTCCCAGTAACCAAGACAAACCAAAAAAAACAGTAAGGCCAATAAAAAATGCCCAAAATCTTCCTTTCTGCTCCGTAAAAAGCTCATTCGTCTGTCCCGTTTTAGATGTTCGTTGGCCTGTCATCATAATCCCAAACAAAATCAAAATCAAAACCCCTCCCACATAAATCATTAAGTGCGAAACAGCCATCACATCCGCAAAAGCCAATACATAAAATCCGGCTAAGCCAAGCATCGTCATGAACATGGCCAAGGCCGCATGCAAGACATTTTTAGTCCACAACATTAAAAATGCACTTCCACAGGTCAAAACAGTTAAGGCCAAAAAACCAATCATCAAGGGACTATTCATGATCATCTTGTATTTTGGGAGGAATCTTAGGCTTAAAACTAGGCTTAAAAGCTGGCTTAGGTGCCGCTGGTTTCTCAGGTTCAGAAACTTGATTTTCCGTTACGGAAGGAATATCCTCCGTATTTGCAATGGGAATCTTAGGCTTAAAGCTCGGTTTAAATGCCGGCTTAGCCGCTGGTTTTTCATCTGCTTCTTTCTCGACTAATGATTCAGTTGAAACAAAAGCCGAAGCTTTCAGCGCTTCTTTTTCAGCAACAAACTGCTCATACAATTGCCTTTTTTCATCCGCCTGCTCCTTAGTTAAATTCGCAAAACCAAACGTATGTTCCTTCACATCAAAAACTGAAAAATCATATTCAGATGTCATCGTCAAACATTCCGTTGGGCAAACAGTCGTACACAAACCGCAGAAACAACATTTTGACATATCGATGTCAAATTTTGCTGCATACAATCGAATGGGGGATCCATCTGAGGTATGCCCAACAAGGCCTGTCGCTTTAATAGGATCAATTTCAATGCAATCTACCGGACAGACCTTGACACATTTATCGCAAACGATGCAATCGTCCATCTCATTGTGCAACTGGTATCTTCCATTGACCGGAACCGGAATTTTTTGATGCGGATATTCCAAGGTAAAAATCCCCGTATTTTCACTTGCATTAAAATATTGAGGATCTTGAATTTGTTGGACTTTCCGTGATTTTCTAGCAGACCATGCATGTTTCCACGTCAAAGCCATTCCATTGCGAGTGCTCTGCACCCCAGATAAAATTGCCTTAAAATACAAATTGATCGCTGACATATTAAAAGTAAATAGCTGGAAAGGATGTTGGGTCAACCTCACGCATCATTTCATAAACGGTATCCACCACATTTTCTACATTGGGTTTACTGAAATAATCTCCGTCTGAACTGTAGGCAGGTCGATGAGGGGGCGCCGACAAACATCTAGCTGGAGCATCTAACCAATTAAATCCTCCCTGTTTGTCAATCACCTCTTGCATCATATAGGCCGTAGCTCCTCCCGGCATATCTTCATCGGCAAAAAGGACACGATGTGTTTTTTGAATAGATAAAAGAATTTGGTGATTTCGGTCAAAGGGCAATAAGGTTTGCACGTCGATGACCTCCACAGAAATGCCCATTTCGGCCAAGGTTTCTGCAGCCTCCATCACAATTCGGCACATAGATCCGTAAGTAACTACCGTCAAATCACCACCCTCCCTTAAAATTTCAGGAATTCCTAAAGGCACGACAATGTCCAATAAATTGGTCGGCATAGGCTCTTTAAGTCGATATCCATTTAAACATTCGATGACCAAACCAGGATCATCGCCCATTAATAAAGTCCGATACATCCCTGCGGCCTGCGTCATATTTCTAGGTACACAAAAATGCACTCCTCGTAATCCATTGATCAACAAGGCCATAGGGCTACCTGAATGCCAAATACCCTCCAGACGATGTCCCCTCGTTCTTAAAATCATGGGCGCTTTTTGGCCACC
>CAMBGA010000094.1 GCA_945866095.1 Spirosoma fluviale
CTGCACGGCCAAATGCCCCATCTTCTGTTTTGATATCAACCTCGATCGTTGGGTTACCTCGTGAATCTAAAATTTGTCTTGCGTGAACGTACTGTATTGCACTCATCGTATAATTATTATTGTGAATAAATGGATTACCTATTAATTGATTAAATTGCCTCGCAAAATAACACATTTTTTGGATAAAATCCTTTGATTTACGCCAATAAACATATTAAATATCTGTAAATAAACCTTTTATGAAATCTAACTCGCTTTATAAACTATATCTTGCCGGTGCATTTTTAGCACTCAATTTTTCAGTATTTGGCCAAAATCTTCCTGTCGAATCTTTTGAAAAGAAATTACAAGAAACCTCTAATGCTTTTTTACTAGATGTAAGGACAGCCGGTGAATTTGGCGGAGGCCATTTGCCCAAGGCGACTAACATTGATTTCAGGTCTCCCGATTTTGCTAGTAAAATCAAGGATTTGCCTAAAGACAAACCCGTTTTTGTTTACTGTCTTTCTGGAGGTAGATCTGCTCAGGCCGCAGAAATGTTACGTAAGGAAGGATTTCAAGTGACTGAACTTCAGGGTGGTTATTTAAAATGGACGACTAAATTGAAGCCTTTGGAAGGAGTTCCTTCCGTTAGCCATGATCAAGCCTGGGACCTAAGCGCTTTTGGGAAATTAATTCAAGGCGAAAATGCTGTGGTGGTGGATTTTTATGCTAAATGGTGTGCCCCTTGTCTTAAGATGATGCCAACGGTCGATAAATTATCTAATGATTATAAAGGCAAAGTAACGGTATTGAAAGTGGAGGCCGATGGCAATCAAGCCGTACTACAAAAATATGAGATAGACGAAATCCCGAGTTTTTTGGTATTCCAGAAAGGGAAATTGTTACAAAAAACATCGGGATTTCGAGAAGAAGCGCAATTGAAAGAATTATTTGATCAATCTATTGGGACCATTCGGTAGGTTGGCGTTCCCAACGGTGACTTCTTAATTCCTCTAGGTTAGCTTTTGGCAATCCCATGCCATCTGAGCATGCGATATTGTTTTGAACATGTTTAATCTTGCGCATTCCAGGTATAATGGTTCCTACATCAGGATTGGAAAGGATAAATCTCAAAGCCATTTCGGGCATATCCATTCCTTCTGGAATGATCGGTTTCAATGCATTCGCATGATCTACACTTGACGTTAAATTTTCTGGTACGAAATAGGTTGATCGCCAGTCATCAGCAGGAAATATAGTGTCATACGTTAGCAGGCCAGTCAAACTTCCTTCGTCAAAAGGTACGCGGGCAATAATGCCCACATCCATTTTTTTACATAAAGGGAAAAGTTCATCCTCTGGATTCTGATCGAAGATATTGTAAATCACTTGGACCGATGAGATAAGTCCCGTTTCGATTGTTTTTAGGCAGTTGTTGGGCTCCCAACGATTCACCGATACTCCCCAGTGGGCCACTTTGCCTTCTTTAGTTAATTTTTCGATGGCTGATTTCCATTCGTCTTGATCTGCCCAGGCATCTTCCCAAACGTGAAACTGTTGCAAGTCGATTTGCTCGACATTCATGTTTTTTAAACTCTTTTCTGTGTATTCGATGATATGAGAAGCTGGGAAGCAGTCCTTTAATTGGAATCCGGCTTTGGATGGCCAAATAAAATTCTTAGGGGGTATTTTCGATGCACCATATAATTTTTTATTTGCATGCCTACGTAGCAATTTGCCCAATATCTGCTCGCTTTTTCCTTCTCCATATCCCCAAGCCGTATCAAAAAAATTACACCCTAAATCCACGGACATCTCTAATGACTTCTCTACCTCGTTTTGATCAGAACCTGACCAATCGACTAAGCCCCACATGCCATAGCCTAGTTCACTTATAAGCCAATTTGTTTTACCGAATTTTCTAGTTTTCATTTTTTCTCCTATTTGAACTGCAATTTAAATAATGTTTTTTAAGGCTCAATCTTTAAGCTTAAAATTAAACATAGCTAATTCATATTAAATTTCATTAAACATTTATGACAAGATATATGTGTTTCAACATAAATTATTTTACTTCGCATTTACCTTTTAATAAATGATTAATTATTAATAATAGTTAATAACGCAAATAATACGATTCGTTTATTTCTTAAAATTAAATTAAGGTAAATTTGATTAAGTGGTTATATATGGTTTGATTCTAATTTAAGTGATAACATAATTTTATGATAGAATACATTTCGCTAGGTTCGGTGAAGATTCCCGTAAAAGACATATTAGTTATTAAAGGAGAAGGTAATTATTCAAATATATTCACTCAAGATGGGAGGCGTATTTTGACTTGCCGGACATTAAAGTATTTTGCTACTATGTTAGTTGATTACCAATTTATCCGCCCTTCAAAGTCGGCATTAATTAACCCAGAGTCCATAGAGCACATTGACTTTAAGTCTCAAAAGGCTATTCGATTAGTGAATGGAGATGTTATTTCCATATCTCGCAGAAATGTACGTCCATTGCGTGAGCAATTCAAAGCTTAAACCTAGTTCTAAATTCTTAATGTATAAATTTTTGCCAAAACGAAGGATTGTATTTTTCCCAAGCATGGCACCCAAAAGGTAATGAATCCTCATGTAGGCTATAGCTTATTTGAGGATTTTTTTCAAATGCAAAGGACAGCCCTTCTTTCCAAGTTGGTAATTTTAACATGAATCTTAACGGGAAAGCCCTTTTGTGATATACAGAAAATAAGCTGTCCTCATTGGCAGGCCAAGCAGGAATGAAAGTATTATAAACTTTTAAGAATTTAATGATAGGCTTAATTCGCCTAAGCGAAAATCCGCCGTTAAATAAAATAGGTTCAAAAATGGGCATGACGAAAGGATCTTTTTCCTTTAAAAATTTGAGTTTTAGCTTTGGAGCGCCTATATAATCATAGCCTTTATCGCACCATTTTTCCAATTCATCTTTGAATACATAGGCGTCTAATTGATAAATCAACATAAACTCATATATGATGAACCGTTCATAAAATAATGGGTTGATTAATAATTTGTTATAGGTTTTTGGACTTTTAAAATAAGCGTCATCAAATCTTTCTACTTGGTCTTCATGGGTAAAAAAATCTGCATGTAAACTTTCAGGAGCAACAAAAATGATTGGGTATTGATGTAACACCTTTTTGCATTGGGCTAGGGATTTAGCCTCATTTACGCTTAAGGTATTTTTATAAACCGGTATGACAATTACAACACGTTTAGACATCATTTTATTCTAATAAGTCACCTAAAGCGGGTCTCCACCATTTACCTCCATCGTGTAATTTATAATTCCCACTGATTACATGTTTAACGATAGGTAAAAATCTTTTAATATGATTACTAGGTAATTGGGATCTCATTTGATAATGCAACATGCGATCTTTTATTTTTTCAGTGGTGTGATTGTCTAGTAGGGGTAAAGCACTAAAGTAATCAAATAATGCTTTCGCATCGTCAAATTTCTTTTGTAAGCGGGCCAATTTATTTTCCCTAGAACGCAAAAAGCGGTCTTTTAGCGTGATCGTTGGCTCTTTTCCTTGCAGGCCAACCTGCTGGCTCGCATGCTCTCGGTATTGAATTAATGGATCGCTGATAAACCCGATTTTTTGTTGGCGCGATAAGTACAAACTAATCCAACCATCATGAATTAACTCAGGAATTATTTCTGGAACAGGAAATACCTCAGCACATATTTTTTTTCTGATCGCTAACGTCGCCCCTGTCACCACATATCCCTTTAATAGCATTTCAAACGCATGTCCTAAATTCCATTTTGCCTGCATTTCAGGATAAAACTCTATTTGGTCGAAAGAAGTATTTCCTGTTGGAATGCCTTTTTGGTCAACCATGACTGCGTTTGAAAAAACGGCGTCAATTTCTGGATGGTCATTGAAAAACCCAATTTGCCTCTCCACTTTCTCTTCGTACCACCAGTCGTCTTGGTCACATAGGAATACAATATTGCCAGTACATAATTGGATGCATTTCTCAAAGTTTTTGCTAGATCCCAAATTGCTGGAATTTACATGAATCTCTATGGGAAAGTTGACATGCGTTTTGAAATCTTCTAAAATAGAAATCGTTTGATCTTTTGAACCATCATCGCATACGATCAACTCATGAATGCCAATCGTTTGATTCTTGATGGATTCTAGTTGGTGCTGCAAATATTTCTCCCCATTATATGTGCAAAGAGCGACGGATATTTTTGACATAATTTACGCTTTACATGGGCACATACACCACTTTTTTTGATTCAAAAAATTCTTCTTTGAAGAGGGAAGATAATTCAAAAACTTTATGTTTTTTACCTAGCTCAACTAATTCTTCCGTTAAATCTCCTCCCTTCAAGCAAATTAACCCGTTTCTAAGGGTATGAAAATGATTTGGGCTTACCTTGTTTTTAACCCAATAATAAAAGGGCGTTATGCGCGTTACGGCTCTACTGATGATAAATTCAAAGTCTTGATCTACATCTTCAGCGCGCACGTTGAGCGCTGTTACATTGGTTAAACCCAATGACTCTGAGACACCTTGGACCACTTTTATTTTTTTTCCTATGCTATCGACCAAAGTAAACTTAGCCTCCGGGAATAAAATAGCCAACGGAATTCCTGGGAAACCCCCGCCAGTACCTACATCCAGAATTTCCGTACCAGGCCTGAAGGGAATAATTTTTGCAATGGCCAATGAATGCAACACATGGTGAATCATTAAGTTCTCGATGTCTTTTCTAGAAACGACATTTATTTTCTCATTCCACTCTTGGTACAAAGGAAAAAGCAGCTCAAATTGCTCTAGCTGCTTTTCTGTAATTTCTGGAAAGTATTGTTTAATCAGCCCTGCCTTCATATTTCATGTAAAAGACAAAGATACAAAAATGACTTTAGTTTATTAGCCTACTATCCAACGGAAAAATACAAATAGAAGAGCTGATAAAATGATAGTCACGGGAAGCGTTAATACCCAAGCCATCACGATATTTTTTACAGTTCCTCCTTGTAGATTTTTTATGCCTCTTGACGCCACCATGGTACCGGCGATACCCGAACTTAAGACGTGCGTGGTACTTACTGGCCATTTATATGCCGTGGCTAATCCAATGGTAATCGATGCAATTAATTCTGCTGATGCTCCTTGCGCATAGGTTAAATGGTCTTTGCCAATTTTTTCTCCGATGGTGATAACAATTCTTTTCCAACCAATCATCGTTCCTAAACCTAATGAAAGTGCGATCATCCACATCACCCAAGCAGGGGCAAAATCTGTAACTCCGGCCATTCCAGTGGCAGATGAGGCGCCAAAGGCAAAGAAGGGTGCTTTATCTCCCTGAGTTGCTTTTTTGAAAGCAGCTTTATCTCCATCCGAAAGAGAAACGGATTCACTCT
This sequence comes from Spirosoma fluviale, assembly GCA_945866095.1. Taxonomy (GTDB): domain Bacteria; phylum Bacteroidota; class Bacteroidia; order Cytophagales; family Spirosomataceae; genus Aquirufa; species Aquirufa fluvialis_A. Next base: position 5,411 of record CAMBGA010000094.1, read on the forward strand.
CAATTAATTTTTTAGCATTCTTATTAATTGTTAAGGCCGCTTTTCGAATATTAAATTTTTGAGCGGTGCTTAGATTTTTAATGTCGGGTTTATTCGCTAAAATGGTCTTTAAATCTGCCGATGAGGCTAATAATTGGTGGTAGCTGGCTAATTCTTTTTCTGATAGGGGAAGGGTATCAATTTTGACAGAAACAGTTTGAACGGTATTTAAACTATTCTGAACCATATTTAAATCTAGGGATGTATTAATAGCAAAATATCCAGGTAAAAATGCAATTAAAATAACCATGACCAAACCTATCCCTTTTTGCCCATCATTTCTCCCATGGAAAAATGAAACGAGTGTACAGGTGAAAATTAAGATGGATCTGATCCATAGCGGCGGTGGCGAGTTTTTCTTAGGCTCTTTAAATATATCCTTATTTGAAATGGTTTTCTTCAATATATACATCAAAATGATCGCTAAAGAAAAACCAAATAATGGAGAAAGAAAGAGCGCTTGTCCTATCTCAATGACCTTATCCCAGTTGACAGATGATATGTCTTTATTCGAATTCTCTGGCAATAAAGCGTGACCTAGGCCTATGCCAATAATAGAACCAATTAACGTATGTGAACTGGATGCTGGAATACCAAAATACCAAGTTCCTAAATTCCATAATATGGCAGATAACAATAAAGCAAGTGCCATGGCCATGGAATGATACACATTGGAATCAATGAGGAGCTCTGTTGGCAGTAAACCAATGATACTCATCGTAACACCTACGCCACCGGTAAGTAAACCAAGGAAATTCATGAATCCTGACCAAACCACCGCCTGTGTAGGCTTTAATGAATGGGTATAAATGACCGTTGCCACCGCGTTTGCTGTATCGTGAAATCCGTTGACAAATTCAAAAGCACATGCGGCAAACAAGCAAAAGAATAACAGGAAAAATAAGGTAGGGTCAAGTCCAAACATTGGCTAATTTAATTAAGGTATTGGTTAATCCTTTTAAAGATCGTTAATATGTATGTAAGTGTTTTTATAAAGGTATTAAGGAATTGTTAAATATTTTATTTTCGCTTTCTTCTTGCTTTTTTTGCCTCTGCTAATAGCTTTTTAGCCTCAGTATGTTGGGACGATTTCCGATCCGCTTTATCTAATACTTCTTTGCAATAATCGACCGCCTGGTCGTAATTTGATTCTTGGAATGCGATTCTAGCTAAACCTAAAACGGATGCCCAATAATACCCGGAATCCATGGAATCCGTTTGCTTGGAGAATGAAAGGCAGTCGTTAAAATATTTTTTTGCGTCGACTGGATTTTTAAACACGTATAAGTAATAATAACCCAAAATATAACTGGCATATCTACCTGAAGTAGCCTCATAGCCAATTTGATGTTGGCCTATTTTCAATAAAATATCTTTCGATAATTCCATGGCCTGATCTAATTTGCCAGTCATAAAAGCTGATCTCGCTAAATATCGATGGAAAAATGGATTATCGGGGAAGTTGGCATGCGTATATTTAGCCAAGTCATAGGCTTTATCCGACATATTTTCCATCCCATAAATTTGAAGTAGAAAATAGCGGGCTTCTGTGCGTGTATAAAATGCTTGGTAACTGACCTTTTCAAGTTGTTGGATGCCCATCAACTTATTTGCCTTTGGGAATAGCCACAATACAGGCCTTAGAAGGGGAAAATTTTGTTTGATAAAATGGTAGTAATAATTGTAAAGCCCATCGCCAAACATCAATTCCGGACTGAAATCTGCAAATTCCCGTGAATATTCTAAATACTTTAAGGCATTTTTTGCCGATAATGTTGCCCGAGTCCAGTTTTTTCTTTCGGCATGAAGCCTGCCTTTAAAACCATAAGCAGCTGCCATAAAGAATGCCGCCTCAGGGTTTTGCGTTTCATCCCAAATTTTCTCCGCTTTTGCGATGCTCTTGTCCATATATTCAACAAGGCGATCATCAAAAACCTCATTTCCTGTGTTGGGAACAATCTTCCACCATTGCATTAAGCCGAGTAGAAAGTCAGGAAGAGGATGGTTGGGGTATTTGACTTTTAAATAATTAAATTCCCTTTCAGCTTCAGGAAATTTAAAATTATACATTTGATTGATTGCTTGAGTAGCCTCAATCTGTACTTCAGAGGTTAATAGCAACATTCCTTTAGAACGTTCTTTTTCCGCTTCTTCCGTCTTTTTCCACCATTGGCCTTCAGATGAGAAGGCCAATGGGAGAAAAAATAATATTAAAACGGCATGTCTAAGATGATATTTCAATTTCATCTCCATTTTGGTTTAAGAATTTGAATTCTGTTATTCCAAATGAGGAGTCTTCTGTTATCGAAATCCAGGTTTTATATTTCATAAACCAAGACATACGAACAGAAGGAAAACCTTTGGTAAAATATGCGTGTAAAAATGGGTGTACTAGCAAAGTGAGCTTCTTCTCATTTTGTTTATAAACTAAATGTTCTACGTGTTGTGCGATGGTATCTGAAACAGCAATACTGGCTGTGATCGTACCCGAACCGCCGCAACTAGGACAAGTTTCATGTGTGGCCACATTCATTTCTGGACGAACTCGCTGACGCGTTATTTGCATCAATCCAAATTTAGTCAAGGGCAGAATCGTGAATTTCGATCGGTCTGTTTTCATTTCATCACGCATGATGTCTTGAATCATTTTCCGGTTATCGGCTTTCTTCATGTCGATAAAATCGATCACGATAATACCTCCCATATCCCTTAAACGCAGTTGGCGCGCAATTTCCTTCGCCGCCTCTCGATTAACACTCAAAGCCGTAGCTTCTTGGTCATCCTCAGCATTTGACTTATTTCCTGAGTTTACATCAATGACGTGCAATGCCTCAGTATGTTCGACAATTAAATATCCCCCACCTGGCAAAGAAACAGATCTTCCAAAAAGCATTTTCAATTGCTTCTCGATACCTACTTGCTCAAATAATTTAATTTTACCCGTATGCAGCTTCACGATTTTTTCCTTTTCAGGAGCCACCGTGTGCACATATTCTTTGGCCTCATTATACAAATCAGGGTTATCTACGATGACATTATCAAAGTCATTATTTAATAAATCACGCAACATGGAAGTAGCCCGACTCATTTCGCCGATAATCCTGTCGGTCGATTTTGCTTCTGCTAATTTCTTAATTCCCTCTTCCCATTTAGAGATCGAGTCTTTCAAGTCGCGCTCCATTTCTTCAATCGCCTTTCCCTCAGCTACGGTTCGGACAATGACGCCAAAATTTTTCGGTTTAACGGAAGACATCAATTTTTGAAGTCGGTTTCGCTCAGAACGGGATGTGATTTTTTTTGATATATTAACCCCATTTGCAAAGGGAACCAAAACCAAAAATCTTCCGGCAATGGATATATCACAGGAAAGTCTTGGGCCTTTAGTTGAGATGGGCTCCTTAATTACTTGAACTAAAATCTGTTGGCCCTTAGTTAAGGCCTTTTCGATTTTACCTAGCTTATCGATTTCCTCGTCTAGCTTATAATTTTCGATTCGGACATTTTTGCCTTTTTTAGTTAGGACATCCCGAGTGAATTTTTGAACGGTATTTAAGTTTGGGCCTAAGTCATTATAGTGCAAAAATGCATCTTTTTCATAGCCTATGTCTATAAATGCGGCATTTAGCCCTGAAACTAATTTTTTAACTGTGCCTAAATAGATGTCTCCTACGGAGAATTTTGGCTCAGACTGTTCAATGTGGTATTCTACGATTCTTTTGTCATGCAAAAGAGCAATTCTATCGCCCGCGGGGGTAGAATTTATGATTAATTCAT
>CAMBGA010000095.1 GCA_945866095.1 Spirosoma fluviale
ACATATATTTCAGCTCCCTCAGATTGAATCTGAATTTGACCTTTAGAAGGTAGAACCTCTCTTGCCCGATTGACCAAGACTCCATTGAGGTAAACAATTATCTCATTTCCATTAGCGATGCATTCCAACTGGTTCCATTCGCCCATCGGTTTTTCGATGTCTTGTTTTCCTTTAAAACCGATGACGTCTTGCCAGTTATCATCCCGACCATACCAGTTGAGCCGACCTTTATTCAAAACAGCTGGCAAACCTCCCTCTTGATATCGATAAGAACCTGCTTGCTTTTCTTTGGCCACTGAAGCTGTAATGCTAAATTTATTTGAGCCATCACCTACCACCAAAATGTCCCCAGTTCCGCCTTCTATGATTTGGCACTCGATCGAATGCATCCAAATACCGGAAGATCCACCATCTTCCCCATTCGAATGTAAAAGCAAACCCGAATCCCTCGCCTTGTCTATTCTATTACCTTCTGTTTTTCCGCCCCACCTGAATTCAAGGGCCAAGCGGTAATTCTCGTATTGCTTATTTGTGGTAATGCAACCCCACTCCTCACCCGAAATTCTAATTTGTTGGTCTACCACGGTAAAAACATTTTTGGGATCTATATTTTTACCTCGTTTTTGTACAAAAGTATACCAGCCCTTTAAATTTTGTCCATTAAATAAGAAGGTGGGCTTCTTATATGGAATCAATTTTGGTGTTGCATCCTGATGGCTTTCTTGCCCTAAAAGGACAGATCCTAAGGAGAAAAGCAATGCAGTTAACATAAACTTGGTCATTTTCATGTTCAGAAATTTTAATTTAAACCTTTAGCAAAATCAAGTATCCATTTACCTAAAGTTGAACAGTAGGGGAAAAACAAAAACGACCAACATGGCCCAAAGGATATAGATAGGAAGGAAATTGGCAATCGCATTTTCCGCGCTACTTTTTTCATCTTTCTTAATAACTCGATTAAACAGTCGATAGGCAATCAAAACTAAATTGGCCAGCATGAGAAAATTAGCCCCTAAAATGGCTAGCCGATTAGGCGTAATGCCCCATTCTGAAATCCTAAACAGAATAGCCGTAAATGCGATTCCATTGACAACCATCGTGACAACAGACAGAGCGAACAAAACAATGAGACTCCAAGGGTTCCCATAATCTTTTGAAGTTTCAGCCAAAGAGAACAAAATGATAGCCATCACACCTAGTAGCAATAGATTAAAAACCAGTAGGAAATTCCGATCATTGTAAGGGTCCTTATCTGAAAATAATACCGCTCCTAAATAAACCAATAGCATAATAAGAACGATGGGACTACAAATTTTAGCGATGACTGGGGATACCTTATTGACCAGCGATGGATTTGATTGAGTAATGAAAGTGGACATAATAGGCAATGCAGCGCCAGCAAAAACGGCTAAATAATCGAAATAAAAATCCTCGATTTTAATGCCAATCGCTTTAAAAAGGCCAATGACAATCGCAGTAAATAATCCGCCCACGATCACTAAAATTCCACTTAGGATTAAGAAGTCTCCATTAAATCGCAAAAAATCCAATCGGCTTTCATCGTTTCGTAAATCCAGCCCAACGAAATTAATACCCAAAAGCGCCCATAATAAAAATGGCAAATGCAAACAGGCTAAAATGATGGTGTCATTGTTGGGTAAATCTGGTAATAGATTCATGTAAACAGCCGCTATGATGAAGGCCGCCGCGGTGAATAAAATACGAGGCGTTTGGATATTTCGCTTCCAAATAAAATAGCTAGCTAATGCGGGGAAAACGATAAAGCCAATGTTACGTGTATAGAAAAATTCGGGTTTGATATTAAAAAAGGCAGGTGTTTTGGCGATTAAACCTGCCAATAAAGAAGCAACAATGACAAAAATCCAATCACTTTTTTTTCCCCATGAAATCTCAGACTTATCATAGGCTAAGCGAGCATTCCAGTATTGAGCTAGTTTTTCATCTTTTATTTCTGGATAAAGCAGAAGAAATGTTTCCTTAAAAGTTGAACTATTTGATCGGTACAATTTTTCTAATTGTGCAGCATCATGAAGGTTATTTAAAAGTATTTCGCGCATTATTAAATGTATTTTTTCTTGGAAACAGATGTTATTTTAAAATTAAATTGATTTGTTGCTCCATATAATATTGAACTAATAAAAAAATCATTTTATCTTTAATCAATACTCTTGAACAACCCAATTTACCTAAAAAATATGCGAATTATAATCATTTTAAGCTTTACTTATTTGCTTTTTGCTTGTAAAAAAGAGGAAACTTCAGCTCAAATCCCTAAAATACCTTTACCCGCCTCATTAACTACATTAAAATCTGAACATCCTCGTCTAATGTTGACGAATGAGCGAATTGCGGAATTAAAGAAACTTCAGTCGACAGATCCTGTTTTAGACAAATACATAAAGGCGGTTATTGCGTCCGCCAATAGTATAGTGACTCGGGCTCCGTTAACGAGAACACTAATAGGCCCAAGACTTTTAGATGTCAGCCGGGAATTACTTAATCGTATCTCACATTTGGCCCTCGCCTACCATTTTTCTGGGGATAAAAAGTACGTAGATGCCGCTGTGGCCAATATGCGAACGGTGTGTGAATTTTCAGATTGGAATCCATCTCATTTTTTAGACGTGGCTGAAATGTCCAATGGCGTTGCGATAGGCTATGATTGGCTGTACGCCTATATATCTGAGACTGACCGAACTTTCATTCGAAATGGACTAAAAACAAAAGGTTTAGACGAGTATAAAAAAATATATGAAACCGCTTGGTGGGCCAAAGGGGATAATAATTGGAACCAAGTTTGCAATGGGGCATTGATCGTAGCCTCATTAGCCATAGCCGAAACCGACCCTAAATATGCGGACGAATACATCCCAAAAGTCATTGCTAATTTACCTTTTTCAAATAAATTTTATGCCCCGGATGGTTCTTGGTATGAGGGGCCTGGATATTGGGCATATGCCACTGAATACCTTTCCTATGGGATGTCCGCTTTACAAACCGCTTTAGGAACCATGAAAAGTTTAGAGACAACAGAAGGTCTTTCGAAAACAGGCTTTGCTCCAATGCTGACGACGGGACCGACAAATTACATTTTCAACTTTGCCGATTCGGGTGAAAATAGTAAAGGTACTACCTCGGCTGCCATGTTCTTTATGGCCAACGCCTATTCAAACACAGACATTTCAAATTACTTGCACAACTATATGTCGGCCACCTCGGCTTTAGCCAAACCCTTTCATGTCGTTTGGTACAGAAGTCCAAGCAATTCCACACCTACTGTACCATTAGACCACATGCTGAAAGGGGAATTAAATGATTTGGTCATCATGCGAAGTTCTTGGACGGATAAATTTGCGACTTGGATTGGGGTCAAATCAGGTACAAACAGTTCCCCCCATTCACATTTAGATCTAGGAAGTTTCGAATTGGATGCGGGGGGTGTTCGTTGGGCCAAAGACCTGGGCTCCGATGACTATAACCTAGATGGGTATTGGACGATGGGCGTCGGTGGCAAAAGATGGACCTATTATAGACTTGGTTCATTAAGCCACAATGTCCCTGTTTTAGGCAATAAAAATCAATATGAATTAGCTAAAGCTAGCTTTTCTAGCACTGCATTAAATGTTTCTGAGCCATCTGCAACCATAGATCTAAGCCAAGCATATCGTGATTATTCAAGCAAATCCACAAGAAAAATAAGTCTAGTCAACAACCGAAAAGATGTAGTCATCGAAGATGATTTTGTAATCAAGTCGGCCACAGAAGTCGCCTGGGGAATGACAACCGATCAATCCATCGAGATATTGCCTAGCGGCAAAGCCATTCTCCGAAATGCGACCATCACAACTAAAACCTTAGAAGCTGAAATCATTAGCCCCGCTGGAGCAAAATTCACGATTGAATCAGCAAAAAAATCAGCCCCCGAAAAATTAAATACGGGAACGCAAAGGCTGATGGTCAGGATTGCCAATCAAATAGGAAATGTTAAATTGCAAATAAAACTAAGCCCAAAAGGCTAAATCTAAACCTCCAATTCATGAAAAAACACTTGCTCTATGTAAGCCTTATTTTGATTTCTGCTTTTGCAGAAGCACAAGTAACTCCTCGAAATTTTTTAGCTAAAGCCTTCAGTAAAGAAATGGTACAAAAGGCGCTCATTTCACAAAAAGACTACAAGCCTTATCCAAAAACACGGGCTGAATGGGTTAATATCATTCCAGAAGATGAGCAAAAACAAATCATTAAAAAAGCTGAATCAGTACTCAACAAACCCGTTCCTGTAATCGATGCTACACTTTTAATGGAATATGTAAGATCAGGAGATCGAGAAGAGCATGGTAAAATATCGTTCGGAAAACGAAATAGTCTGATGGAACTTGTGATCGCAGAGACACTTGAAGACAAGGGCCGATTTACTGAAAAAATCATGAATTATGTCTGGTCCATTTGTGAAGAGACCTATTGGGGAGTTCCCGCTCACTTGTCGGTACAAAAAGCGAGAAGTGGAATGCCGGATGCGGAAGACCCAACGGTTGATTTATTTGGGGCAGAAACTGCTGTGGGCCTAGCGCTGACCGACTATTTTGTAGGGGATAAATTGGATAAAATTTCTAAACTTCTGCGTAAACGAATCTACGTTGAAGTCAACAAAAAAATCTTGACACCCATTTTAGACCAAGATCGATATGGTTGGCTCAGTAAAACACGCGCCGTTAACAACTGGAACCCTTGGATTATTTCAAATGTGATGTTGGCCAATTTACTTTTGGAAAAAAATGAAGCCACTCGGCTTTCACATGTGTACACCCACATGAACTATTTAGACCTGTACTTTAATGGGTTAGGAGATGATGCGGGTTGTGATGAAGGTCCATCATATTGGTTCGCGGCGGGTGCAAGTGCATTTGACGCGCTCCAAGTATTGGCTTCGGCAACCAACGAAAAATGCGAAATCTACAAAGAGCCATTCATTCAGAAAATGGCCTCTTATGTATATAAAATGCATATTTCCAATGACTACTTCGTGAATTTTGCTGATGCGGATCCTACCTTGAAACCGGATGGCATTATGTTATACCGATTTGGAAAAGCTTTAAATGATGCTCCACTCATGGCATTTGGTCATTGGGCTACACAAAATTTTGACCCAGCCATCAGCATGACAGGATACCAGAAACATCGTCATCTTTGGAATTTAATGGCTTTCAGTTCCATGCCCAAAGAAAAAGTAGCTCATCCAGAGCTTGGCGACTATTGGTTTAATGACATCCAAGTAGTGACTGCAAGGCATAAAGACTTATTTTTTGCGGCACATGGTGGGCATAATGCCGAGTCGCACAACCACAATGACGTAGGCGATTTTGTTTATTATGCGAAAGGTGAGCCTATTATTATCGACGCAGGCCGAGGAAACTATACGGCAAGAACTTTTTCTGCACAGCGCTATTCTCTTTGGTTTACTCAATCTGAATACCACAATTTACCATTCATAAATGGCGTAGGCCAAAAAGCGGGTCGGGAGTTTGAAGCCAGTGCAGTCAGTAATTTCATGAATGAAAAAGCGGCGGGAATGTCTTTAGATTTAGCGAAAGCCTATCCAGCGGAAGCGGGCATTAAATCATGGAAAAGAACTTTGCAATTGAATAAAGTGAAAGGACAGGTCGAAATTAAAGATCAGTTTGAGCTTTCTGAAAATAAGCAAGCGGTCCAACAAGCCTTCATTACTTTATGCACCATCGATTCTTCCACTCCGGGTAAATTAAACTTGACAACCAGTACGGGAGATAAACATGTGCTGACCTATGATGCTAAAAAATGGACTATGTCGGTGGATCTTCCTTCGACCGATGGACCTGAGTATAAAAGTTTTAAGACTAAGTGGGCGAATCGACCGGTCCAACGAATTATATTCACGTCGAAAGAAAAAGGATTACAAGGAAATTATCAGTTTACGATACAGTAAAAATAAATAAGAATTTTTCTCGAAAGGTGGTGCGCATAAAATCGCATCACCTTTTTTTATGGGAATAGTGCAATTCATTATTTTTAAATAAATTCATTCCATACTCCTAAAAATAAACGTTTTTTTCACGTTTAAAACATAGAATCCACCCAAAGATTTTTCCTGTAAACGTTTACGGTAACCTTTTCAGAAAAAAAATAGTTAATTCCTTTGGTAGTGAAATGGTAAATGAGTATAATTATTTATGGATACTTTTTAATTTAACCAATTTCAAAATATCTAATATTAATTAAATCCTAAAAATACTTTTGATGAAAAAAACTTACCCAATCAGATATAGGGTAGCTCGATGGAGCATCCTATTAGCTATGGCCTTTGCCATGCCATTGTTTTACACGCTTGGTTCAACGAACCTCAATTCAGTTGTAGCTTCCAAACTAACTGGAACTGTTACAGATGAAAACGGAGTTGGAATGCCCGGAGTTACGATTGCCAAAAAAGGAACTTCTAGTGGAGCAAATTCAGATGTTAATGGAAAATATTCCATTGACGTAAATCCTGGAGACGTTTTAGTTTACTCTTTTGTAGGCTATAAGTCTCAAGAAGTAAAAATCACCAATCAATCTGTTCTAAATATCCAATTAGCCGTAGATGCTAAGTCATTGGAAGAAATTGTCGTAACGGGTTACGGAAATCAAAAAAAGAAGGACTTCTTAGGTTCATCTTCTTCCATTAAATCAGCAACGATTCAAGAAATGCCAGTTGTCAGTGTAGAATCTGCCATGCAAGGAAGAATGACGGGAGTTCAGGTCCAACAGAGTTCGGGCCAACCCGGTGCTGGTATTTCGATACGTGTCCGTGGGGTAACATCCATCGCGGGTGGAAATGAGCCACTTTTTGTGATTGACGGAGTTCCGCAGTACAACAATGACAACCGTGCCATGAATGGAATGTCTTCATTCAATGCGAGTGATATCGAAAGTATTGAAGTTTTAAAAGATGCATCGGCCACAGCCATTTATGGTTCAAGGGGAGCGAATGGTGTAGTTCAAATTACCACTAAAAGTGGTAAAGCAGGCGTGAGTCGCGTTACTTACGAATCAACTTATACCAATCAAATCATTCAAAGAAAATTGAACTTAATGAATGGAGTTCAAATGATTGATTTTATTAAAAAATATTATACAAATTCAAATCTTGTACTTCCTGCTGAAGTAACCAATGCGACGAATGCTGAGACTGACTGGCAAGACCAAGTGTTGCGCGCTGCCTTGCAGCAAAATCATACCTTAAGCTTTTCTGGTGGTAATGATAAAACACAGTACTACGTTTCTGGAAACTACTTAGACCAGCCAGGAATTATCAAAGGATCTGACTTCAATAGAGGATCCATGCGTTTCAATTTAACTTCTCAGTTGAATTCAAGAATTAGCTTAAGAACTTATATGACTGCCTCTAGAACTGTTTCTAATGGTTTCTCTGCGTCAGATAACTCGCCAACCCGATATACAGGTAAAAACGGAGTAGGTGCTATGGTTTTAGCATCACCTACCGTACCTGTTTATAATCCAGATGGAACCTATGGAAATCCTAGACCTTTCTCTTTCAGTGGAATCGATGTTGAAAATCCATTAGCGTTTACGAAGGAATCCTTAGATCGCAATACGGTGGTTCGTTTTCAAGGGGGTATGGACTTCAATGTAAAATTAGCTGAAGGATTAGTCAACACAACCCGAATAGGAGGTGATTATTTTTCTGCGCGTGCAGATTTGTATTTCCCAATTGTGTTAGCCCAATTAAGTTCTGGGGTGGGTATAGGCCAATTAACTACCACTAGCTCGTTAAATGTGGTTGCTGAAGATTATTTGGAATACAAAAAGAAGTTTGGCGATTTGGAGTTTGAAGGTATTGTCGGCGGTTCTATTCAATCGGCCCAACAAGACATCATCAATTTGTTAGGTTCAAAATACATTTCAGATGATTTGAAAAATTATAGCTTTGCCGCTGCAGGTTCTGTTTCAAAGCCGGTCACTGATATTATCACCAACCGATTAGTTTCAGGTTTTTCAAGGGTACGTTTAAACTTCAAGGATCGTTATTTATTTACGGCTAGTATTCGTCGAGATGGCGCGTCTGTATTTAGCAAGAATAAGAAATATGGTATTTTCCCTTCATTGGGTTTAGCTTGGAAAGCATCTGAAGAGCCTTTCATGAAAAATGTTACGGCCATTTCTAACCTTAAAGTACGTGCTACTTGGGGACAGTCAGGAAATCCTGCGATTCAACCTTATCAATCATTATTGATCGGAAACGTAATTAATACAGCTCAAGGAGCTGGATCTGGATTAGCGGTGGGATTATCTCCTACATTGCCAAACGACAATTTGACTTGGGAGACAACGACTCAAACGAATGCTGGTTTGGATTTTGGATTCCTAAATGACAAATATCGGGTTACGTTAGATTATTATGTAAAGAACACAACGTCTTTATTAGCGACGGTCCAATTGCCTCCATCATCTGGATATAACACGATTATTGACAACGTGGGTGAGGTAGAAAACAAAGGATTTGAATTGGAAATTGGCACAGATCTAATTGCCACCAAGGATCTTCGTTGGTCTATCGACGCTAACCTTTCCATCAACAAGAACAAGGTAGTTGCTACTAAAAACAATTTGCCATTTAGTTCTGGAAACTCTAGAATTACTCCTGGTGATCCATTATCCTCTTTTTACGGACCTAAATTTAATGGATATGCCGCAGATGGAGAGATGGCCTTTATGGATGTGAATGCAGATGGAATCATTGATGGACGTGACAATCAGTACATTGGAAATCCATATCCAACGACCATCATAGGTTTAAACACAAGCTTAAAATATAAGCGCTTTAATTTCATGATGACTTGGTCTAGTGTTCAAGGTAATAGCATTGATAATCAAATGTTATTTACAGCTGCTGCTCCTTCGCCAAGTTTTAATCGTTCAGCTGAAATTTATACATACTATCCAAAGCCAAAAGCCCTTAATATTCACAGAAGGTCTGATTTATTTATCGAAGACGGATCTTATATTCGTTTACGTAATATTCGTTTGGATTATCAACTGCCGATAAAAGATAAGAAATTTATCAAGTCAGCTAATCTTTATTTATCA
>CAMBGA010000096.1 GCA_945866095.1 Spirosoma fluviale
CCAATGCAGATACACAAGTCATTTCAGATTTGTATGATGCATATATTCAAGACCCCAATTCGGTAGACACCTCTTGGCGTGATTTTTTTAAGGGTTTTGATTTTTCTCAGTCCTGGAAAGGGGAGGCCTCTCAAAATAGTTTAGGATCAGGCGCCAGTCCTAGTCAAATTTCTGATATTCAGCATGTTCAAAAAGAAATGTCGGTCATAAGTTTGATCAAGGCTTTTCGTTCTCGTGGACATTTATTAGCTCAAACAAATCCGGTTCGTGTCCGCAAAGATCGCAAGCCCCGCTTAGATTTAGTGGACTATTCTCTTTCGGATGCAGATTTAGATACGGTATTCCAAGCGGGTAGTTTCATGGACTTGGGTCCTACAACCTTGAGAAATATACAGAATGCCTTACATACCATTTATGCGGGCTCTATTGGTTTTGAATATTCTTATATTCGCGATGTCCAACAAAAAGAATGGTTGCGCAATAAGATTGAAAAAGAGGCGATGACCTTTAAGCCGAGTTTAGATGAAAAGAAGTTAATCCTTCAAAAAATCAATGAGGCGGTCGTTTTTGAGAATTTTTTAGGGACAAAATATTTAGGCCAAAAGCGTTTTGGATTAGAAGGAGGAGAAAGCACCATTGCCGGATTAGATGCCATCATTAATGTGGCTGCTGATTCGGGTGTGAAAGAAGCGATGATTGGGATGGCGCATCGAGGCAGATTGAATGTATTGGCTAACATCATGCATAAATCGTATGAGTCTATTTTCGATGGCTTTGAAGGAAATGTTCCGGATCAAATTCACGGCGACGGCGACGTAAAATACCATTTAGGCTATTCTAGTAAACATATATCGCCGAAAGGAAACGAAATTTCTTTGAAGCTTGCTCCCAATCCATCGCATTTAGAAGCGGTAAATCCATTGGTCGAAGGATTCTGTCGTGCTAGTGCTGATGCACATTATGCATGTGATTATGATAAGGTTTTGCCTATTGTCATTCATGGGGATGCTGCGGTTGCAGGCCAAGGAATTGTGTATGAAGTGACTCAAATGGCTAATTTAAAAGGTTATTCTACAGGTGGTACGATACATTTTGTGATCAATAACCAAGTAGGGTTTACCACAGATTTTGAGGATGCTCGTTCTGCAATCTATTGTACTGATGTAGCAAAAATTTTGGATGCTCCCGTGTTTCATGTGAATGGGGATGATCCTGAAGCAGTCGTTTTTGTTTCTAAAATGGCGGCTGAATTTAGACAAGAGTTTAATAAGGATGTGTTTGTCGACATGGTTTGTTACCGTAGAAATGGGCATAACGAGTCAGATGAGCCTCGTTTTACGCAGCCTACTCTATATGCCAACATCACAAATCATCCGAATCCGAGGGAAGTATATACCCAGAAATTAATTAAGTTGGGAGAGATTGAAGCTAAATTAGCGGAGCAAATGGATGCTGAATTCAAGGCAGAGTTGCAGGCTAGATTAGATATGGTGAAACAAAAAGTTCGCCCTCCTTATGTACCACTTAAGTTAGACAATCGTTGGTCTTTATTAAGATTTTCCAACGAGAAAGATTTTGAAAGTTCGCCTAAAACATCTGTTTCAAAGGAGACGATTGATTTAGTCGCCAATTCATTAACCACCACGCCGAAAGGATTTGTTGCGTTAAAGCAAATTGAAAAAGTGATAGCAGACCGAAAGGGCTATTTCGCTAAAGGTCAATTGAACTGGGCAACGGCAGAATTACTCGCTTATGGTTCTTTACTTTTAGAGGGGAAACCTGTTCGTTTATCTGGTCAGGATGTTCAAAGAGGTACATTCTCACATAGGCATGCGGTTTTACATGAGGCCAATACGAATGAAAATTATTGCTCCTTAAATCACATTAAGGAGGGTCAAGAAAAAATTCAAATTTACAATTCTCTTTTGTCTGAGTATGGAGTATTAGGTTTTGAATTTGGTTACGCGCTGGCTAATCCGGATGCATTAGTGATTTGGGAGGCTCAATTTGGTGATTTTGCCAATGGAGCTCAAACGATGATTGACCAATTTGTCTGTTCCCATGAATCGAAATGGGGTACCCAAAATGGGTTGGTAATGTTATTGCCACACGGGTATGAAGGCCAAGGACCTGAGCATTCAAACGCCAGACCTGAACGCTTTTTGCAGTTGGCCTCAGAAAATAATATGATTGTCGCTAATTTAACGACACCGGCTAATATCTTCCATGCCTTGAGAAGGCAGTTGACCTGGGAATTCAGAAAGCCGCTCATCGTGATGTCGCCTAAATCGATATTCCGTCATCCTAAAGTGATGTCACCCATCGAAGATTTCACTAAAGGTAAATTCCAAGAGGTTATTGGAGATGGATTTGTAGATAAATCTAAAGTTAAAAAGGTGTTATTGTGTAGCGGTAAAGTCTATTTTGATTTGTTGGAACGCCAAGAAAAAGACGTAAGAAAAGATGTGGCTATTGTTCGAATCGAGCAATTGCATCCATTGCCTTTGAAACAAATTGAAGCTGAATTGGCTAAATATGTCACGGCCGACCTATACTTTGTGCAAGAAGAACCTGAAAATATGGGCTATTGGTCTTATATTATCAGGGAATTTGGTTGGGCTCGCTTTAAGGGATTGATCGCTCGAAAGAAAAGTGCGTCTCCGGCAACAGGATTTTTAAAGGTGCATGTGGAAGAGCAAGCAGCCTTAGTAAATAAAGCATTTGAATAATTTAAATTAAGCCGAATACCATGGCCATAGAAATGAAAGTGCCCGCTGTGGGTGAATCGATTACCGAAGTGACCGTAGCCACCTGGAATAAAAAAGAGGGTGATCACGTGAAACTAGATGAGGTTTTATGCGAATTAGAATCGGATAAAGCGACCTTTGAATTGCCTGCTGAGGCGGAGGGGATATTGCACATTGTGGCTTCTGAGGGGGATGTTTTGCCCATCGGAGCTGTCATTTGTTCAATTGAGCATGTTGCTGGAGCGTCGATTCCTGCGGCTTCGGTCGTGGCTGAAGCGGCTCCTGCTGCGCCTGTTGTGCAAGCGGATGCAATACCTGCTCCGGTAGCGGTCGCTGCTGCGCCAGCAAACCACGCAACGGTTTTGGAAATTAAGGTCCCGGCTGTTGGTGAGTCCATCACAGAGGTAACGGTTTCGGTTTGGAATAAAAAATCGGGAGATTCGGTTAAGCTAGATGAGGTAATATGTGAATTGGAGTCAGATAAGGCCACTTTTGAGTTCCCTGCTGAGGCTTCGGGAGTTTTGGAAATTATTGCTGAATCAGGCTCTGTGGTTAGCATAGGAGGTTTATTAGCTAAAATTACGGTGGGTGCGGGTGCGGCTGCTCCGGTTGCGGTTGCCCCTGTGGCGACAGCTAATGAACCCGTGCATTCTGATGCCGTGAGGGCATCAGCTACTACCTATGCTGCAGGTCATCCATCCCCAGCGGCAGCCAAAATATTAGACGAAAAAGGGATTGCGGCTAATGCCGTAGCAGGTTCAGGAGTGGGCGGTCGAATTACCAAAGAAGATGCGCAAAATGCAGTTCCCGGTGCTCCGGTAGCGGCAACTTCTGTAGCTGCGGCTGTTTCGAATGGTCCAAGCGATGCCCGTGGAGTTCGTCGGGAAAAAATGAGTTCTTTACGTAAGACCGTCGCGCGCCGATTAGTGGCCGTGAAGAACGAAACGGCTATGTTGACCACTTTTAATGAGGTCGACATGAAGCCTGTCATGGATTTGAGATCGAAGTACAAAGATAAATTCAAAGAGAAGCATGGAGTGGGATTAGGATTTATGTCCTTTTTCACGAAAGCGATTTGTGTGGCTTTAAAGGAATTCCCTTCGGTGAATGCCAAAATTGACGGCGAGGAAATGATCTTCCATGATTATTGTGATATCTCCATAGCCGTTTCGGCTCCAAAAGGATTAGTCGTTCCCGTGATTCGCAGTGCGGAACATTTGTCATTGGCCGGAATTGAATCGGAAGTGGTGCGCTTAGCAGTTAAGGCCCGCGATAATAAATTGACTTTAGAAGAAATGAGCGGTGGAACGTTTACCATTACCAATGGAGGCGTTTTTGGTTCTATGTTATCTACGCCGATTATCAATGCACCCCAAGTAGCGATTTTGGGAATGCACAATATTGTGGAACGTGCCGTCGTGGTGGATGGTCAAATTGTGGTTAGACCGATCATGTACTTGGCCTTGTCTTATGACCATCGGATTATTGATGGCAAGGAATCGGTTAGCTTTTTAGTTCGGGTGAAGCAATTGCTGGAAGATCCGGCTCGTTTATTATTAGATATTTAATCAAACGCCTATATGCAAGAATTTGATGTCATTGTAATTGGTTCAGGCCCTGGAGGCTATGTTTCGGCTATTCGTGCGGCCCAATTAGGTTTAAAAACCGCTATCATTGAAAAGTATGCCGCGATGGGTGGGACTTGTTTGAATGTGGGTTGTATCCCTTCAAAAGCCTTGTTGGATTCATCTGAGCATTATTACAATGCGGTACATCATTTTGAGGAGCATGGCATCGACATCCCTAAACCCAAAGTTAATTTAAAGCAAATGATTGCTCGGAAAACGGGCGTCGTGGAGAAAATGAATGGGGGGATTTCTTTTTTAATGAAGAAAAATAAGATTACAACTTTTCATGGGTTAGGTTCTTTTGATTCACCTAAAACGGTGAAAGTAACGAAGGAAGATGGAAGTTCAGAGGTCTTAACGGGAAAACATATCATTATCGCGACAGGTTCTAAGCCGACTATTTTGCCTTTTATTCCGGTGGATAAAAAACGCATTATTACGTCGACGGAGGCCTTGAAAATGACGGAGGTTCCTAAACATTTGATCGTGATAGGTGCTGGGGTGATTGGCGCTGAACTGGGTTCTGTTTATGCGCGCTTGGGTTCAAAAGTGTCATTTATTGAGTTTGCTGATAGCATGATTCCGACCATGGATAAGACGATGGGAAAGGAATTACAAAAGTCGATT
Source organism: Spirosoma fluviale (assembly GCA_945866095.1). Taxonomy (GTDB): domain Bacteria; phylum Bacteroidota; class Bacteroidia; order Cytophagales; family Spirosomataceae; genus Aquirufa; species Aquirufa fluvialis_A. Next base: position 5,003 of record CAMBGA010000096.1, read on the forward strand.
GCCAAATTAGGTGCTGAGTTTTATTTATCGCACAAGGTGATTGGTGCTTCCGTGAAAGAATCTGAAGTTACGGTTAAGGCTGAAAATTCTAAAGGAGAATCGGTTGAAATTAAAGGTGATTATTGCCTTGTTTGTATCGGTCGTAGGCCTTATACCGATGGCTTGAATCTAGCTGCGGCGGGATTAGTAGCGGATGAGCGTGGTCGAATTGCCGTAGATGAGCATACCTTGCAAACTTCGATTTCTGGAATTTATGCGATTGGCGATGTGGTCCGGGGGGCTATGTTGGCACATAAAGCAGAGGAAGAAGGCGTTTTTGTAGCAGAAGTTATTGCGGGTCAAAAGCCGCATATCAATTATAATCTGATCCCTGGTGTGGTGTATACTTGGCCTGAAGTGGCTTCTGTGGGAAGAACAGAACAGGAATTAGCCACTGCCGGAATTGCCTATAAAGAAGGATCTTTTCCTTTCAAGGCTTTGGGTCGCGCCGCTGCGTCGATGGACGTGGATGGTTTGGTCAAAGTGTTGGCAGACGCCAAAACCGATGAAATCCTAGGGGTTCATATGATTGGCGCCCGTGCGGCTGACTTGATTGCCGAGGCGGTTGTTGCCATGGAATTTAGGGCTTCAGCGGAGGATATCGCGAGGATGTCTCATGCACATCCTACGTATACGGAAGCCATGAAGGAAGCATGCTTGGCGGCAACGGCTAAGCGCGCGCTACACAGTTAATGATTAGAATATTTCTGTAGAGACGCGATAATCGCGTCTTTTTTTAATGGTCCCAAGGTTAAAACCTGGGTTATTTTTATACCGAAAAGACGCGAGGTATCGAATCTCTACTCTACCTTTAGCGCGTCCAAATCGATTCCATTCGTGCGAACGTAAAAACGCCAAGTTAGTAAAATAGAGGAACAGATTAGGCTGGCCGTTAATCCGATCCAAATTCCTTCTGCTCCTTGGCCTTCATAAATTCCCAAGTAATAACTAAGTGGAATTCCCACTCCCCAATAGGAAAAAATGGTGATAAATGTCGGAATTTTGACATCCTGTAATCCCCTCAATAATCCTAAAGATACTGCTTGAACCCCATCAAATAATTGAAATACCGCTCCCCAAATAACTAATTGGACCGCGATAGTAACCACGGCAATTTCTTTGGTATAGGAGGTGACAAAAAATTCCCGGCCAAAAAACATGACGAGTGCGCAGATTCCCATGAACACGAGTGAAAGAAATAAGGCGGCATTTCCAGACACATAAATACCTGGTTTACTTTTGTTGCCAATATCTTCACCCACCAAAATTCCTCCTGCCGCCGCTATACCCGTGGCTGCCATATAAGTAAGGGAAGCCATGTTGATCGCTACGATATGTGCCGCCTGTGACGTAATGGAAATCCAGCCCATCATCACCACCGCCATCCCGAAGGTGGCAATTTCGAAAAATCCTTGAAATCCACTCGGTACGCCAACCCTCAAAATGGTTTTTTCCAGTATCCAAGGGGTATGGTGCTCATGTACTTTGGCTAAATAGGGTTTGAATTCTTTCCGAGTAAAAATATAAATAGCTAAACTGGCAGCCATGAAAATCCGCGCCATCAGCGTAGCGATACCAGCCCCCATTAACCCTAATGCCGGTATGGGTCCATAGCCATTAATTAAAATGCTATTCCAAAGAACATTGAGCAATAGGGCAATTAAGGTAATGGTCATCGCAATCCGAGGTTTTTGTAGCCCATCGGTCAGCGTTTTTAACGCCGAAAAAATAAAAATGGGAATTACGGAGGCCGTAATCAAAGCTAAAAAAGGAAGCGTTAATTTTTTGTTGATGGCTGTTTGCCCAAATAAATCATAGTTGAGTCCTATAATTCCTAAAATGACGATGGTGATCACAGCTAGAAAAAGTGCCACACGTAAACTGGCTCTTAGTAAATTACCACATTCGGGCAGGTCGCCTTCTGCCGCGGCTTTGGATACCATGGGGGACACAATGTTCATACAGATCAAACCCACCACGGCAATGGTAAAAAAGATAGAACCTGCCATTCCCGATGCTCCTAGGCTTTCTGCTGCCAGAAATTTCATTCGGCCTACCTGAATCGTATCGGCTAAGCCCATGAGCATGATGCCCAACTGGCCTATGATGATGGGCAATGCAAGTTTAACCGTCTTAAAGACTTTTTGAGAAAATGTAGCTAAAACCATGCGTTAAATTCGAACGATCTCTGCGCCAATCGCATTAAGTCGCGTATCAATATTTTGATATCCACGGTCTATCTGTTCGATATTATCGATGATGGAGGTTCCAGTGGCCGACATCGCTGCGATCAACAAGGAAACTCCCGCACGAATATCGGGTGATGACATCCGAATTCCTTTCAACGTTTGTTTACGATCAAATCCTACCACGGTCGCTCGGTGTGGATCACACAAAATGATTTGTGCACCCATTTCGATCAAGCGATCCACAAAAAATAAACGTGATTCAAACATTTTTTGATGAATCAAAACGGTTCCTTTTGCTTGGATGGCTGTCACTAAAATGATGGAAAGTAAGTCGGGTGTAAAGCCAGGCCACGGATGATCTGAAATGGTCAACATAGACCCGTCGATGAAATTTTCTAATTCATAATGTTCTTGAGACGGTATGTAAATATCATCGCCTCGGAATTCCATTTGAATTCCTAATTTTTTAAATACATCAGGAATGATGCCTAATTCAGCTATTTGGCAGTTCTTAATCGTGATTTCAGATTGTGTCATGACCGCCATGCCGATGAACGAACCGATCTCAATCATGTCCGGCAACATCGTATGTTCGGTGCCATGAAGCACGTCAACTCCTTCTATTGTCAATAAATTAGACCCGATGCCTGAAATTTTGGCACCCATCCGGTTCAGCATTTTACTCAATTGCTGAATATAAGGCTCGCAAGCTGCATGGTAAATCGTCGTAGTTCCTTTGGCTAATACGGCCGCCATCAAAATATTAGCCGTTCCTGTCACAGAAGCTTCATCTAATAACATATGGGCACCCTGCAAAGATGAAGCGTCCACTTCATAATTACCGCCATCTTCCGGACTGTAATTGAATTTTGCGCCTAACTTCATGAACCCAAAGAAGTGCGTATCCAAACGTCTTCTTCCTATTTTATCTCCTCCTGGTGAAGGAATACGGCCTTTTTTGAAGCGGGCTAATGTAGGCCCTAATAACATCACGGAACCTCTTAAGGCAGCCGCTTTTTTCTTATACGTGTCAGATTCCAGGTAATCGATATTCACTTGGGATGCATCAAACTCCATACTTGACTCGCTTAATCGGCGCGTCCTGACCCCCATATCTCCTAATAGATCAATCAATTGATTGACATCTCGGATGTTGGGAATATTGTGAATGGTGACCGGCTCGGCGGTTAATACCACCGCGCATAAAATTTGCAAAGCCTCGTTTTTAGCTCCTTGGGGAGTAATTTCTCCCTTTAACCGCTTTCCTCCCGTTACTTTAAATGATGCCATAAATTATTTTTTTCGAAAATTATTGTTTCGATTATTGTTGTTGTTACTTCTGAAGTTATTTTTCCGGTAATTACTGCTATTATTATTACGGTTGTTGTTATTGCTATTCGGATATTCAGGTGCATTGTAAGCATTTCGCGCATTATTAGCGACGCGTGCATGACCTAAACCTTCCTGCGATAATTCATCTACGATGGTTCCAAGTAAATTCTCAGACATGTCTTTGATGTTTTGCCAAATGACGGAATCATCGACCGAATCTTTATTCCATGTCACATAAAACCCTTTCATCAACCGAGCGATGTAAGCCACTAAGATCTTTTTGTCATCTAGTTTTTCTTCCGCAATGGCACGTAGAATAAGTAACTCCACGTTCCTTCCATAATGTTTGAATTTCAGGTTGTGTTGATTATACGAAACTTTTCTAGGCGCCTTTCCTAATGATTCAGGAGAAGGTGGAGGGAATGGGGCTTGGACGTCCAACTTAAAATTGGACATAATAAATAAATCATCCCATAGTTTTTTGGAATAATCTTGCGTCGAATCTTTCATGTTGGGATGAATTTGCTTCATCAGTTCCACCATCAAAAACGCATATTTGGTTCT
>CAMBGA010000097.1 GCA_945866095.1 Spirosoma fluviale
CCCCGCGATATAATTGGAGTGCAAAGGTGCAGTGTTTTTCGCATAAAAACAAGTATCTTTGTTAAAATTTACAATCCCACCCTTTTTTGGGCAGTACAAAAAAATATGGCCCAGCAGCATAAAGCAGGTTTTATTAGTATTATTGGCAAGCCCAATGTTGGCAAAAGCACTTTGATGAATGCTTTAGTTGGCGAGCGTTTGTCTATCGTTAGTTCTAAGGCCCAAACTACACGACACAGGATTTTAGGTATGCTTAATGGCGTGTTGGGGGATGATGAATATCAAATTGTGTATTCAGATACTCCTGGTGTTTTAATGCCCAAATATGAGTTACATAAATCGATGATGGCATTTGTTAGAAGTTCTTTAGAAGATGCTGATGTTGTTTTATACGTAACGGATGTTTTTGATACATATGAGGATTTAGATTTTTTGACTAATTGGAAGGATCATACGGAAACTCCTATTTTAGTTTTGATTAATAAAATTGACTTGGTTGATTCTGAGAAACTTCAGGTTTGTCTGGATTATTGGAAGGATATTTTTCCTGGAAAGGTGATTTTGCCCATTTCCGCTTTAGAAGGAGTACACTTAGATCAAATATTTACGCATATAGTTGAGAAGTTACCTGTACATCCTCCATTTTTTGATAAGGATGAACTGACAGACAAGCCAGAGCGCTTTTTTGCTTCAGAAATTATTCGGGAGAAGATTTTTTTAAATTATAAAAAAGAGATTCCCTATTCTTGTGAGGTGGTGGTTACTTCTTTTAAGGAGGAAGAAACTATTATTCGAATTGCTTCTGAAATCTATGTTGAGCGCGTTTCCCAACGCGCCATTTTGATAGGTCATAAGGGAGAGAGTATAAAAAAAGTAGGTATTCAAGCTCGAGCCGAATTAGAGAAGTTTTTTGGTAAACATGTATTTTTAGAGCAATTTGTTAAAGTTGAGCCAGATTGGCGGGGAAAGGCGGATAAATTGCGTTCATTCGGGTATGCACTCGATTAATTAAATAATAAAATGTCAAATATAATTGCAATTGTAGGTCGTCCAAATGTTGGTAAATCAACGCTTTTTAATCGTTTGATTGAGCAAAGAAAGGCCATCATGGATAATATGTCGGGGGTAACTCGAGATCGTCATTATGGATATGGCCAGTGGACGGGTAAGTTTTTTACTGTTATTGATACGGGTGGATATGTCCATGGGTCTGAGGATATTTTTGAAGGCGCCATTCGCGAACAAGTTGAAATGGCTATCGAAGAATCCAACGTTTTATTGTTTGTGGTGGATTGCCAAACAGGATTGACTGATTTGGATAAGGACTTTGCAAAAGTTTTAAGAAAATCTAAAAAACCTGTCATTTTAATCGCAAATAAGGCGGATACACATGAAAAGGCCTATGCTGCCGTAGAATTTTATGAGTTAGGATTAGGTGATCCTTTTCCTATAGCTGCTGAAAGTGGTAGTGGGACTGGGGATATGTTGGACGTCATGATTTCTCATTTTGAAGAAGAGGGTGAAGAGAATCCTGAAGCCGGTGTGCCAAGAGTCGCTATTTTAGGAAGACCCAATGTAGGGAAATCATCATTTTTGAATGCTTTATTAGGTAAAGACCGTTCGATTGTAACTGATTTGGCTGGCACTACTCGGGATGCGATCCAAAATCACTATACGCTATATGGCAAAGATTTTATTATCACAGATACTGCAGGGATAAGGCGTAAAGCACGTGTCGACGACAACATAGAGTATTATTCTGTTTTGAGGTCTATTAAGGCTTTAGAAGAATGTGATATAGCCATTATATTGATTGACGCAACGACCATAGATCATAACACGGGTTTAGAGGCTCAAGACATGAACATCATTAGTATGGCCGATAAAGCCAAAAAGGGAATTGTTCTAATGATCAATAAATGGGATTTGGTTGCTAAGGATACCAATACGGCTATTAAGCTTGAGAATGCTCTGAAAGAGCGCTTAGCGCCCTTAAACTACATGCCTGTTATATTTACTTCTGTCCTAGAAAAGAAGCGAATTTTCCAAGTCGTTGAGAAAATGCTTGAAGTATTTGAGAATAGATCCCAAAAGGTGTCGACTTCTAAGTTGAATGATGTCATGCTTGAAGTCATTCAAAATTATCCTCCTCCTGCATGGAAAGGAAAATATATAAAGATTAAATATTGCACGCAGGTATCGACTCCTTACCCTACGTTTATTTTCTTCTGTAATTTACCACAGTATATTAAGGAGAGTTATGAAAGGTATTTAGAGAACCAAATGCGAAAAGCATTTAAATTGGAAGGCACGCCGATTTCTTTATTTTTTAGGAAAAAATAAGGATTGTAAGGCTGATTTATCGAAGTATCCGATTTGGCCTTTTGCTCCTACGCCAATTATTTTATGCTTTGTCTCAATAATATTGTGGTAGTGGCTCTCACTTAATTTTTTCCAATGGTTTAAGTGGGAGTGAAATGCATAACTTCCAGCAGGTCCTGTTACAATCCAATACGGACTCGACCAAATAACTTTTTCGATGTAGTAGTTATTTGGTAGTAGGCTTTTGATGGGGCTCCAATTTTTGCCTCCATCTTTAGATTCTATTATGGGAATTTCGCTCGAATTAAGATTTAAATAATTTCCCCCTGCAACCCAAAAATGGTTTTTATTTTTAGCTGCAATAGAGAAAAAACCACTTGTCGTGTCTGCAGGAATAGTACTGTTGGTTACTTGCCATGATTCCAATGTATGATTAATGCTTTGAAATATTCTGGCATGATGCCCACCTCCTGAAATAATGGTTAATTTTTTATTCATCCAGAGTAAACTGGAGCCACTTGCTGCAAAAGCTGCTTCTCTCGGCAATAATATAGGGAAATCGATTAAGTTAATGGGTTCAATATTGCTTCCGTTTTGTAGTAGTTTAAAAAGAACAAATTTTTGATCGATGGGATCAGATAATAAATAGCCTATTCCTTTTTTCTGATCCCATGTAATTGCGTCAAAAAAGTATTTCGGTTCTTTTATATGCAGTATTACTTCCCATGATTGCCCTCCATCCTTTGTTTTATATAGTTTGGCCGCATCTTTTTCAGATGGTCCGGCACTCATCAAAATAATCTCTTTATTGTTAAGAATAACGAGGTCTCTAAAGTCTAAATTTTCCGCCCCTGCAACTTGTTTGACCTCCCAAGTTTTTCCTTCGTCTTTAGAATGAATATAGGTTCCTTTAGTTCCGCCAATCCAGATTTCATTTTTAAATGATTTAAGTGCTCTAAATGACGCTGTCGTTGGCAAGGTGATAGTATGCCATTGTCCCAATGTAATCAGCGAAACAAAAAATAGAAGATAAGTGATTGCTGTTTTTTTCATAAAAAAAGCCATTCTGGTTTTCCAGAATGGCTTAATATTTAATTTGAATGGAAGATTACTTGTTTACAATAATCTTACCTACATATGATTTATCAGCTGTAGACTTCACTTGAAGTATGTAGATTCCGTTTCCTAAACCTCCTACATTCAATGTGTTTCTTCCGTCTGTTCCATCTGAGCTTGCAATTTTACCTGCAAATACTGGACGGCCAACCATATCATAAATAGATACATCTGCTCCAGTCCAATCTTCTAAGATTTCGATGGTAACATTAGAACTTGTTATTGGGTTAGGATATACCGCAACACCTTTAAATTCAGGATCTAACACATAAGCATATTTCACTAAATCTGTCCAGCATGTTACTGGTGTGCCTTCAACCGTATAAAGATATTTTCTACGTGTAGTATAATCACCAGGTGTTTTTACTTTCGAAACATAGGTTTTCGAAATCAAGGTTGCTGAACCAAATTTCCACTCATATTCTCCAGCGCTTGTAGCATTAGCTGTTGCTGCTGAAGGGAAATTAAGTGCTTTGATGGTATAGACACCTTCCTTAACAATTTTACTATCGGATGTTATCGTTGGGTTAGCTTGAACCGTTACTTTAATTTCATTTGATTTTTTAGAGATACATCCATTCATATCAGTAGCCGTTGTAAAATAAGTATCACTTGTTTTGACTCCTGCTAAGACTTTTCCAGCTAATAATTTAGCATTACTTAATTTGCCATACCAGCTTACATCATTGACTGAAGTTGCTGTTAAGGTTACAGAATTGAATGTACCAAAATCGGCATCAGCTCTTTGACAAAATATGGTAGCACCACCTGCAGCAATCACTGGAGCAGCTGGCAATGGCAATACTTTTACCTCAATCGGTGCTGATGCTAATGATGTACATCCATTAATGTCAATCACTTTAACTGTATAAAGTCCTGCCTTATTGATGTCAATTTCTCTAGTTGTCAAAGCATTATTCCAAAGAAACTTAGTCGCTGCGCCACTTAAATTATCCAATGAGGATTGTAATTTTGCAATAATTTGTTTGTCTTCACAGAATCCTAATTTAGTTAATGCCGTAATCGTAGGTGTATTAGGGTAAAGATCCGGTGCCTCTGACAATGATAAAACTTTTACTTCAGTTGGCGTTGATGCTAATGAATAACATCCATTGATATCGATTATCTTAACAGTATATAAACCTACTTTTGTTATATCGATTTCTCTAGTTCTCAATGCATTACTCCAAAGGAATTTAGTCGCTGCGCCACTTAAGCTATCCATTGAGGACTGTAATTTCGCATTGAATGGTGCTTCTTCACAGAATCTTAATCTAGTTAATGCAGTAATCGTAGGTGTCTTAGGCCGCGCATAGTTAGTAATTGTTTTGGCTTCAGATATATCCGAAGGACAATCGTAACTTGAAATATAATCTACCGCAACCACTTGATTGCTGCCAACTTTAATGCTAGACAAATTACCTAATTTGGTATCTTCTAAGCCATCAACATACCATCTGAACTTAACTGGATATGTTTTCTTAGCAGGCATAAGATAACCTTCGTTTACGACTAAAGAAGCTGAGTCAACAGATATTGTAGTAGTTGAATCTAAACAGAAATTTGTGTTTCCAGAGATTACTGGTTTCTTTAAGTTGATAAACAGAATGTCTATTCCATTGGTTTCAGAAGTTCCACAGCCCGTTAATGAACGAACGGTCAATCGATAACTTCCTTTTTGATATGCAGTTATTTTGTTAGTGTTCGTTCCGATAGCTCCTTTAGACTCTGCACCATAATCACCGGCCATCCATTGGAAATTAAAATATTTTTGATATGCAATATATTTTTCATCAGAAATAGATGAAGTAATTAATTTACCTTCTCCTTTGCAAATTTCTTTTGTCCACTGATTAACTGGACCTTCAGCAGAAGCGGATATTGCTGGCGGAGCGTAAGCTCTTAGAATGCCACCTATTGAACCTTCTTTAGATTGAATTACTGGTGTAGCAACCACATTATCAAAAAGACAAACTGCTTTGTAAGTACCTTCTTGAAAACTTCCTGTAAGAGTTAAATAATTATCACCACTTGTTAACTTGACTCCGTTAGGTTGTGTCCAAATAGTTTTTTCATAACATCCTTCTGCTTTCAATCTAATCCAACCTGAATTTGGATTCTCGATGTCAGCACATTGTTTTGCATCTATTTTAATTTTAGGATCTGTCGTCGAAGCGAACTTATTCATATTAATTGATATAGTCGTCACAGGACCTCCGTTCAAACACTGCACTGAATAAAAATAAGGGTCTTTTCCTTCCCCTATACCTAATGTTACTGTTTCCACGTTTACAGCGAAATTATCACCTATCCCTGTGCCGAATGCTATATCCCAAGTATCGTTCAAATCGCTAGTTGTGCCATTGGCAGTTTTGAAGGTCCAATCATATCCATTAGAACAACCTGTAGCAACAAATTTGATGGCAAAACTGTGAAGTCCACCCATTGAAACACTTCCTGAAACACCATTGATTTTAGGACCACTTTGAGCCTGAAGCTGAAATATTCCTATAGAGCACAAAATTGCGATTAAACTGAGTTTTAAATTTTTGGCCATTATCTTAATGATATAATTGTGTAGAATTTATGAAAAAAATGGTTGGTCTAGTTTTTCAGAAGGCAAGTTAAAAATTATTTTGCAAAATATATAGGAAAATTATTATTAGGTATTAATTTTTTTGTTTGTTAAAATAACCTTAATATAAGCTCTATTCTTATATTTTGTGTTGTTTTTATGTGTAATTTTAAAAACAAAAAGATTCAAGATTTAAAATAAGCTCACAAACATTTAATAATGGACGATTCGAAACCCAAATCGCTTAACTTTTTAGAAGAAATAATTCAGCAAAATTTGGCTTCAGGCCAGTATCCACAAGGAATTTTTACTCGTTTCCCTCCTGAGCCCAATGGGTATTTGCACATTGGGCATGCTAAAAGTATATGTTTAAATTTTGGTTTGGCGCTTAAGTTTGGTGGTAAAACTAATCTCAGATTTGATGACACTAATCCTATTACAGAAGAAACCGAATACGTTGAAGCAATAAAGAAGGACGTTAGTTGGCTTGGTTTCACCTGGGAAAATGAACTTTATGCATCCAATTATTTCGAACAATTATATCAATTTGCAATAGACCTAATTAAAAAATCATTGGCCTATGTTGATGATTCTACGGCTGAACAAATAGCAGCCCAAAAAGGCACTCCTACCAGCGCAGGAACAGAAAGTCCCTTTAGAAATAGATCGGTTGATGAAAATTTAACCTTATTTAAAGAGATGCGTGATGGAATTCATGCGGATGGGGCCAAAGTTCTACGGGCCAAAATAGATATGGCTCATGCCAACATGCACATGCGGGACCCATTGATGTACCGCATTCGACATGTAGCACACCATCGAACAGGAAATGCTTGGTGCATTTATCCCATGTATGATTTTGCACACGGTCAAAGTGACTCGATTGAAGGAATTACCCATTCCATTTGTACGTTGGAATTTGACGTGCATAGACCTTTATATGATTGGTTCATTGAAAAATTAACCATTTTCCCAACACATCAATATGAATTTGCCCGACTAAACTTATCCCATACGGTGATGAGTAAACGCAAGTTATTGCAGTTGGTCAACGAGAAAATCGTCCATGGCTGGGATGATCCCCGCATGCCTACTATTTCCGGCCTAAGAAGACGCGGATATACGGCAGCTTCCATTCGCAATTTTTGCGATCGAATAGGGGTGGCTAAAAGAGATAATTTAATTGATTTAAGTTTATTGGAATTTTGTATTCGGGAAGATTTGAATAAATCGGCGGACCGAGTAATGGCCGTTTTGGACCCATTTCAACTAGTAATCTCCAATTATCCCGAAGATCAGGTCGAGGAATTAGCGATCGAAAATAATCCTGAAGATCCTGAATCAGGTACCCGCTCAGTGCCTTTCTCCAAAAATCTCTATATTGAAAGGGAGGATTTCATGTTGGATCCACCTAAGAAATTTTTCCGACTAGGCCCTGATTTGATGGTCCGATTAAAAGGCGCCTACATCATTAAATGTGAATCTTTTGATTTGAATGAAGATGGAACTGTTAAGACCATTTATGCGACGCATTTTCCCAACAGCAAATCAGGTTCTGATACATCAGAAATTCATGTAAAAGGAACTATTCATTGGGTTTCCATTCCGCATGCGGTCGAAGCGGAAATCAGATCTTTTGATCGTTTACTTATTGTAGAAGATGCTTCAGAACTTGGCGATGATTTTATGAAATTCATTAACCCTGAATCCATTCAAATTACAGAAAAGGCTTTTGTGGAGAGAAGCTTACGTTCAGCTAGTGTAAACAAAGCGGTCCAATTTATTAGAAAAGGATATTATTGCCTAGACCCAGATGCTAGTCCCGAAAAACTTGTATTCAATCGGACCGTTACTTTAAAAGATACTTGGGCCAAGGAACAAAATAAGTAATTATTTTTTGGCGAAAATAGACTCAACAAAAGCCGTTTTATTGAAGACCTGTAGATCTGAAATTTTCTCGCCTACGCCAATGTATTTAACGGGAATCTTGAATTGATCCGAGATGCCTATAACAACGCCGCCTTTTGCTGTCCCGTCTAATTTGGTAATGGCTAAAGAAGTTATTTCAGTTACTTTGGTAAATTCTTGCGCTTGAATAAATGCATTTTGGCCTGTCGAGCCATCTAAAACGAGCATTACTTCATGCGGAGCTTCAGGGATGAATTTCTGTATGACACGTTTGATTTTACCTAACTCCGTCATTAAGTTGACCTTCGTATGTAAACGCCCAGCGGTGTCAATGATCACGATGTCCGCATTCATATCAACGGCCTGTTTCACGGTATCAAATGCCACTGCTGCCGGATCTGTATTCATTCCATGATCAATCACTGGAACTCCTACTCGCTCTCCCCATAATTTCAATTGGTCTACCGCCGCGGCCCTAAAAGTATCAGCTGCCCCTAAAACTACTTTTAATCCATTCTGATGAAATTGTGAAGCTAATTTCCCGATGGTTGTTGTTTTTCCAACACCGTTGACGCCCACCACCAAAATCACATAGGGTTTTTGTTTAGGCTCGGCAAATGCATTTTCTAAATCTGTCGATTGATTTTCCTCTAATAAATTAGCAACTTCCTCTCGAAGCACTTGGTCTAACTCTTCCGTAGAGACGAAACGATCTCGCTCTATTCTTCGCTCAATTCGCTCAATGATTTTTAACGTGGTTGCCACTCCCACATCTGAGCTAAGCAATACCTCCTCCAGCTCATCCAATACCTCTTCATCGACTTTGGACTTCCCAAGAACCGCGCGACTCATCTTGGTGATTAAGCCCGTTTTTGTCTTCTCAAGTCCCTTGTCCAACGCAATTATTTCCTCTTGCTCTTGAACAGCGGGCTTATTTTTTAAAAAATCGAATAGTCCCATGGGTATATGTAGAAATTAAAAATCAATGAAAAATAAAAAAGTCCCTTCGAAAAAAGGGACTTTCATGTAGCCTAATTAATAAATCCAATAAATTGAAAAACTAGTTTTTCAACGCAGCATTTACTTCATCCTGAAGAACAATTTCTTCTCTGAATG
>CAMBGA010000098.1 GCA_945866095.1 Spirosoma fluviale
ACTTGATAGCCGTGTTTTTTACCTGCGCCCGGGGCTATAAATTTTTCATTTTTATCTGAATAACAGCATAGGCCTATATTTCCAGCTTCTTGCATCGCAGAAAATGTCAGAACCCCAGCTACTTCTTTAAGTGTTTTCAGTTTTGAATCCTCCCCATTTCTAATGTTTTGAGATGCGCTGACGTCCAATAAGAAAAAAACGGTTTGCTCTTTTTCTTCTTTAAATAGTTTGATAAAAGTACCGTGTCCCTTGGCCGTTGAATTCCAATCGATGTGCCGAACATCGTCACCATATTGATATTGCCTTAAATCACTAAATTCCAAGCCAGATCCCTTGAATACAGAGGAGAAATTTCCATGCATTTGTGTATTAATCGCTTTTCTGATGCGAATGTCCAGCTGTACAATATGGGAAAGAAATGCACGGATATCCATTTCTAAATGAGTGATTTATTAGGTATATGCTTGCTAAATTACCTATTTTTTGAGCAATCTATGCGAAATCCCATAAAAGCTTTCTAATTTGTATGTAAATTTGGCTCATGAAATACCTTTTTGTTGTCCTTGTATTCCTTGCTCTTTCTTGTCAAAATGATCGGAACCGAAATCGCTTGGATCAAGAAAAAATGGCTCAAATTTTGGTCGATATTCACTTAGATGAAGTTAATATTAGTAGAATGGAGATCATTAGTGCAGATACCAATTTGTTACTTTACAATCAATTGGAAAAGTCGACATTTAAAAAACATGCTGTTGATTCCGCCTCCTTTGTGAAAAGTTTTAATTCGTATGTGCGAGAGCCAAAAGATTTTATCGAATTATATGAGCGGGTCAATGAAATTTTGAAGGATCGGAAAAAATTAAATGAAAGTTCTCATCGATGAAATTAATCGTTAGTATTTTAGTTTTACTAAGTCAAATTACGCTAATGGCACAAAAGCCAATCATTCAAGGACATAGGGGTTGCCGGGGCGAGTTTCCTGAAAATACATTGCCTGCTTTTCAGCATGCTTTGGAAGCGGGAGTTACGGTTCTTGAAATGGATGTTTGTATTTCTGCAGATGGCCAAGTGCTTGTTTCGCATGAGCCCTATATGAATTCATTGTACGCCATAAAACCAGATGGAACGCCCGTTATGAAATCGGAAGAAAATGGGCTTAATGTATATAAAATGAGTTATAGTGAGGTTAGGAAATTTGATGTAGGTTCACGTGGAAATCCACTATTTCCAGATCAGAAAAAAATATTTGCCTATAAACCCTTGCTTGAGGATGTATTCCAATGGGCCGAAGATTTTCGGAAAAAAACGGGCAAAAAAATATATTATAACATCGAAATCAAATCAGATCCGAAGGAATATGGGGTGTCCCAACCGCCTACCGTGGACGAGTTTTCGGAAAAAGTATGGGCCGTTATGGCCAAACACGTCCGTCCAGAATATATCATTTTACAGAGTTTTGATTTTAATGTGTTAAAATACTGGCACAAATCGATCCAGTCGGGCCATTTTTCGCGGGTCGACTTATCGGCTTTAGTGACAAGGAAAAGGCCTGAAAGCACATGTTCGGATTTAGGTTTTACGCCTGCTATTTATAGCCCCAACTTTACTTCTTTGACGAAGGATATCGTAAACGAATGTCATTCAAAAGGGATGAAAGTAATTCCTTGGACAGTTAATGAACTAACGGATGTGAAGGCGATGATTCAATTGGGCGTAGATGAGATCATTACAGATTACCCTAGCCGCACGCTAAAAAATCTTTGAAATGTCCTTATTTAATGAGACTTTATTGTGGTTAATGAAAAGGCGAATGCCTCGAATAGAGGAGCATTTTAAAAATCCGCTGGAGCTTCAACATACTAGTCTGGATGAACTGATATTTTCAGGTCGAAATACAGAGTGGGGGAAGAAATATGGGTATTCTGAAATAGGAAATTACGAACAATTTAAGGCAAAAGTCCCTATATCAACCTACGAGGAGATCTTTCCCTACATTGATCGAATGATGCACGGAGAGCAAAATGTACTTTGGGCAAGTCCGATTTCATGGTTTTCTAAGTCTTCAGGCACGACAAATGCCCGAAGCAAATTTATCCCAGTTTCAAAGGAGTCATTAGAAAACTGCCACATGATGGGTGGAAAAGATATGATTACCTTGTTGATCAACAACAAACCTGAGACTAGAATTTTTGAGGGGAAAGGCTTGTCCATCGGCGGAAGTTTGTCCAATAATCCGCTGAATTCAAGTCTTCTTTTGGGAGACGTTTCAGCAGTTGTAATGAAAAATTTGCCTATTTGGGCCCAAATTATTCGCACCCCATCGCTTGATGTGGCATTAATGGATGATTGGGATCAAAAAATTGAAAAAATGGCGATTGAAACATCTAAGGAAAATGTGACCAGTATTTTGGGCGTGCCTACTTGGACTTTAGTGCTCATTGAAAAAATATTGGAGATTACCGGTAAAAAATCAATTTTAGAGGTTTGGCCAAATTTTGAATTTTTGGTACATGGTGCGGTGGCTTTTGGCCCTTACCGAGAGCTGTTTCAAAATCTAGTTTTTCCAAGTTCAGAGGTTCGATTTTTAGAAATTTACAATGCCTCAGAAGGCTTTTTTGCCATTCAAGACGATTTGAGTTTGCCTGATGAAATGCTACTCATGCTTGACTATGGCATTTTTTATGAATTTATTCCCATCGGGGCGCATGGAGAAGAAGTAGATCAAATAGTTTCACTGGACCAAGTAATGCTAGGGGTCAATTATGCCATGTTGATTACAACGAATTCGGGGCTTTGGAGATATAAAATTGGCGATACCGTTAAATTCACTTCCATTTTACCTTATCGCATTAAAATTTCGGGGCGAACTAAGCATTTTATAAATGCATTTGGCGAGGAATTGATTATTGAAAATGCCGAAAAAGCAATCTCCGTTGCATGCATTCAGACAAATTCTGAAATAAAAGATTATACGGCTGCACCTGCTTACATGGAAGGAGGTAAAAAAGGTAGCCATGAATGGGTCGTAGAGTTCTCAAAAGCCCCAAAAGATTTACGTATCTTTGTGGAAATTTTGGACCGAACGCTTCGTGAAGTAAACTCGGATTATGACGCAAAACGTTCATATGATTTAGTTTTAGAACTCCCGCAGGTACTCGTTGCCCCTAAAGGAACATTTTATGCTTGGATGAGAGCTAGGGGAAAATTAGGTGGCCAACACAAGGTTCCAAGATTAAGTAATAACAGAGAGTTTATAGACGGGGTGAAGGCCCATTTTCAAAATTAAAATCTTATGGCATTAAAATTAACCATTGAAAACGGCATAAAAGATGCCATGCGCGCTAAAGATGCGGATCGTTTACGTGCTTTGAGGGCAATAAAATCAATGATTTTATTAGAGGAGACTTCAGGGTCAAATACGGGTGAGATTTCTACAGATGCAGAAATGAAAATTTTAATGAAAGCTGCCAAACAGCGAAGAGACTCATTAGAAGTGTATATCGCACAAAATCGCCCTGATTTAGCGGAAAAAGAGCAAGTGGAACTCACTATTATCGAGGAATTTTTACCTAAACAATTGTCCGATTCCGAGTTAACGGAACGTATTTCTGCCATCATTTCTCAATTGGGAGCTACTAGTCCAGCAGATATGGGCAAGGTTATGGGCGTTGCTTCTAAGGAATTAGCTGGATTAGCAGAAGGTAGGGTCATTTCTAGTAAAGTGGGTGAATTGTTGAAAAAATAATGGTAGAAAAGGAATTATTGCCTTCATTGAAAGCGATTAGAAATTTAACTTTAGAGGAGTTGCGGCAGGAAATGCTGCTACGCAAAGAGCCGGGTTTTCGGGCCAAACAAGTCTATGAATGGATTTGGAAAAAATCGGTTCGTTCATTTGACCAAATGGTTAATATCCCGAAAGAAACGAGGAGCTGGCTGGCCGACAACTATTCCCTGCAATGTGTGGAAACGGCTGAATTCCAAATCAGTGTTGACCGAACCATAAAATCTAGTTTTGCCTTGCATGACGGCAATCTGATCGAAGGAGTTTTAATTCCTACTCGTGAAAGAATGACGGCATGTGTGTCGTCTCAGGTGGGATGTTCCCTTACATGTAGTTTCTGTGCGACGGGTTACATGGACCGAAAAAGAAATTTAGAGGCTTTTGAAATATATGATCAAGTCGTTTTGATTCGCGATCAAGCTCAAGAAAAATACGGTATCCCATTAACAAATATTGTTTATATGGGCATGGGAGAGCCCCTTTTGAACTATGCAAATGTGTTGAAGTCTGTTGAAATGATTACTTCTCCCGATGGATTGGGGATGGCTTCTCGGCGCATCACGGTGTCAACCGCCGGAATAGCTAAAATGATCAAGAAATTGGGCGATGATCAGGTGAAGTTCAACCTTGCTTTATCGCTTCATGCGGCCAATGACACAAAAAGAAATCAGATTATGCCCATCAATGAGTCCAATACCTTGGAGGCGTTATCAGAGGCTTTGCGATATTTTTATGACAAAACAGAAAATGAAATAACGTTAGAATACATCATGTTTAATAAATTTAATGACACGGTGGATGACGCGCGCGAACTCTATGAGTTTGCTCGAAAATTGCCTTGTAAGATTAATATTATTGAATACAACCCTATTGCCCAAGCAGATTTTGTGAATGCGGAGGCGGATGCACTGGCTAAATTTGTGGCCTATTTGGAAAGTAAAAAAATGATTGTTAATGTGCGCCGTTCACGTGGCAAAGATATTGACGCCGCCTGTGGGCAGTTGGCCGGCAAAAAATAAACCATGGCAAATACCTTATTTCCTATTTTTTTGAAATTAGACCAATTGAACACGCTGGTCGTGGGCGGGGGAAATGTAGCCCTAGAAAAAGTTTCTGCCATTTTACGAAATTCCCCAGAAGCTCGTGTTTTTATGGTGGCTACATTTTTTCGGGAAGATACGTTGGAGTATATCGAAAAATTTCCTTTAGTTAGTTATGAAATTCGCGAATTCTTGGAGGGTGATTTGGATGGCCGAGACTTAGTTGTTTGTGCGACAGACAATTTTCCATTGCATCAAAAAATTAAAGCAATAGCTGCAGAACGGCATCTCTTATGCAATGTAGCTGATACGCCACATCTTTGTGATTTTTACCTTGGATCAATCGTTCAAAAAGGGGATTTGAAAATTGCCATATCGACCAACGGCAAATCGCCTACTTTGGCAAAGCGCTTGAGGGCATTTTTGGAATATGTCATCCCTGCAGACATTCAGGAAACGATGGATGGCTTAGAAGCCTATCGAAATTCGCTTAAAGGAGATTTTGAAGCGAAGATCAAAGCTTTAAATGAGCTCACTAAGGGCTTGACTTTCAAGAAATAAGTCATATGCTTTTACCCCTTTCGCTAAGCTTTACTAACTTTTTAAAAGTTAGTAAAGCTAAAGCGAAAGAAATTAAAACAACCATCTAGATAAATTAAATCAATTTATTGATAATCAGTTCCTTGTATTATTTTAAATCTATTAAACAGTGTATATTTTGAAAAAATCAAAATGGCTCATCTGGAACATTATCATACAAAATTTGAACAAGGCAAATTTTACCACATATATAATCGGTCAATAGACAAAAAATTACTTTTTAAGTCTAGTGAAAATTACGATTTCTTTTTGAGGAGGTGGATGAAGTATATGGGAGAATGTTTGGATGTTTATGCTTATTGCTTAATGGGAAATCATTATCATTTTTTGGTAAATGTTAGATGTACTAAAACTGCTGGATCTACGCATGATTACATAGCTCATAATTTACAAAGGTTGTTTCAATCGTATGCATTAGCATTTAATCATCAACATGCAAGGACAGGCACATTATTCCAAAAGCCTTATAAACGTGTACACGTGGATAGCGATGAATATGTCAGTAAGCTTATTCATTACATACACAATAATCCCCAAAAACATGAAGTTGTTTATGATTTTCGTAATTGGAAGTGGAGTTCTTATAATGCTATATTAAAAAATAATAGGCGAATAGTTTCTCCTATTAAAGTTATAAAGTGGTTTGGGGGCATAGATGAATTCAAATTATTTCATTTGAATAATACCAATGAGTTGGATATTTCTAATTTTATAGAATTAGAGTGATATAGCTTTACTAACTTTGTAAAAGTTAGTAAAGCTGGTAGGAGCAGCTCTGTTTTCCTAAAATCGAAATTTTACCAAACCATGGGTATTTCAATTAAAAGCGCTTTGGTGTTCGCGGAGGCAGCTTTAACTTGAATACTGTCAGTTTCAGAAATCCCAATTGCATCGCGGCGGCCCAATGAATTATTTGCTACTTCAAGGGCACCTTCAATGACGATTAGAAAGGCTCCTTGGCGAGGCCCATGCAGGGAATATTCAATAGTTTCATCTAATTCCAGCGCAGTCAAATTGAAATAGGTATCTTGATTGACTTGAAGGGAATCTATATTGGAACCCAAAGGCGATACTACGGTTTTCCATTGGCCAATAAAATCGGTGGGATCAAAAGTTCTTTGGTCGTATCGAGGCGTAATATTTTTCAGTTTAGGCATGATCCAAATTTGAAACAACTCAACGGGCTCGGTTGGGTTTGCATTAAATTCAGAATGATGAATCCCAGTTCCGGCAGACATTATTTGCACATCGCCCGCTTGAATGATCCCTTTATTTCCTGCTGAATCTTCGTGGGCTAGCGCACCTTTTAGGGGAATGGTGACAATTTCCATATTATCATGGGGGTGCTTTCCAAAGCCCATTCCTCCAGCCACATAGTCGTCATTCAATACACGCAATGCACCAAAATGAATTCGCGCTGGGTTATGGTAGGAGGAAAAGCTGAAACTGTAGGCGGTTTTAAGCCAACCATGATCTGCGGTACCTCGGGTATTAGCTGGGTGAAGTTCGGTTTTCATCTTAATTAAAACTTAGTCAGGAAATTTGATCAATAAATAATCAATGTAGCTTACATATAAAAGAGTCGAGGCGACATGCTCCGACCCCATTAAAAAATCTTAAACCCAAATTTTCATCGGGAAATGATGCAAGCAAATTATAGGTATTGGTTTGCGTTGCTTGCGTTTAAATCTTCAAAAGCAGATTTTAATCGGGTTACAAAGGTTTCTTCTCCTTTTCTTAACCAAACACGCGGGTCATAATATTTTTTATTTGGAGAATCTTCACCGGTCGGGTTACCAATTTGTCCTTGTAAGAATGCTTCGTTGGCCTTGTAGAAACCTAAAATACCTTCCCAGAAAGCCCATTGTAAATCAGTGTCAATATTCATTTTAATCGCACCATAAGAAATCGCTTCGCGAATTTCCTCGCGCGATGATCCTGATCCACCGTGGAAAACGAAATTGATTGGCCTTTCGTCCTTTAAGTTATATTTTTCACGAATAAAATCTTGGGAGTTTTTCAAAATTACAGGCTGTAATTTTACGTTTCCTGGTTTGTAAACCCCGTGCACATTTCCAAAAGCTGCAGCGATCGTAAATCTGTGAGAAATTTTGCTTAATTCTTCATAAGCATAAGCTACTTCGGATGGTTGGGTATACAATTTAGAAGAATCGACATCTGAATTATCGACGCCGTCCTCTTCGCCACCGGTTACTCCTAATTCAATTTCCAGTGTCATGCCTATTTTGGACATACGACTTAAGTAATGAGCACAAATTTCGATATTCTCTTCGATAGGCTCTTCTGATAAGTCAATCATGTGGGACGAGAAAAGCGGTTGGCCTGTCTCGGCATAAAACTTTTCACCCGCATCTAATAAACCGTCTAACCAAGGCAATAATTTTTTTGCGCAGTGGTCGGTATGTAAAATAACCTGAACTCCATAGGCTTTCGCCAATTGGTGAACGTGATAAGCTCCCGAGATTGAACCTGCGATTGCCGCTTCTTGATTGGTATTTGCCAAAGTCTTTCCCGCGTAAAATACGCCACCGCCATTGGAGAATTGGATGATCACCGGGGAGTTAACAGCTTTAGCAGCTTCTAAAACTCCATTGACTGTATTAGTGCCGGTCACATTTACGGCTGGCAGAGCAAATTGATTCTTTTTTGCAATATCAAATAACTCTTGCACGGCATCTCCGTGTAGTACTCCTTTTTGATTGGCTAAACTTGACATATGTATATTTATCTTTTGAAATAACTTATTTACTAGGAATAAACCGCTTGATTTAAAGCGTTTAAGGTGCAAACTTACTAAGATTTGTGTTAAAAATGAAGTGGATTTATAAGAAAAGTACAATTTTTATTTAGGCTCAAAAAATATTTTTAGACACACCCTTGTTTGTATTATTATTTTTTCTACCTTTGCAATCCCGTTCCACAAACGCAGTTTTTCATTCAGAAAGAGGTTGGCAGAACTTCTCGAATTTATTTAAAACATAAAAATGCGGGTTGAACAGGGATTAAAATGGAGGTAAGTCTCTGTTTTTTGTGTCAGAACTGGTATTGATTAATGAATGTTGAATGCCCAACCCATTAATTAAGTATTAAGCTGCACAAGGTTATAACCGCTGTAAATACAGTGGGATTACCTTGTCGCCTATCACCAATTCTGTCCTTATTGTGTTTCCGATCTCGTTGAAAAACGAATTTGAATAATACTTACAACAAGCCTAGTTAGCCTTGTAAGCGTATTTTTTAATAAATAAAATATAATATGTCAGGAATTATCGGTAAAAAAGTCGGAATGACCAGCCTATACATGGAAGATGGAAGATCCATTGCATGTACGCTGATTGAGGCTGGACCTTGTGTGGTAACACAGGTTAAAACTGTTGAGAAAGAGGGCTATAATGCTGTTCAAATCGGATACGGTGAGAAAAAAGAGAAGCACACAACAAAATCTTTGTTGGGTCATTTCAAGAAAGCAAAAACAACTCCAAAGAAAAAATTGGTAGAATTTCGCACGTTTGAGCAGCCTTTATCATTAGGGGATGTTTTGACGGTTGAGATGCTTGAGTTAGAAACTTATGTGGATGT
>CAMBGA010000099.1 GCA_945866095.1 Spirosoma fluviale
TACATCAATTTTATAATCTACTGGATTATTGTAAATCATGATTGGCAAGTCAGTGCTTGCAGCAATATCTTTAAAATACTGCACCGTTTCACGATGATCTGATTTGTAACGCATTGGAGGCAATAACATCAATCCTTGCGCACCCCATAATTTTGCATTTTTCGCTAATGCAACGGCTACACTCGTACTTCCTTCTGCTATATTAATGACTACGGGTACTTTGCCATTCACAAATGCCAAAGTTTCCTTAACTAAAATTTCTTTTTCTTCATTATTTAAAACGCTAGCTTCCCCTAAAGTACCGCCTAATATGATACCATTTACTCCAGCATCTAATTGGGCCCGCAAATTTTTCTTGAATAAATCAAGATCCAATTGATCATTAGATGTAAACTTTGTGGTTACCGCGGGAAATACCCCTTTCCATGCAATTGCCATAGTATTAAAATTTATTTAATTTATTATCTAAATTCTAATGTACAAAAAAACTACTGAATTAACCTACCAAACCCCGTTCTAAATCATAATCAGATGCCTTGCTTATCTTTATAAATTGTCAGCAAAATTGGACCGATAAAACCATTTTGTATAATTTTAAACAAACCCACATTTCTCTCGAAAATCCCTCTCTTGTTACCCATTTTGCTTTCACCTCCGTTAAATAAAAGAATTCAACCTTTTGAGGTGGATCTGGGCGTAACTAAGGGCCAACTCTATTGATCCACTAGTGGATCTTAATCAGATCAAGACGGAACCCAAATTTTACAATTCAAGAAATTTGAATGATTCAATATCATTTAGTTAAAATCAGTTGCTTGTGCTCGTTTTTTGCTGCTTTTTATAAAAGTGTTTTTTTTATTTAAATGAATTAATTGCCAAGTTCGATCCATTTTGAACAATATGAATTTGAAAATTCAATGATTGCTGACAATTTATATTTTGACGACATACATTAAAAAGTATCATTTAATAAAAAAATATTTATATTTGAAAATAAAAAAAACATAAATATGAAAAAGTACTTAATGCTTTCCGTTGTAGCTTTTTTCTTCACAGCTGCCAACGCATTTGACAAAGGAGAGTGGACTGGATTTATCTCTGATGATAAATGCGGAGCTAAAGGCAATAGCAAAGGCCATGCCGCCTGTGCTAAAGATTGCGTAAAGAAAGGCGCTAAAATTGTTTTTGTCAGTGGTGATAAAGTTTATTCCATCAAAGACACCAAAAAAGTAGAAGAATTCGTTGGCGAAGAGGTAACCATTACTGGTTCTATCACGAACGATGTTCTAGAAATTACCAAATTGGTCAAAAAATAAAAACCAATAGTACAAAATACCTGTAATCAGTTTGAACAAGTTTGTTCTCTTGACAAACCAAGATTTATGGGTATTCGATAAAAGCTTTTATTTTCGACTAAAAAAGGGTCTTATGTAGTTTTTAATTACATATGACCCTTTTTGAGGTGGATTCTGGTGGTTCGAAAGGCTGAGTCGATACGGCTATAATCAAATTTTAATCGGATCTAAACCGTAGCTATATCTGTACGGATCAAATTATTTTTTGAATCCCCCAGTTATTTCCCTTATTTTTTCAAAAAAACCTTTTTTTCTTTCCGAATTTATTCCCCAGTCGACCGGTACTGTTTGGTAGCCCTCGATTATATTGGTTTCCCCTTTGAAGCGGTAATCGAAATATCCCCAGGAAACATAATTTTTTAATGAGGTCGACAAATTATTGGTCTCTTTTTCAAAATCAAAGTGATCATCTTCATTATTTATCATAGGCATTACACGGAATCCGTCAACTTTCTTTGTTTTATCAATCAAATCCTGAATTTGTTCGGGTTTTGAACCGCCGTTGCCGTGAATTAATACAAAGTCAGAAGCCATTATGACATTTGAAGTGGGTACAACAAGACCACGGAAACTTGTTCCTACTAAATACCTATATCCATTCTTTTTCTTCTCTTTTACTAAATTAATTAGCTCATGAATTCTGTTTGGGTATAAAATTTTATGGTCATAAGATCCATTTTCACTTGTTTCATTAGCGATTTCTATCAGTACGTTTTTATATTTCTTTGCAAACAGCCAATCAGTAATTTGATGGGTAGCGTTGATAATGGCTTTTTCATCATTTAAATATTGATCTTGACCAAAATAGAATAGCCCCAAAATTACCACCATTTTCAAGCGATTGGCTTCTTTCAAAACTTTATCTAAACGATTCAGGTAGTCAAGGTTCAATGAACCATCTTTATTGAACCCTGAATTAATACATTTTGAATTTCCATAGCCCGTTGGACTACCCCCTTGCATATTAATCGTGAAGCAATTTAATCCATATGAATGCCAAAGCGACATATTGGAAACGAATTCCTGATTGTTTCTTTTGGCATCCCATTTTTTTGTGTCAGGGTAGGCAAAGGATGGAGCAGTTTCAGGATTTAAATCATCAAAAATACCTTGAACCATTCGAGAGTTTATCAATAAGCCCTCAATTTTTAAATTTTTCCAATACCGATTTGGATAGGTTGGACTGCCATTAATAAAAAATTGATCTCCCTTAATTTCGACAACTGTTTGCCCCATTGCAGGTTCGATACTCAAAAAAAACAAAATGGCATATACAAGTCGATATAAATGTAAGTTGTTCATCTTTTGCTTATTAATTAACTAATTAAATTTTCTGTTCAACGTAAAATTATGTTTAAATATGAAGATTTTAATTTATTGATTTTAAAAATCCTAATTAGTTTTAGACTGAAATCAGTCTTTATTTTACCAGTAAGAGTTAAAAGTGGCCAACTTTATAAAAATTAATTTTAATCGGTAAGTCTAAAATTTTGGAGGAAAAATCAGTCGAAATTTAAGATTTTAAAATAGTTTTTTAGCTTTAGGGCTAGTAATCATTTGGCATTATTTTAAAGCAACTTTTTGTAATTTGGTCTTTTGAATTGTTTTAATTTTAAAATAGCCTAATTAACGATTAGAATGACCTATTCATTGAAAATCTCAATCATTAAATATAAGTTATGAAGACTCCCTTAAAGAACAGGAATATCCTTTTATTAATGGCATTCATTTGCGCAATGACTGAGAGTATGGCACAGCGATATGCCGCACCTCTCAGTCCTGAAGAATCTTTGAAAAAGTTACATGTGGCCGCGGGGTTCTCCGTTGAGTTATTTGCATCTGAACCCCATGTCTTTGATCCAGTAGCTTTAGAATTTGATGCGCAAGGAAACGCCTATGTCATCGAAATGCCCGATTACCCCTATGAAGTTGAGCCCGGAAAAGGCTATGGCCGAATTCGCTTGTTGAAGGATACAGATGGAGATGGGAAGATTGACAAATCGATTATTTTCGCCGAAAATATCACAGAGGGGACTAGTATGCTATTTTGGAAAGGGGGGCTCATTGTTACCGCAGCTCCTAATATTCTATATTTAGAGGATACCGATGGGGATGGCAAATCAGATACCTCGGAAATTTTATTTTCAGGTTTTTTTCAAAACAATTCAGAAGCTCAGATTACCAGCCTGAAATTGGGCGTTGACAATTGGATTTACGCAAATAACCATGGCCAAAATGGAAAAGTAAGCTTAATCAAATCAACTGGAACACCTCCATTAGATGTCAAAGGTGCCGACTTTCGTTTTAGGATGGATCGAAATATTTTTGAGCTTGAAACTGGTTCAGGACAATTTGGACAAACCATTGATGATTGGGGGCATCGCTTCTTTACTGAGAATTCAATTCATATTCAACAATCAATTATCCCTTGGCGCTATACGCATAGGCATGCCTATCTTCCCATGTCAAAATTTAGTATCAGTATCACAGATCACGAAGAGCATTCTTTTCAAGAAACGCAACCTCCCTACTGGAGAGCGGAAAGAAGTGCCCGTAGAAATAAATCCTTTAAAGAAGCGAATTTGAATCGGATCGAATATGCGGAAGATCGTTTTAGTGGGTCGACCGGAAGTACTATCTACCTTGGGGATGCAATGCCTAAAGAATTTTATGGAAATATTTTCACGGGTGACGTATCAGGAAATTTGGTCCACAGAGATATCCTAAGTCCCAGTGAATCAAGTCCTGTCATGGTGGCTAAACGAGCTGAATCAGAAAAAAATATGGAATTCATCTCTTCCACTGATCCCTGGTTTCGTCCCGTAACATTTTCAGTTGGCCCTGACGGATACCTATATATGCTTGATTATTACCGTCAACATATTGAAACACCAGTTTCGATTCCCGATGACCTGAAGGCCGACATGAATTTTATAGCAGGTAGTGATATGGGGCGAATCTATCGAGTTAAACCGGTTAGCAGCTCTTACAAAAGCGTTAAGGTCAATCTAAATGCTGTATCAAGTATCCAATTACTTAACTATTTATCTTACGAAAATGGATGGTACCGCACGCATGCTCATCGCTTGCTTGTCGAACGTCAAGATAAGTCAGTAGTGAAAACCGCCAAACTTCTATTGAATAAAAGCAAGGATCCAAGAACGAGGTTGCACCTTTTATACGTTCTTGAGGGTTTAAACGCTTTGGACTTAGCGGTTATTAAAAAAGGATTGCAAGATTCTTCCCCTGGTGTTCGTGAAAATGCTTTAATGCTAGCTGAACGATATTCAGAAACCTTTCCAACCATACTTAAAATGTTAAATGATCCTTCCCAAAGGGTAAAATTACAGGCTACCTTAAGTCTCGGGCAGTTTAAAAGTCAAGAAATTATCGCTGCATTTTCTAAACTAATTCAAAGTCAAGGACAAAATGAATGGCTGAGGGTGGCGGTTTTGAGTTCAGAGCTTGGTTCATCTCCAGATCTTTTGGAATCTATGGTAGGCCAAAATGCATTTTTGCAAAATCCTGAAACTTGGAAACTCCGTTTTTTGCAAGACCTTTCCTATATCATCGCAGCTAGAAACAACAAATCCCAATGGGTCTCCTATTTAAATTTATTATCTCTTCCCACCATGAGCGATTTAAATGTACAAACGGCTGCACTAAAAGGACTTAAATTAGGCTTAACTAAAAATGGGGCTTTGAAGGAAATCGCAGGCCAACTAAACACTGGATTGGAGTCTGAAGTAAAGGCTTCTTTTCAAACTTTGCGTCAACTTTACTCACCGCACTAATTTCAAATCTTTTAGACCTAACATTGAAAATGAGCAAATTCCACTAAGATGAAAGAGAATAAGTATGCACGAAGAAACTTTCTGCAAAAGTATGTGAAAATGGTTTTTCTATTAGCCGGATCAGGAACTATACTGAGCTTAAAATCTAATGCCTCAGTGAATGAATGGAAAAAAACGAGCGCATCAAAAAAGCAGCCAACCAAAAAATTAGTCCCCCAAGATGAGCTTAAAAACCCATGCGATGATCTTTCTAAAGTCAGTGCAGAAGAAATTTCGAAGAGAAAAAAATTGGCCTATGTAAGTCAATCGCCTGTTGAAGATAACCAATGTAGCAATTGCAACCTTTTTATACCCGCTCCCGATAAACCATGTGGAGCTTGTCTTCTATTTAAAGGCCCAGTGAGCCCTGAGGGCCATTGCGCTTATTGGGCTCCTATAAATAATTAATTACAAATTCTCTGAATAGCATGTCATTAGGAAGTTGGCTTAGTACCATTCATCCATTTTATTCGATAAAATAAATATTTGTGATGCTCATGAATGTCGATTTCGTGGACAAAAAAATTGACCCTTGAAATCATTCGGATCAGGTGAGAAATACGTAAATCGGATATGCCTTAATTTTAAAAATTAATGTAAGAGCTTGCGAATGGCTTTCATTAATATGGCCTCTGCTTCTGCGGTAACGGCTGAAGCCTGTCCGGTTTCGTAACCACCCTCTGTGTAAGCAATAGAATTTCCAATGTAACCCACCGCATAATCTCCATAACCAGCTACGGCAACAAACAAATCTTTGCGTTCAGCTTTGGCTGCCAGTTGATATTCAACAAAAGGCTCACCAGGGAGATGAAGGATCCTCACATGACCCATGCTTAAACAAGAAAGATCAATCTTTTTGCCAGATTGCAGACGCCTTAGCCAAACTAATTTTGATAAATTATTGGCTATAAATACAGCGGTCTCCGTTTTCATTTTTGCCTCCAGCGATTCAATATGAGCTGCAGGAATTAAAGCGACCGATTCGATATTCCATTGAATGGAATTGGGTTCTACGCGCTCAAGTTGGGTTTGATCCCATGCTCTTTTCATTCCATCTGCCAAACGTTCAGCCAAAATCAATCTATTTTTTTTATCTCCATCATTGTATTTTCCTGCCGTTAGATTGCCACCTGCGCCGTTGAAGTGAATATGAAGCGCATCTGGAACAGCCAATTGGCGTAAAAAACGAGCAATTCCTGGGAAATCAGGATTAGCCACTCCAGTTCTGTAATAACTTTGTGGATGTGAGGCATAATAACTTAAAACCGCAATGGGTTTATCATGGTTCCAAAAACTAATCAAAGAGACCATGGGGTCAATTAAACCTTCGGGTTCAGCACGAATGGCTGGATCACGGGTGGCTGAAGTTCGCGAAGCTTTAGCTTTACCATCAGTACCTATAATGCGTCGATTGGACGCAACTTGATATACGGGAGCCTCTCCTTTTCCGATGTGTGTAAAGGGTACTGCGTCAGAAATCGATTTCTGAATGGCAAGTCCGAGGCGTTTAATCAGATCTCTTGTATAAGTCCCTTCAAAAGCGATTGGATGTAAGCCAGCCTCTTTCAGTAATTTTTCCGCCCCTAAATCAGATGAGGGGGCATCATGCTGATGAATGGCATGCACAACTACCCGTGAAGGAATTGTAGCAGCCGCTTCTGCCATAACGCGTTTAAATTCATCTTGGCTATCATTGCTGATCCCAATCCAATCGACAGAGCACATGACAATCGGAAGCCCTGCACCCAAAATAACGACCCCTTTCGCGCGCAAACCCAAATCCCAGTCATTAACCATGGGGTCATATGTCAATTGAGTCCCTACCGGTGGCGTTGCGTCTACATCGAATAGTGCTAGTTTTAAGGTTGGCTGTACGGCTTGCGCATTAATTAATACAGAATGAAGCGCAAACACACAAATAAAAACGAAACGAAAGAGCCAAGCATTTAATTTGTCAGACATTACCTAAATTTTAGATCTATGTTAATTTAAGAGGTTGAAACATTCATTTGATCCTCATTAAAAGTTTCTAATGATTGCTTACGATTAAACAATGTTAAAGAAAATATCCATCATTTAAAATAGGAGTCAAATCTCTCGCGTAATTCCTTGTAGGTCAACTAGCTAGTCGCCTCTCAATTTTTATTCGTTGGTTTTGGTATGTACTGCTTTGAATTATGTTTATTTCGTCAAACTATTTGGTATTTCCGTAGGGAGTGTTTTCAAACAATGATTCAATAACAAAATGGAAACGAGAAAAAAACAGTTGAAAAATTACTTTAAAGACATCCAAACTACTTTAAGCACAGTATCATGTTCTTTTCCGATGATATCTCTGTAAAGTTCTGGTCTTCTGGCATTTAAATATCGGGTACCTCCCGCTTTTTCTATATTAGCATGTATTAATTCTGCTGAAACATAGGCGTCATCAAATGTTCTGCATTCTGCCAAAATATCACCAAAGGGGTCTATAATCATGGAACAGCCATTTTTTAATTGATCATCATCCATTCCTATGGGATTAGAGAAGATGACATATACGGCATTGTCATAAGCTCTTGATGGTAGCCATTTCATTAGCCATGCTCTACCTTTTAAGCTATCAAACTCGTTGATCAGTGTCGTGGGATCATGGTGGCGATTATGCCATAATGCAGGATCAACAAATCCAGCACCTGGTCTGCTAGAAGGTGTGCACATGGTTACATGTGGCATAAAAATGATCTCAGCGCCCAATAATTTTGTGGCCCTTACATTTTCAAAAATATTATTATCATAGCATATGAGTATGCTGCATTTCCATCCTTTCAAATCAAAAATGCAATACTCATTTCCGGCGCTTATGTACTTATTAATAAAGGGGCTTAATTTTCTATATTTGGCAATAAGCCCATTTTCATCCACACATACGTAGGCTTTGTAGATTTTATCCTCTTTATCTTTTTCAAATAAGCCTGCTAATAAAATAATTTTATATTTTTTTGCAATGCTAATTAATGCTTGAACAGATGATCCATCAGGAATGTATTCTGCCACAGCTAAAAACTCTTCTTTATTTAATTTGGAAGCGAAAGTATAGCCAGTAATTGAACATTCATGAAAGGAGAGCACTTCAATACCTTCTAAAGACGCTTTTCTAGCAAGTTCATCTATCACCGAGAGGTTATAAGCTTTATCGCCACTTTTGTTTTCAAATTGAGCGGTGGCTATTCTGATTGGGTTCATATTAATTTAATTATAATATAATAAATCTAAAATATATTTTCCATATATTAGGTGTCTAATGAGATATTTTAGCCTAATAATTATTTTTCTTTTTACATTCATTTCTTGCAAGAAGAAAGAAGTGTCAGCAATTGTACCATTACCAGTGTATAAAGCTATAGATACTTTTCCAAAGAATGCTTTTTGGTCTCCAGTATCTAATTTTAAGGATAAAGTTCCAGTTGTTTATATAAATACAAAAGGTAATAAAATTGTTAATGAACCTAAAGTGCAGTCAATTATCCAAATTCAATTAGGGGACACCATTGTTTTTAAATCCAATATTGGTATCGAATACCGAGGTTCAACTTCATTTAGGTTATTTGATCAAAAATCTTATGGTTTTGAATTAAGAGATGCTTTTGATGAAGATACTGACAGTGTTATTATGGACTTCCCAAAGCAATCGGATTTCATTTTATATGCCCCAGCTAATGATAAAGCACTTATCAGAAATACTTTGATATATGATTTATCTAATCAAATAGGAATGTATGCAACCAGAACAAAGTATGTACAATT
>CAMBGA010000100.1 GCA_945866095.1 Spirosoma fluviale
AGTAAAAGCATGTTAAATTATCAATTTAATATGCCTTTCCCTTACACAGGGACAATACAAGGAATACTATTTTATCCGTTTTTCAAATTATTTCCATTGATCATAGGCAAAGGCATCTACTCTTTTTTGTCTTTGATTTTATTCTTTTACTTACTTAGGAAGGAGCTGAATTTAGGTGAAAAAGGCACTTGGGTCATGTGCCTTTTCATTCCTTTTTATTTTACTATACTTCACGATGCGGGACCTGTCAATTTAGCGCTAATTATATATTTACTAACCAGAATATTAGTACTTAAAATATATACATCAAAATCGTTTTTTAGACTCTTTTGGCTATCGAGCATTTTATTACTCATTTGGGCAATAGCATGCTTTGATAAATTGTTTTTTCTCTACTTAATACCTTCGCTAATTCCATTTTGTTTGGTTAAAATTAATTTTAAAGATATTAATTGGAAATCAACTATTTCAATCTGCATTACTTTGCTTGTATTGTTTACCTTATTTAGTGAATATTTGAATTCAAATCTTTCAGTAAAGTACTTCAGTCATGATACACCTAGTTTTGAAACTAAACCCTTAAAGAAACATTTACTTGATGAAGAAAAATTAGGGCTTGAATCATTAATTAAGGGTGTATTACATCCATATAAAAACAAGAAAACATTAAAGGAAATTTTTGATGATCGACTTGAAGGCACCAACGCTTTCATCAAACAGTTTGATTTCAGTTTTTATCTGAACCGCAATTTGCTAGGTAGCACATATTATCAACATTTCTATTTCAAAGATTATCCTATTTTTCTGCTCCTATTTCTATTCGCTTTTGTTTCTCAATTTATTATCAGAAACTTCAGCAAATTAGGTTCTGCATTTATACGTTGGAAAAATAACCCGAATTCCAACGATTTCTATAAAGCTAGCCTTTATGGCCTAACGATTGCCATGATGTTGGCTACCTTCCTGATATTAGGCAGAGTAAAATGGGGGCACCATTTTATCTTCGTTTGGATTCCCATTTTTGGCCTTTTATTCGACAACTCCTATAAATTTTATACCAGCATCTATTTGAAAATTTACTTCGTTTTTGCGCTTCTTATGGTTAGTATTAACTATAAAATTAGTGATTGGTTTTATTGGATCAGCGTTGACTATTCTACAATTCAAAAACATACCGGCTCATCTGAAAAAAAGAAGGCTATTGTAAATTTCGACTCTTGGAGCTTTTATTATATTAGATCCATCGATGATCAAAATGATGATATTGTGACATGGGTAAGCCCTTTAGACACCATTCAAATGACTAGACTATTGGGTTTGTCGGACTCATTAAAAATTCCAATTATCAATGTCATGAATATTGATTATGTGGATACCCGAAACAAACAGTCATTTAATAAAAAATTGAACTCCTATTACAAATTAGGTAGGCCAATCAAAATGATTTACCCTTCTCAAAAAATGCCAATTTTTGAAATAGGATACTTAGATAAAAAATAAAAGCTTACACATCCTGCGCATCGTACACCAATACCTTTTTCCAAAGGTGTGCGCAATTTTTTACGAACTCCATGTGAATTGGATGATCTTGATATATTTTTTGACCTGCCGCGTCGTTAAAAAACATAATTTCAGAAACATCCCAAGAAGTATCCACTACATCTCTCTTTTCAGTAGAAGCTAAAACGCCAACATGCATTCTTTGAATGGAAGGGATCGCTCTTAAGGTATTCAAACCGGCAATTAATGCATTTTTGTCTGCCTCTGAATCTGGGTTGTTCAACCAGAAAAATACATGATGAATTAAAGCAATAGTAGGTTTTGCCATGGCTGGCGCTTCGTTATGGGTCGTCGACATAAAATGATTCGTTCAAAATTGAGTGGGCAATATCCAAAAAAAATCACAAATTCTTATCCCTAAAATCTTCAGTTTGTTGAATTTTATTAAATATTAATTAATTTGAAGGCTTAAACATAAACTATGAAATCAAACGAAAAATCGCGTCGATCATTTTTGAAAAAATCGACCTTATTGACAGCCGCTTCTGCATTTCCTTCTATTTGGACTTCATCGACCAACCATTATTTACCAGGACCGGCTAATTTACCCGCTAAGGATAAAGTGAATTTAGCTTGTATCGGTATTGGAAACCAGGGTGGTTCTGATGTCATGTCCTTCGCCAAAACCGGATTAGCTAATTTTGTGGCCTTCTGCGATGTGGATATGGGAGCTCCTCAAACGAGGGCTGTATTAGAAAAATTCCCCGATGTGCCACGTTTCCAAGATTTCAGAACGATGTTTGACAAAATGGGAAGCCAAATAGAGGCGGTAGCCATAGGCGTTCCAGATCATTCGCACTTCCCGATTACGATGATGGCTTTGGCTTTAGGCAAACATGTGTATGTGGAGAAACCGATGGCCCGAACCTTTAATGAAGTAGAACTCATGATGGCAGCCGCCAAAAAACATAGCCATCTGGTGACCCAAATGGGGAATCAGGGCCATTCGGAGGCCAATTATTTTCAGTTCAAAGCTTGGCAAGAAGCGGGCATTATCAAGGATGTGACGTCCATGACCGCGCACATGAACTCCGCTCGCAGATGGCATGGTTGGGATACCAACATTAAGAAATTCCCTGCGGGGGAAGCTGTTCCAAGCACCTTGGATTGGGATATCTGGCAAGGAGTGGTGCAGCCACATGAGTACCAAAAAGACTTTGTCAATGGCCAGTGGCGTTGTTGGTTCGACTATGGATTAGGTGCGCTGGGTGACTGGGGTGCCCATATCATGGATACCGCGCATGAATTTTTGAATTTGGGATTGCCTACGGAAATCAATATGCAAAGGGCGGATGGACATAATCCATTCTTTTATCCGCTATCGACGACCTTGTTGTTTAAGTTTCCTTCGCGTGGCAACATGCCCGCCCTGGATCTTACTTGGTACGATGGCATCAATAACCTCCCTCCTGTTCCTGCGGGTTATGGTGTTTCTGCATTAGATCCGAATATTCCTCCGGCAAGCAACGGAAAGATCCAACCGGTTAAACTAAATCCAGGCAAGATTATTTACTCGAAAGAATTGACCTTTAAAGGTGGATCCCACGGAAGTACCTTGTCGATCATTCCAGAGGATAAAGCGAAGGATATGGCGAATAAGTTACCCGTGGTGCCTGTGAGTCCGTCGAATCACTATGCCAACTACCTTAAGGCATGTATGGGATTGGAGAAAACGAGATCGCCCTTCGCGATTGCGGGACCTTTAAGCCAAGTATTTACCTTAGGTGTGATGGCACAAAAATTAAATACTAAATTACTGTTTGACCGAAATACCAAAAAGATTACCAATAACAAATTGGCCAACCAATTGCTGGTAGGCGCACCTCCAAGAAAAGGATGGGAGCAATATTATAAAGTTTAGAATTGTTAAGCATTAGTACTGATATTTGAAATAGACGCAAGCGATTGCGTCTATTTTTTTGAAAGGCCTAGGTAAAATAAATTTGTCAATACTAAAGTAATCCTCTAAAGAATTATAATTTCTTAATGATCTATTTTTGAAGCCATTTATTTTATCTAAATGCTACAGGAAACAGATATTTCCATACTTTTTAGGTCGAAAAATGATCAGTTAATTAGCTTTGATTTTTAAAATTTAAAGCTACATTTGACCTTGAAACCACTAAACATAAAACTGTACGATATCGCTCGTGCCAAACTGAAATTTAACGACGACGATGCCATGGAATTTGTCTCAAGCATTCACGAACTTAATGACCACAGATTCGAAAATTTGGTCACCAAAGAATTTTTGAACGAAAAAATTAATGAGATAAATACTCGATTTAATAGTTTGGAATTACCCTTTGAGAAAAAATTCAATAAAATAGATCAAAAGTTCATCACATTTGAATCCGCTACAAATCAAAGATTCAATCAAAATCAATCAAATATTGATCAGAGATTCTCTAAATTTCAATCTAATATTCATCAGAGATTCAAAGATGCCGAATCATTCAATGGCCAACAATTCACCGAAGTCAAAGCTAGTATCTACACAAAAATTGCCGAAGCAAAATCTGATTTAACCAAATGGATGTTCATCTTTTGGGCAAGCCAAATGACTATTACATTGGGTATTCTTTTATTAATTCTTAATAAATAATAAAAACCACACCTTAACATTTCTGTTGTTGCGAACTGCTTTTAAGCCCAAAATCAAATGATTGGCTTTGATGGCATACCACTTTAAAAATCAGGTTTGAGTAAAACCTTTCTAAACCTTCACCTTTTTACCGGTACGAACAGCCTCATAAATGGCATCCACAATACGCAAATCCCTTAAGCCCTCTTCCCCATCCATAGGTATGATCGGCTGTTTTCCATCCAATAATATCTTGGCCATTTCATCCATTTGAACGGTTTGATGGGTCACATGTGGAAACTCAATCTCGCCTTTGTTCGTTCTCGCCATGATAGGCCCATAACCTGTAGCGGGTTTCAACTCCGCAAACCCCTTCGTCCCATCCATAAAAAAGCGGTCCAAATTATTTAAGGCATAGGTCGATAAACAAGAGGCAACCGCACCACTTGGAAAACCCATTTGGAACTGAATCGTCTCATCAACCCCCTCCTTAAATTTCACAAAATCCGTCTTCGTTTCTTGTGCCGTCACCCAAATAGGCTCCTCACCTACCATATAGCGTGCGCCATTGATCGAGTAAATTCCAATGTCCATCATGGAACCACCCCCGGCCAAGGCCTTATTTAATCTCCATTGTTTAGGATCGCCAATCACAAAACCAGAAAGCCCTTGGAAAAATAAAATCTTCCCAAATTCTCCCTCACGTCGCATGCGGACAACTTCCAAAGTCTTTGGTTCAAAGTGCATGCGATACCCGACCAATAAATGAACCCCGGCCTTCTTGCAATAATCAATCATTTCCTTTCCCTCCTTGGCATTCAAAGCCATCGGCTTCTCCACAATCACATGCTTGCCCGCTCGGGCAATCTGAATCGCATTGTCTTTATGCAAAGCATTGGGTGTAGTGATATACACCGCATCCACTTCCTTATTGTCTTTGATTTGATCGACGGTCGAGTAATTATACCGACTCGACTCCGGGACTTGATATTTCTCCCCCCAGGAGGCCAATTTAGCCGGCGTTCCACTCACTAAAGCTGTGATTTTAACTCGAGGACATGCCTGAATCGCTTTGGCCACCATATTGCAATATCCTCCCAAACCCATCAGTGCTACCCGTAAAACAGGGCCATCGGCCACCGTTGAAAGAGTAATTTTAGGGGCCGTAAAACCCGATTTTTCAAGTTCATTAGCCGCAGAAGCAGCAAAAGGCATGGCCATTAATGGCAATGAAAGTTTTTGTATAAAATCTCGACGAGTACTCATATGTTCAATATTTTTTTGTTCTTAATCCTTAAATTCACGTTTACTAACCACATCCGATTTTGGAAAATCAGTAGGAATTGGAATATCTACCTTTCCTGTAGCAGCCCATTGCGTCCCACGTAAAATGCTCGTAATAAATCCGACACAACTCACCGAATAATCCGCATGGCCCATAGGCGTGTGGAAAACTCTTCCTTTGCCATAATTGATCGTCAATAACATGGGTTCATGTCGGCCTGAGCCCTTATTTTCAATGGAAGAAAAAGAAGTTCCCAACACCTCCATATTTTCTGCCGGGCCTCTTAATCGATCATACATCTCATCTTGCGCGTGCATCCAAGTCAAAGGCATTCCTTTGGTGATCGGATGATTTGAGTTACGAATCGTAATTTGATAATCTTTTTGTGGTCCATGTGAACCCGCACGACCAGGAGCCATGTCGCGGACCAATTGGTTATTTAAGTCATAATACACATAAGGACCATCCTTTTCAGTTCGATTGCCCCAACCACCAATACCAATCATTTGATTATACGCAGGCCACTCCGCAAATGAATTATCTGCCGCGTGAATGATCACCAAACCGCCGCCTTTTTTTATGAATTTATCTAAATCATCTTGGGTTTCTTTTGGCCAAGGCGCTGCATTCCAACCAAAATTACAAATCACGACATCGTACGCTGCGAAGTTGGGATGAAAACTGGAATCCATTTTCGACTTAGGTAAATCGACCGTCGCCGCAAGTCCAGGAATCTTATATTGATCGACAAAACCCTTTCCATTCCATGTATATTTTGTTCTTTGAACATCCACTGAAAACTTTCCTGTTTCCTCCAAATAACGCTTCATCATATAAGTCACTTTGGCCCATTGGTCATGGTTATTTTGACCGTCGACAATCAAGGTCTTAATGATTTTAGCTTTTGAATTTTTCGGAGGATTTGCAAACCCAACAAAAGAGCTTGTTGCTAAAAAGGCAATGAATAAAAGGACGAAGATCGACCTCAGGGAAGAAATACTTTTCATAGGTTTAGGTTTATTTTTTTGAATTTACCAAAAAATATAGAATATCCATCTCAAAACAAAAAATGAAATTATTTGATCCCAATGAATTATGAATTCAATTCATCCAATAGATCGAACGCCCGCTCAATGATTTGATGCATGTCGTAATATTTGTATTCAGCCAATCGGCCACCAAAATACACATGAGTCTCCGCATCTGCCAAAGCCTTATATTGACCAAAAATAGCATTATTGGCTTGGTCATTCACCGGATAATAGGGCTCAGTCACCTTGGCCACATAAGGTTCAGGATATTCATACGTGATGCAAGTCGTATCGGTTTGGCCAAATTCAAAATGTTTGTACTCAATGATGCGCGTATAAGGAACTTCCGCATCCGTATAATTCATCACGGGAACGCCTTGA
The DNA here is from genome assembly GCA_945866095.1 of Spirosoma fluviale. Classification (GTDB taxonomy): domain Bacteria; phylum Bacteroidota; class Bacteroidia; order Cytophagales; family Spirosomataceae; genus Aquirufa; species Aquirufa fluvialis_A. Next base: position 6,842 of record CAMBGA010000100.1, read on the forward strand.
TAATTATCCGTATCCGTTAATTTTTTATGCTCAAAACGCGTGGTTTTGTATTCCAAAGGGCCAAATTGATAGTCATAATACGCGTCAATGGGGCCGGTAAATATAATGTGACGGGCTTTGGCATCCCAGGCCGACTTATCCGCCAGGTAATCCGTTTCTAATTGGACCTCTATTCCCGCCAACAATTGATCAAAAATCTGGGTATATCCGCCGATGGGAATACCTTGGTATGGATCGTTAAAATAATTCGTATCGTACGTAAAGCGAACGGGAAGGCGTTTAATGATCTCTTTGGGCAATTCATTGGGAGGCTTCATCCACTGCTTGGACGTATATCCTTTGATCAGTTTATCGTACACATCCCTGCCCACAAGTTTGATCGCCTGCTCCTCCAGGTTTTGTGGCTCCCCTATTTCCTTCGACTGCTCAGCAATAATGGCCTTCGCCTCATGAGGATGCGTCACTCCCCACAGTTGGTTGAAAGTCCACATATTAAAAGGAAGGGCAAATAATTCGCCCTTATAATTCGCTATAGGCCGATTGGTAAAATGGTTAAACGTAGCAAATTGGTTGATCCATTTCCAAACACGCTCATTAGACGTATGAAAAATATGCGGTCCATAGGTGTGCATATTAATGCCGTCAACTTTTTCTGTATGGCAATTTCCGCCAATATGACTCCTCTTCTCCAAAACAAGGCATTTAAAACCTTTATCTGTTAATTCTCTCGCACAAACGGAACCAAAAAAACCTGAGCCGACAATAATATAATCGTACATTATTTGTAATTTTTGTTTTTCAATGAATAAATTTCAATAAAAAAAACTTGATTAAAAAATGATCTGAGTTTATTATACGAACACATCCATGATAAACTTATTCAAATGAATCATAATGATCTGTAGTTTTAAAAATGACTACATTGAAATTTAGTCATTTGGGTAAATTAAAAATTGAGCATTAAACTTAAAAAAAACTCTATTTAAAAACGCTATACTATGAAAAATTCCTCTAGAAGAAATTTCTTGAAATCAAGCTCATTAGGCACAATAGGACTAATGGGTGCTGCGAAAGAAAGAAATCAAACACAAACCTCCCCATTAAAAAAACCATTGAATGCGAAGGCAAAATCCAAAAGGGATTTAATGGAAGACGTATTGCAAAAAGGATCAAAATCAGATTATGTACCCGCAGGATTTTTCATGCACTTTAATAAAAAGGGTGACGAGGCGGTTAAAGCCCATATGAATTATTTCAAAGCGACTCAAATGGACTTTGTCAAAATTCAATTTGACGGAATGAGTCTTCCGCTGAACGAGCAAATAAAAACAGCGAAAGATTGGTATAAGCAGCCGATTATGCCAGAGTCGTTTTTTGAGCCTATCCTATACGTCATTAAAAATCTAGTTAAAGATGCAAAATCTGAGGCTATGATTATACAAACACTTTACTCGCCATACCAAATGGCCAAGCAAGCCGTGCCCTGGGAATTGCTTGTTAAACATGTCAAAGAAGATCCAGAGGCAGTGTGTCGCGGCATGGAAAATGTAACTCTTTCCATATTAAATTTCGTTCAAGCGGCTGCTAAATTAGGCGTAGATGGATTTTATACCTGTGCGCAAGGTGGGGAAACAAATCGCGTGGCCGACTACCAATTATTTAATCGGGCGATTAAAAGTTTTGATATGCTTCTTTACAAAGAAGTGTCCCAATTAGTTCCCTACAACATCCTCCACATCTGCGACTATGATGGTGAATATGAGGGATTTACCCCTCGATTCCAAGATTATCCTGGACAAATAGTTAACATCCCACTGCAAGCGGATGGAAAAGCTTTGACTTTGTAAAAAGCCTCTGAAATCTTTGAAAGACCCGTTATGGGAGGATTGGATCGTCACGGTGTCATCTCAACGGGAACCGTAGACCAAGTTAAAAAAGCTACGATAGACGTATTGAAAAATGCTCCCAACCGGGTGATTTTAAGTGCAAATTGCACCGTTAGCAATACCACGCCCATCGAAAATTTAAGGGCCGCTATTCAAACGGCACATGAATTCAGAAAAGGATAATTGGAGATCACAAAAAACTGAAACATAAATTCTTGTCTAAAAGATTAACTGT
>CAMBGA010000101.1 GCA_945866095.1 Spirosoma fluviale
TAGGTCTCTTTGGAATACTTAGGTGCTTGTGTGTCTTTCTTTGCCATCGAATATTGATTCATTTAAAATAGGGCTGTTGGAAAATCCCGAGTCCTATTAATCATGCGAAATTAAAACAAAACAACGTAGCTGCCAAAAATTGCTTCAAATTCCCTTGATTCCTTCCAAAAAATCACATTAAATTCTTTATTTTTACATGTTTAAGCCATTTTATCCTCATTCATGTACCTAAAATCTTTACAGGTCAAGCAATTTAAATCGTATGAGGAGGCTCAATTTGACTTCATTCCAGAAATAAACTGCATTGTGGGCGAAAACGGAATTGGAAAAACGAATCTGCTTGACGCCATCCATTTTTTGTCCATGACCAAGAGTGCACGAGGCCTTGCAGATCCACTTTGTATTCAGCATGAAAAGGACTTTTTTATGGTTCAGGGTAGTTTTATTTACCAAAAACATTTGGAATCTGGAATTCCTGAGAGTGAAACACAAATCACTTGTGCTGTGCAACGGGGACATAAAAAATCACTACTGAGGGATCAAAAACCATATCCAAGGTTAGCGGATCATATTGGAAATTTTCCTATCGTATTAATGGATCCACACGATACTGATTTAGTTCGGGAGGGAAGTGAAGAACGGCGACGGTTTTTTGATGGCATGATGTCACAGTTAGATCGGGGATTTTTAGAAAACTTATTGAGGTATAATCGGGTCGTTCAGCAGCGAAATATCTTATTAAAACAATTTGCCGAAAGGGGCCAAGTGGACCATTTGCAATTAGCCATTTACCATGAACCCATGGTTACTTTGGGAGAGCAAATTCATCAGGCAAGAATTGAATTTTTGGCAAGCTTTTTACCTCAATTCCAAATGCATTATGCGGCCTTATCGGATGATCGGGAGCAAGTCAGTATCACGCTGGAATCCACTTTTATTTCTGGGGAATTCGATGCCACATTGAAAGCGGGCGAGCAACAAGATTTAGCTGCACAGCGAAGTACCATCGGAATTCATCGGGATGAATTTTCTTTTGAAATCAATGGATTTCCTGTTAAAAAATTTGGTTCGCAGGGCCAGCAAAAAAGTTTTGTGGTGGCGATGAAATTAGCCCAATTTGACTCCCTTGTGGCTGCAAAACCCAGAAAACCTTTGTTATTGCTCGATGATATTTTTGATAAATTGGATGACCGAAGAATTCAGAGATTAATTGAAATGATGGCACAGGATCATTTTGGCCAAGTATTTATCACGGATGCTAGACCAGAGCGTACCAAAAGTCTTTTAAAAAGCTTAAAAAATCACATTCAATACATCCCGCTCTAGCGAATGGTCTGATCGATGGTTGACAAAAAAGAATACAGTGAGTTTTCCTCCGCGAGTTGCTTTAAATTGTCTTTAGAATAAGAAATTCCATTTTGAATGATCTTCGTTAAATCACCTGCTACTTCGTTTATGGAAGTTGCATCCACAATAAGGCCCAAATTATTTCTAGACACCAATTCACCGATCATCCCGGTACGAGTCGCGAAAGTTGGCTTATTTGCCATAGCCGCCCGAATCAACACAGAGCTCATATTCAGGAAATCTTGGTATAAGATTAGCACTACATCGCTTATTTCAAAACAAATTTGGACTTCACGCGCAGGTAAATATCCATAGCAGCGAATGACTTCAAGTGCTGGGGCCTGGGCTAGTTTTGCCTCTATTAATTTCTCGTAATATTCAGGTACGGGACCTGCGAGCATTAAACAAATTTTGGCGAGTGCCTCTTTGGGTAAGGTCGCACATGCGTCGATAAAAACCTCCATTCCTTTTCGGTCATCCAGGTATCCAAAGTTTAAAAATATCTTTTTATCTGTCGGGATTTTGAATTTATTTCTAAACTCGGCAACCTCAGGGCTTGAGACTTCAAACTGTTTTACCGGGTCACAAATGAGGACAATATGGGTCTGCGTTTTTTGCGCTTCCATATACGGAACCAATGCATGAACCAAACAAAATAAGTTTTGAATTTGCCCACTTTTCAAGACTTTGGAAAGCATCCACTTTTTTATTTGAGGATAAATTCCGTTGTCATTTTCGGCAAAATTGGGTCGAAAATAGATGGCTGAAACGGGACATGGGGCTTTTTTGCCGATCAATATGCCCAGTTGATAATAATCAAAATACATCAACAAAACTTGGCTCGCATTAATTTCCTTAACGGTTTCAACCAGCATATTCCATTCAATGATAGAACGCAAATAAATGGGTTTTGAGTGGATGGAGTTTAATTTATCCGTAGGAATAGGCATAAATGTCACGTTATCTCCCCATGGATTATCCTCAGCTTTCTGCCTTTCATCAAACTGCGATTTAAAAGATTCGCCCGTTGCCACAAATAATTCAACTTCTTGGTTGCCGCTATAAAATCCGATTAAATGAATGAGGTAGTCGGGGTGATGCCCGTCCGTAATCGTATCAAAAAGAAGGATGCGGTTTTTCAAAGGAAATATTTATAAGACAAAAATACCCAAATAAAAACAAAATAAGAATACCCCAATTTATTCGAGTTTCTTATATTAAATTTACCCCACTATGAAAAAAATATACTTCCCCTTAATTCTTATTCTTATCTCCTTTTCTAGCTTTAGCCAAGGCCAAAAACGGTATAAAAATATAGTATTTGAATCCATCGACACCTTAATGAACATTCCATATGGTCAATCGGTGAACATAAAAAATGAAATTGAGAAGCACTCTCTGGATGTTTACTCTCCTAAAAATGACACGCTGAAAAAACGCCCCTTAGTCGTTTTTGTCCATGGAGGCGGTTTTGTGAATGGCGATAAACGAACTGGCTACTCGAGAGTTGTTTCGGAAAATCTAAGTCATAGAGGTTTTGTTGTGGGGTCTATTAATTACCGTTTGGGAATTGCGGAACCTAAATCAGACGTATCCTATTTTGAGGCCATGATTCGTGCGGTTCAAGATGCGAAAGCAGCCGTTCGATTTTTTAGAAAAAATGCGGAAAACTACGGCATCGATACAAGTAAAATTTATATTGCTGGGGGATCTGCTGGCGCGATGACCGCTTTGCACTTGGCCTATTTGGATCAAAAAGAAGTTCCCGCGTACATCGATTTGGCAAAAAATGGCAACATGGAAGGAACTTCGGGCAACGAAGGGTTTTCGTCGAAAATACATGGAGTGGTTAATTTCTGGGGGGCAATGGTCAATTTTAACTGGCTAAATACGGGAGATGTTCCCGTATTCAATGTCCATGGAACGGCGGATAAAACAGTTCCTTTTGATTCCTCATTTGCCTACCATAATTTTAAATATGGAAGCCAAATTATTTTTGAAAGAGCCTTAAACCAGGGGGTACCCACGGGTGTCAAATTATCCGAAAATTTAGGTCACACCTTAGACAACAATAAGCCCGCCATCCTTTCCTCGCTGCAGGAGGTTGGCGAATGGCTTTATGCCCTCGTCAATCGCACTAAAACAACGCCCAAAATTACTCGGTTTGAAAAAGAGATAAAAGCACTTGAAGTAGAAGATTCAAAAACGAATTACTCTTCTAATGCCCTATTATTTACGGGCAGCTCATTCATCCGATTATGGAAAACCATAAAAAAAGACCTAGCACCTGCTGAAATTATTCACCATGGATTTGGTGGGTCAAATATCAGTGAAATGGCGTATTATATTCCAAGGATCGCTTTTAATCATTCCTTAAAGGCTATTTATATGTATTCTGGAAGCAATGATTTGTCGGTGAGCAAGCAAGATAAAAGCCCACTCCAAATTCTTGAAACCTATAAATATGTCGTAAAATTACTTCGTTCAAAATTCCCGAATACCCCCATTTATTACATTGCTATTTCCCCCAATGAACGCCGTTGGGAAGTTTGGGATAAAATTCAGGAGACCAATGAGCTGATAAAAAATTACAGCTCCACTAAACCCAACATGTATTTTGTCGAAACGGCGAGTGCTCTGTTAGGTGCTGATGGAAAATACCAGCCTCAATTACATATCGATGATAAACTTCATTTTAATGAAAAAGGCTACGAGATTTGGACTAAAATTATGCGTAAATCCATCGCTGAAATAAAATAGTCCGCTACGAATCTTTTCAAAGAAATTTGAACAAAAAAATAGGCCGAAGAAACATTTCTTCGGCCTATTGTATTTACATATGATTCCGATGTATTTAGTTAATCCAATCGCGAACCTATAAGTTTTTCTTCTTCAATTCACTTACCGCAAAATCAGCTGCACGTGCGGTCATGGCCATGTAAGTCAACGATGGATTTACACAAGAAGCGGAAGCCATAGCAGCGCCGTCTGTCATAAACACGTTTTTAACTTCATGCACTTGATTGTGTTTGTTCACAATAGAATTCTTAACGGAGGTACCCATACGTGCCGTACCCATTTCATGAATACCTAACCCAATATGCGTTCCTTGTCTGTTGTACGCATTGACATTTTTAAATCCAGCAGCCTCTAACATTTCTGCCGCATCATGCATCATATCTTCCCTCATTTTTAATTCGTTGGATCCAAAAGAAGTTTCAAATTCCAACACAGGAAGTCCCCATTTGTCTTTCACGGTTTGACTCAATTGGAAACGGTTGTTTGGATCAGGTAAAATTTCACCAAATCCTCCAAAACCAACATTCCATTTTCCAGGATGAGTTAAGCTTTCTTTGAAAGTTGCTCCAAATCCATCCATACCTGTTCCGCGTCCCCAACCATCACGACTGGCTCCACCCTGATATCCAAATCCACGGATATAATCACGCTTGTCTTTTCCCCAGTTGCGGAAACGAGGAATATAAAGGCTGTTAGGTCTGTTACCAAACATATAATCGCTCTCAAATCCTTCAACGGTTGCCGAAGCCCCCACATTTAAATGATGATCCATGATGTTGCGACCTAATTGGTCACTATCATTTCCTAATCCATTTCGGTAACGACTTGATTTTGAATTCATTAAAATAGAGGTAGAGCCGATAGCCCCCGCATTCACAAAAATAATTTTTGCGAAATACTCTCTAACCTCCATGGTATTTTGATCAATCACACGTACCCCTTTCGCTTTTTGGGTAGCCTCATCATAGATAATTTCAGAGACAATCGAATTATGCACCATCGTCAAACGTTTTGTGCGCATCGCTGCTGGTAAGGTCGCCGACAAAGAACTAAAATAAGCTCCATAGGGACATCCACGCATACATTTATTTCTGTAATTACATGAGCTCCGACCTAAATCCGTGTGAACTTTTCCCGGATTTGTTAAGTGTGCGACACGACCCAAAGTAACGGGTCGGCCTAATTTTTTATTTACTTCATTCTTAAAATGTACTTCCGGAGCTGTCATAGCCATCGCTGGTTGGAACTCACTATCTGGCAATACGTCTAATCCTTCCGCTTGGCCAGAAATTCCTGCAAATTTCTCTACATAGGAATACCAAGGTGCCATATCCTCATAGCGAATAGGCCAGTCGGTACCGATGCCATCTTTGGCATTAGCTTCAAAATCTTGTTTATTCCAACGATACGAATGACGGCCCCATAAAAGAGATTTTCCTCCCGTATGGTACGCACGTATCCAATCAAACCCACCTTTCTTCTCGATGTATGGATTTTGTTTATCATTCTCAAACAAATAGCGATGCTCCTCATTAGGCGTATAACCTGTTCGCATACCCGCCCAATACTCCTCCGCGGCCATATTGGTAGGTCTGCCTCTGTGATCAAATTCCCATGGATGTTTCATCGCAGTTTCATATCCTTCAATGTGCTTAATCTCACGGCCACGCTCAATAACGGCTACCTTTAATCCCTTTTCGGTTAATTCTTTGGCGGCCCAACCGCCTGAAATTCCGGAGCCAACGACAATTGCATCGAAATTTTGACCCTTTATGGCATCTATATTTATGTTCATCTTATCCTAAAAATTAATATTGAAATGATTTTTGACCAGGCAATAATTTGGTTGCCTCAAATTTCCCGGGGATCGGTTGGTATATAAACGAAGCCTCTATCCCTTTTTCTGAAGTATAATATCCTAAAAGAGTCAATTCCTTGATCAAACGCCAAAATGGAACGCCATTCGCACCTTCCAACGTTTCCTTGTCTACATTGTCGCCCACCTTCATTCTGCGTTGTTGGTAGCTGCGCATCATGTCCTTTGTATTCGATTCCAAAAGCGTCAAAATAGCCACTTGGCCATCCTGATTTTGCGACAAAAATTTAGCCTTAATTAAATCGTTTACACCCTTAAGGAAACTTGCGTGCTCAGGAGCCTTGTAACAGTCCTTCAACATCAATTCTATAAATGCCGGAACACCGGCGTCGATTGCGCCAGCTGTATTTGTTTTTGGGATAATGTGTTCTGCCACGGCAGTTACTACTTGTCTTTGAGCATCTGTTAATGAAAACAAATCTGCATTCAAAAATTTCCCGCTTTCCTTAACATCCATAGCAAATAAAGTAGGTGCGGTAAATGCGCCCCCCACCATCATCGCTATTCGGGAAACTGCTTCTCTTCGATTAAACATAGAATTTTATTTAGATAAAAAACAAATTTAATCAGATTCTTGATTTTTATAGACTAATTATAAAAAAAGCCGGCATGATTAAAATACAATTCCAATCGGCTATAAAAAAGAAAAGCTGGCAAGGAAATCCTTGCCAGCTTTTCATCAACAGGTTAAAATATATTAATATCCAGCGTTTTGTTTTAAATACCCTGGCAAGTTAGAAGCTCCGTCAATCGCCGTTTGTGGGATTGGGAAGATTCGCTTGTTTTTATTTGTGCTTGACATCTCAGTCCAACCGCTTTCATATTTATTAAAACGAATTAAGTCCGTTCTGCGGTGCATTTCCCAATACAACTCAAAACCACGCTCGCGCAATAACAAGTCTAAATTGATGGTAGACAAGGCAGACCCGGCCGGCATGTTAGCCGTTCTAGATGTTCTAACTTTATTAACATCCGCTAAAGCTCCAGCTACATCATTTGACTTGCGTAATTTTGCCTCTGCACGCATTAAATAAACATCGGCTAAACGAACGATGGAGATATCTGCTTCACCAAAATTACGACCTGATTGAGATTTTTTACTGAACTCATATTTCTCTACACGAAATCCAGTACTGTAATCGCTTCCACTAGGCGTAAAATCAATTTTTTCAGTATGTATAACCGCTGGATAAGGTGCCGCCTTTCTTGTATTATAAATCTTACCTACCTTATATTTTCCATCGGGACATTTTAAAAATGCACCCCCTGCAAATTGCAATCCATATTGTTGGCCTCTTAAAATTCCACGATCTATATTATATTGAGCCTCCGCGATACATTCGTCCGTAGGTTTGATGTTCTGCTTATAGAAACGAGGGTCGCCAGCCGCAGGGTCAACAGAACCGTAAGTTGATACCCATGATTGATAAAAATCAGAAGTAATCCCTGGACCATCTGTACCATTTGCTCCTGGATAGGCAGGCAAAGGGCGTTGATCATTGGCTAAAGAGAAATAAGACAAACGATTGTGTCCATTCAATTCAGCACGCTGATCGATCGCGAAAATTAACTCCTTATTATCATGGTTAGCATTACCAAAAATAGCCCAATAATCAGGAGACAAACTGTATTGACCCGAGTTAATAATCTTATCTGAATACTCAATTACCTTGTCCATATCTTCTGGCTTAAAGGTATATTGCGCTGCATAAATATCTCGGTATGCTGCCGCATTTAAATATAGACGAGCTAGAATTCCCCAAGCACCTGCCTTGGTCAATCGACCTGGTCCTACGCCTGTTTCTAATACGGGCTCTACGGCCAATAATTCTGATTTGATGTATTCAACTGCTTTGTCTCCACGTAAAATGGTAGAAACATCTCCCAAGTCTTCCTTAGAAAAGGCTACTCCAAAGGCATCCAGCATCAGCATATTATAAAATGCGCGCATTCCTCTTGCCTCCGCTAAATATAATTTAGCTGCAGGATCTTTTGAAATTTGCAAGGTATTAATGGCGGTTACCGATCTTGATATACCCGTTAAAATATGAACCCACTCATCACGCACGTTGGGATCATTACTCATTGTTTCGTGCCTATGTAGGGATAAATAAATTCCATTATCACCCCAGTCCGTACCTCCACGATAAGGTAAAATAGCCTCATCCGTTGATATTTCGCTCAATGCAAAATGTATCGTATGGCGATACAAGTTTGGCAAAAATGCATACACAGGAACTATGGCTCCCTCAGCAGCTTGCTTATCTGTCAAGCCTGCTGCATTATATTCGTCTAAAACAATCTCGTTCAAATTGGTACAGCTATAAAGCGCCAACATTCCAAAAACGAGTAGAGAAACTTTTTTTATCTTTTTCATTATTTTTCTATCTATCAATTAAAATGTAAGATTTAAACCAAAAATAATTGTTTTGGCTTTAGGATAACTTAAATAGTCAATGCCGTAGGAAGAAATTCCAGCATCAGAAGCATTTTTGTTTACCTCAGGATCGTAGCCATCATAAGCTGTTGCGATCCATAAGTTTTGTCCTGTAACGGATAAACGCGCAGTAGAGATCCATTTATTGATCCCCATTTTTTGAGTGTCAAAACTGTAACCTAAAGTGGTATTATTCAGACGAACAAAAGCACCATCTTTCAAATAACGCGTAGATACTGGCGCGGCGTTACTCGTTGACTCATTGGCCAACGCATATGCTGCGGGTATTACGTTATTATTTTTTGAGATTTTCAATTTGTAAAATGCGTTGTTGGCCGTATTGTCATAAATCATATTTCCTGACACTCCATTAAACTGCAATGACAAATCAAAACCTTTGTAGGCTACATTTCCAAAGAAGTTATACTGTGTGCTTGGCAATGCTGAACCTGCTGAAATACGGTC
>CAMBGA010000102.1 GCA_945866095.1 Spirosoma fluviale
ATTTGGACCAACAGACCTATTTGGCCACAAGGTATTCCTTGGCCTTCCACTAAGCCTGCTACTCCTTCAGGATTAGATTGGGATTTATGGTTAGGTACTGCTCCTCAAAAAGATTATGTTGAAAACTTGATTCCAGGCTCATGGCGTGGATGGTGGGATTACGGTACAGGTGCTTTGGGTGATTTAGGTTGCCACTTAATGGAAGCTCCTTTCCGTGTATTAGGTTTGAAATATGCGTCAGATGTTCAAGCGAGTGTAAGTAGTGTATTTACCGCTTTTGGAAAAAGAGGGGTATTCTTAGACTCTTGCCCTCCATCAAGTCATGCAACATTGACTTTCCCAAAAACAGATCGCACAAAAGGACCTGTAACCATGCATTGGATGGATGGCGGAATTAAGCCAGAGCGTCCTGAAGAATTAGGACCTGACGAGATGTTTGGTGATGGTAATTCTGGTATCTTATTTATAGGTACCAAAGGAAAAATGATGGCTAGTGAATATGCGGCAAACCCTCGCTTATTGCCTTTATCTAGAAATCAAGAAGTAAAAGTACCTCGTAAATTGGAGCGTGTTCCTGGCAGTGCTGATGGACACTATGCACAATGGGTAGAAGGTGCGATTGCGGGTTATGGTAAAAAACAATTAAGTTCTCCTTTTGATTTAGCGGGTCCTTTGACTGAGGCTATTTTGATGGCTAACTTGGCTATACGTGTGGCTGATATGCCTTTCCCTCGTAAGACAGGAAACGGAATGCATTATCCAGGTTCAAACACAAAATTACTTTGGGATCAGCAAAATATGCGCGTGACCAACTTCGATGCGGCTAACCAATTCGTTAAGCGTCAATATCGTTCTGGTTGGGGTGAATTGACACTTTAATCACATCCTTTCTTTTGAAAAAGACCCGTAGAAATACGGGTCTTTTTTTTGCTCAAAATTTTTAATCTATCTGATTTTAGGGATATTTCGTTTTAGTGGAACTATAATTCTTGTATTGAATAATTATAAATGTTAACCATGAATGAAACTAATAGTCGACAAATTTTTCATTTAGACAATGAAAATTAATATTTCTTTGTTGAGTTAAAATTTATCCTTAATTTAATATTTCAAAAACCTATTTACTTATAAAAATTATTCAAAATGTCCTCTAAAATAAAACTCGGACTGATTCTTATTGTAATCTCTGTTTTTACAATTAGTTTCTTTCAGCCACAGGCTCCCACCTTTTTATCAATTGAAAAAAACACGAAGATCGCTTTAGTAGGCGGTAATTTAGGTTCCCGTATGATTAATTATGATCATTTTGAGACGGAATTACATCTTCGTTATCCTGAAAACAATTTGATGGTTCGCAATATGTGCGATGGAGGTGATACCCCAGGATTCAGGCCACACTCGGCCCGATTTGCTCCTTGGGCTTTTCCAGGCGCTGAAAAATTCCAATCGGAATTTGCTAACCCATCACAAAGCGAAGGCCATATCGAAACGCATGACCAATGGATGAGCCGTTTAAAAATGGATGTTGTCATCGGATTTTTTGGTTATAGCGAATCTTATGAAGGTAAAGCTAATATTGCGAATTACAAGGCTGAACTTGAGGCATTTATTATGCATACGTTGGCGCAAAAATACAATGGAGTTTCTGCACCCCAACTAGCCATTGTATCCCCAACGGCTTTTGAAAATTTGAGTGCAAAAATAGATTTACCTAACGGAACTGTTCAGAATGCAAACATGGCTTTATATGCTCAGGCGATGAAGGAGGTTTGTGAAAAGAATAATGTGTTGTTTATCAATGCGTTTGATGCATCCAAAAAATGGTATGCAGAATCAAAGGAGGATTTGACCATCGACGGGTTTCAATTGAACAATGCAGGATACAAAAAATTGTCTTTGTTTTTGGCAGATCAAGTTTTTGGAAAGAAAAAACCTGCTATTGAATCTAAAAGAGCGGATGTTTATGCTGCTGTTGAAGAGAAAAACTGGATTTGGCATACCGACTTTAAAATTCCGAATGGGGTTCACGTATATGGTCGCCGTTACAATCCGTTTGGGCCAGATAATTATCCTGCTGAAATTGAAAAAATTCGTCAAATGACGGATAACCGTGAGGCGGCAATCCAAGCATCAATCAAAGGAGTGAAGTATGATTTAGCTGCTGCAGATGCTAAGACGCGTACTTTAGATCCTGTCAAAACAAATTTCAATCCGGATAAAAACGGTAGCTTGAAATATTTATATGGAACTGATGCTTTAAATGAGCTTAAAGTGGCTCCTGGCTACAAAATAGATTTATTCGCTTCCGAAGAAGAGTTCCCTAATTTGGCAAAACCGGTTCAAATGACTTTTGATAATAAAGGACGTCTTTGGGTGGTTTGTATGCCTTCTTATCCACATTATAAGCCGGGTGACGCAAAACCCAACGATAAAATCATAATTCTTGAGGATACCAATAATGATGGAAAAGCGGATAAGGAAACGGTTTTCGCAGATGGTTTACACGTTCCTGTTGGGATGGAAATCACTGAGCATGGAGTTTTTGTTAGTCAAGGAACCAATTTGGTTTTATTGAAAGATACCAATGGCGATGATCATGCAGATACGAAAGAAGTTATTTTAAGTGGTTTTGATGACCATGATACGCACCATGAAATTTCGGCATTTGTTACTGACGAATCAGGTGCTATTTACATGGGAGAAGGCGTATTTTTACATACAAATGTGGAGACGCCTTATGGAACGGTACGTGCAACGAATGGAGGTTTCATGCGATATAATCCTGCTAGACATCATTTGGAGCGTGTGGCTCAGTTGTCAATCCCAAATCCTTGGGGAATTGCCTTTGATAAATGGGGTCAAAACTTTTTTGCTGAAACTTCGGGTCCAGATATGCGTTGGATGATGCCTGGGTCAACTAAAAATCGATATGGTCAAACAGGGCATAAGTCATTTACTTTGATTGAGGAAAAGCATTTAGTACGTCCTACTTCAGGTTTAGAATTTGTATCAAGTCGTCATTTTCCGGATAATGTTCAAGGAGACTTCTTGATTAATAATACGATTGGTTTCTTGGGAATGAAGCAGCATCAATTGACGGATGACGGAACTGGATATAAATCTAAGCACCGCCAGGATTTAATTGTCAGCAAAGATCGTAATTTTAGGCCAGTCGACATGGAATTTGCCCCTGATGGTTCACTTTTTCTAATTGACTGGCACAATATTTTGATTGGTCACATGCAACATAATGCGCGTGATCCATTGCGCGACCATAAACATGGTCGTGTATATCGAGTTACATATCCTTCAAGACCCTTAGTGACGCCTGCTAAAGTATATGGCGCGTCGATCGATCAGTTATTAGATAATTTGAAATTACCTGAATACAGAACTCGCTATCGTGTAAGAAGAGAACTACGTGGACGTAAGGCAGCGGATGTCTTGCCTAAAGTTACGGCTTGGGTAGCTAAGCTAAATAAAGACGAAGCTGATTATGAGCATCATGTGTTGGAGGCTTTGTGGGTAACTTGGGGTTTAAATAAAGTAGATCAAAAATTATTAAACCAATTGCTACAGGCAAAAGATTATCATGTTCGTGCGGCTGCCGTTAAAGTTTTACGTTACACCGGCCACCAAGTGAAAAATCAAGCAGCTTTATTAGCTAAGGCTGTTGAAGATGAGCATGGTCGGGTACGTATGGAGGCTTTTGTGGCTGCATCTTGGTTACCTAAAGAAACAGCGTTGCCTATTTTAGCTTTGGCAAAAAATCATCCATTAGATACTTGGATGGATAAACCATACGAAATTGCCGTTGCTCACGCGAGTGGTGTGAATGTGGTGAGAAAGAAAGAAGCTCCATTGGTTTCAACGCTAAAAGGGAAAGATTTAGAATTGTTTACGGAAGGACAAAAATGGTATGCCAAAGAAGGATATTGCAATACTTGTCACCAGACCAATGGAAAAGGACTTCCAGCTTCTGGATTCCCTCCATTAGCTAACTCGATTTGGGTTACAGGAAACCAAGAACGTTTGATCAAATTAGTGATCAAAGGAATTATGGGGCCTATGGAATTAAATGGCATAAAATATGCGGGCCAAGTACCTATGACTCCTTATGGCGGTTTAATGTCTGACAAAGATATAGCTGCAGTTCTTACTTATGTTCGAAATTCATTTGGAAATAAAGCATCGGCAATTGATCCTGAAAAAGTAAAGGAAGTACGTGCTAAAATCGAATACAAGCATGATCTATATAATGCCAATATGTTATTGTCTGAACACCCTATCGAAAAATAATCATGAAAAAAATCATTCAAATTAGCCTAGTAGCTATATTTATTTTGTCGACTTTAACGCCCATATTTTCGCGAGAACATACTCCCTTAAAAGCTAAAAAGCAGCCTCTAGTGGTTTTTGTTTGCGGGGATCATGAATATTCAGGCGAGTCGACACTTCCTTTATTAGCCGCTGTTTTAGAAAAGCAATATGGCTTTAGGACTAAGGTGTTAAAATCGTTTCCGGATCAAAATTCTGAGAAAGATATTCCAGGGTTAGAAGCGCTCGCTGAGGCCGATTTGGCCGTATTTTTTCTTCGTTGGCGCCTACTTCCTGCCGACCAAGTGGCTCATATTGAAGCTTATTTGAAATCAGGAAAGCCTATCATGGGATTCAGAACAACGACTCATTCATTTAATTATCCTAAAACTGATCCATTATTTCCTTACAATGGTTTTGCTGAGAGAGCTTTTGGTGCGCCTCCAGGATGGGGCGGACCTTCTAAACACACGCATTATGGTCACAACGCAAGTACAGATGCGACCGTCATTCCTGAGAAATCGAAACATCCCATTTTAACAGGGGTAAATCCTGATTTCCATGTTAGGTCTTGGTTATATCGTGTTTTACCTGATTATCCAGTGAAAGGAACCGAATGGCTAATCATGGGCAAAGCGGTTAATGCGGATAAAACAGCTGAGGTCCAACCGATCGCTTGGACTTGGGAAAATCAATATAAAGGAAAAGTATTTTTTACCACAATGGGACATCCAGAGGATTTTTCAGTGGAGCCTTTCCAACGGCTAGTTGTCAATGCCATACATTGGGAATTAGGTTTAAAAGTACCCAAGAAGTGGTCAGGAAAATTAGATATTAATGTTCCTTATAGAGGAATGGTCAATTCAAAATAAACAACAATGAAATACCCGATTGCAATGAATACGTTGGTCTATGGACCCGACATGAATGAATCCATTATCCAGCATTTAGCCTACATTAAAGAAGTGGGTTATGAGGGCGTTGAGATACCCATTTTTGTGACGGACCAAGAATATTGGAAGCCTTGGAAAGCTGAGTTGGACCGCCTTGGATTAACTGTTTTTACGGTAACGTTTTTAGGGGCCGACATGAATACCATTTCATCAGATCCTGCCGTGCGCCAAAAAGGCATCGACTTTCTTAAAGAGGCCGTTGACATAACCGCTTACCTAGGAGCATCTTATCTTTCTGGACCTTTTCATTCTGCCTTAGCTGTGTTTTCGGGCGCGGCACCGACCCAACAAGAATTAGATTGGTCGAAGGAAAGTATGTTGGCCGTCGCGGATCATGCCAAAGCAAAAAATGTCATTTTAGGTTTAGAATATTTAAATCGATTTGAGAATTATGTGGTGAGTTGCGCTGACCAATTATACAGCTTGGTCAAAGCGATCAATCATCCTAATGTCAAAATTATGTTTGATACATTTCATGCCCACATTGAAGAATTTAATACGGGAGAAGCGATGGTTCGTATCGCGGATGAAGTAGGTCATATTCAATTGTCAGAAAGCACTCGTGCAACGCTAGGTGAGGGTCAAGTTCGTTGGGACAATGTATTTGAGCATCTTGAAAAAATGGATTACAAAGGCTGGTTGGTCGTAGAGGCCTTCACTCCTTTATTACCTGCCGCTTGTATCTGGCGTAAAAATTATACAACTGAAGCCGAATTAATCTTAAAAAGTTACCAACATATTCAAAAGCATTTAGCTGGCAAATAACATGAAAAATAATCGACGTGATTTCCTGAAAATGGGCGGCCTTACAGCCATTGGTTTAACCTCTTCGCTTTCTCCTGCTGAAGCTGGAGATGCTGCGCAGGCGCAGATAGACCAATTAATGAAAGATCCTAAGCAGACTTTCAATATGTCTGGCTATGCCGCTCCTAAAATTGATACCGTTCGAATAGGTTTCATTGGTTTAGGAAATCGCGGTTCTGGAGCCATTACTAGGGTAAACCGAATTGCCAATGTGCAAACAGTGGCTATCTGTGATATTCGTCCAGCTAAAATAGCTAATGCTTTGAAGGCCTTGAAAAAAATGGATATTGAGCCCATCACCTATACTGAAAAGGAAGAGGCGTGGAAGGAAATGTGCCAAAGACCCGATATTGATTTAATTTACATCGCCACTCCGTGGCATTTACATACGCCCATGGCCGTTTACGCCATGCAACATGGAAAGCACGTGGCCTGCGAAGTGCCTGCGGCAACGACCTTGGAGGAATGTTGGCAATTAGTCGAGACTTCAGAAAAAACGAAAAAGCATTTTATGATGCTTGAAAATTGTTGCTATGATTTCTTTGAATTATTGACCTTAAATATGGCTCGTCAAGGATATTTTGGTGAATTATTGCATGTGGAAGGAGCCTATATTCATGATTTATTAGATGCTAATTTTAAGCAAGATCAGTATTATGATAATTGGCGCTTAAAGGCCAACATGAGAAATGGCAATTTATATCCAACACATGGATTAGGACCTATTTGTCAATTATTAAACGTGAATCGTGGGGATCAAATGGATTATTTGGTTTCAATTCAGTCGGACGATTTTTCGATGCAAAAAAAGGCTTTAGAGTTGTCCGTAAAAGATCCATATTTTAAACAGTTTGTGGATCAGAAGTTTAGAGGAAACATGAACACGACTACCATTAAAACACACCATGGAAAAACCATTATGGTACAACATGATGTGTCAAGTCCTCGTCCATATTCTCGCATTCACTTATTAAGTGGAACGAATGGGGTGGCTATGAAATATCCAGAGCCTCGAATTTCTAACCATCACCATGAATGGATTAAGCCTGAACAAATGGCTGAAATGGAGAAGAAATATGCACCGCCGATCGTTGCAAAAATTGGCGAATTAGCCAAGCAAATTGGTGGTCATGGTGGAATGGATTTTATGATGGATTGGCGCTTAATCGATTGCTTGAGAAATGGACTTCCATTAGATCAAGACGTATATGATGCGGCTGCATGGAGTGCAATTGTACCTTTAAGTGAGGTGTCGGTCAGTAATAGATCTCGGTCTATGAATGTGCCAGATTTTACTCGGGGTTCATGGAAAACAAACGCTCCTGTGGATATTAGTTTAAATCAGGGGGCCAATACTGGGGTAAAACCTGCCAAAGTGTAATTTATTTCTTTTTCCAGAATTTTTTTCCTCCTTTATTTCCACCGGAAGAGAAATTTCTTGGTTTTTCAGCCGATTTATAAGCCGCTGGGTCATAGGCAGGAGTTTCACCAAACTCCGCTGGGACCTCGGCTTTAATCACTGATTTTTCTAAGAGCGTTTCAATCGTCGCAAATTTTCTTTGCTCTGTTGGGCTAATAAAAGTAAAGGCTGTTCCTTGGCTTTGGGCTCTTGCCGTTCGCCCAATTCGATGGATGTAGTCTTCTCCGTCATTAGGAACATCATAATTGATCACTAATTCAATTTCGTCAATATCGATGCCTCTGCTTAATATATCAGTCGCAACTAAAATGCTTAAATTTTTATTTCTAAAATCTTGCATGACTTTTTCTCGTTGGTCTTGCATCAAATCAGAATGTATTTCCTCTACTTTAAATTTAGACCGCTTTAGGTCAGCCGTTAATAGCTTGACATTTTGCTTTTTGGAGCAAAATATTATGACGCGGGTATAGTCCTTTAATTTTAGTAAATATTTGATCAAAGGTGCTTTTTGTGCTTCATACACCACAAAAGCATTTTGAACTATTTGTTCAGGCGGTTTAGAAACAGCAATATTAATTTCTACAGGATCCGTTAATAGTTTTCTAGCCAATTCCCGCATTTTATGAGGCATCGTGGCTGAAAACAATAGATTTTGTCTGGTAGGAGCGAGGAAAGAAATGATTTTCATCAATTCATCTTGGAAGCCCATGTCTAGCATCCGATCGGCTTCATCTAAAACCAAGTATTTAACTTCTTTTAAATTGACATATCCCATATTTAAATGGGCAATCATACGGCCAGGCGTACAAACAACAATATCACAACCACTCGTTAAGGCCATTTTTTCAGCGGTAAACGAATTTCCGTCACCACCTCCGTAAACTGCAATGCAGCTGACATTGGTAAAATACCCAAGGCCTTCCATGTTGTCGGCAATTTGAATGGCTAACTCACGCGTGGGAACAATGATCAACGCATTTATTTTGTTCTCATCATGTGGTTCAGTGATAATCTTATTGACAATCGGCAATAAAAATGCTGCGGTTTTTCCCGTACCTGTTTGAGCTGAGGCAATAATATCTTTGCCTGCTAAGATGGGTTGGATGACTTGAGATTGAACTGGAGTTGCGGTTTTGTACCCCATGGAGTCAATTCCTGCTAATAAACTGTCTGTTAGACCTAATTCTTTAAATGTCAAAATCCTTGATTTGTTAATGTATTGTATAAATTTAGAGAAATTTTATAGCTTTGAGGCATCTTGCCTTAA
>CAMBGA010000103.1 GCA_945866095.1 Spirosoma fluviale
GGTTCTGACATTTTCTGCGATGCAAGAAGCTGGAAATATAGGCCTATGCTGTTATTCAGATAAAAATGAAAAATTTATAGCCCCGGGCGCAGGTAAAAAACACGGCTATCAAGTCATCAATGAATTGTTCAAATTAATTCCAGAAAACAGCGGAACAGACTTAAAACAAGCGTTAAAATTTACCCTTCAAGTCTTAAAAAGAAAAAGTCTCATCTTTGTATTATCTGATTTTATCGACGATGACTACCACGACTTATTGCGTGCCATGTCAAAAAAGCACGATTTAGTCATCATTCAAATTAACTCTGATGTAGAATTAAAGTTGCCCGCCATGGGAATTATCCCTATTTATGATCCAGAGAAAAGAAAAACCACGTGGGTGAATACGTCAACTAAATCCTTTAAATCTTTATTGGCCCATGAAATTCATGCGAATGCTCAAGGCCTAAACGACCTATGCAAGCAATGGCAAGCTAATTATATTCAAATAAAAGCAGGGGGTGATTTTGTACCTAGTCTAATTAAACTTTTCAGAATTAGAAAATAATGCAAGAGAAACCCATTCAAATTTATGGTTCATTTATTGAAGATTCAGCCAAAATTGGTCAACCGGTTCACTATGTTCTAAAAGTACTTCATTCAAAAAATCAAGAACTTTTTTTTCCAGGAAACAACAAAAAATTTGGCCATTTTGAACCCATAAAAAAAGAATATTTCTCCACTCAAACATCCGAAAAAGGTAGTTTAGATTCGGCCATTTATACATTCAAATTTTTTGACATCGCAGATTTCCAAACGCTAAGTTTGCCCATTTACCTTATCAATGCATCAGATTGCACGCAAATTTATCCGAAAGCCGACACCATATTTCTGAAGAGATTACTGCCCCACCCAGAATTGATCAATGTAGATACGATGATCAGCAACGTAGAAATTCCGCTCATAAAGCCGAAAACAAATATTAAAAATGTGTTTATTGGCGGGATAGAAATTCTACTGATTTCCGGAATTATCTATTGGGTATTTGGAGCCAATATTAGTAGAACATACCGCTATTATAAACTTTGGCGAAAAAACATTGAATTTAGGCGGGCGTTCCAAAGGCAATCAAGATCGATCTCCCAAGACCCAAAAGGTATCCAAAGGCTTGAAAATGCAACCCTCGTATGGAAAAAATATATTGAGAAATTAACGAAAACTCCTTTTTCAACTTTCACGACGACCGAGATGGTCGATAATTTAAAGGATAAGCGACTTGCAAAAGCATTAAAAGCCATTGATTCAGCTATTTATGGCGGCAACTTTTCAGAAAAGACCATGGAGTCTGTGAATATCATGGTAGAAATTGCCAATGCTGCCTACCAAACGGAGCGAAGAAAAATCAAACTTGAGCGAAAGAAAAAATGAAATTTGACCTTTATTATTCTTGGCTAAAACTAAAAACAATCTTCACTTATGATTGGGAAAATCCCTATTTTCTTTATTTGATTCCTTTGCCTTTAGTCATTATCCTAATTTCATCCTTGTTTAATAGAAGAAAAAAATCAACCATCGCATTGTCTTTTTCCACTCCTATGGAACAAAACAGATGGGTCCGACTCATTAGTTTCATTCCAAAAACCATCGAATCACTTTGCCTATTATGTATTATTTTAGCCATTGCAAGCCCATATAAAAAAATTATCAAAACAGAAATCAAGTACGGAGGAGTCGATATGGTTATGGCTCTCGATTTGTCAAGTTCCATGTTGACCCAAGATGTTTCTCCTTCGCGCCTTGAAGTAGCCAAAAAATTAGCCATTTCATTCGCCAAAAACAGAAGTCAAGATCAAATATCGTTGGTCGCATTCGCAGGATCCCCCTATTTGGCTAGTCCGTTAACGAGTGACCTGACCTACATAACTAAGGCTATTTCCCTATTAGAATCAAGGCAAATAAAAGAAGAAGGAACCGCTTTAGGAGATGCTTTAGGCATGTCCATTAACCAAATTAGAGATGAAAAAAATCCCAAAAAAGTCGCTATCGTCATCAGCGATGGGAATAATACAGCAGGTAATTTAGACCCCATTACGGCGGCTAGTTTAGCTAAGTCCTTTGGAATCAAAGTGTATACCATCGCCGTGGGGAGCAATAAACCATCGCTGGATCCTGTCGACGAATCTACTTTACGTTTAATGGCCGAAAAATCCAATGGCCAATTTTACAGAGCAACTGATTCAAAAACGCTAAGCGACATCTTTAAAGAAATCGATTTTTTAGAAAAATCTCGCAGCTTGCAAGTGAGTACTGAAATTCATGAGGATGTAAAACCCATTTTCATTAAACTCGCGTTCTTGTTTTTTTGCGTCGGCATTCTGCTCAAATTAACACCTATTTCAAATATTTTAGAAGACTAATATGGTTCTATTTCCAAACGCTAAAATAAATTTGGGTTTATTCATTACGAAAAAAAGAGTGGATAGCTTTCATGAGTTAGAAACTTGTTTTTTTCATATTCCATGGTCTGATATTTTAGAAATAACCCCTGCATTAGCTTTCAAATTTAGCTCCAGCGGCTTGCCTATTTCGGGCGAGATACAAGATAATTTGTGTTATAAAGCCTTCTTGGCGTTATCTGAAGACTTTAAAATTCCTAACGTTCAGATTCACTTACATAAAATCATCCCGATGGGCGCTGGATTAGGGGGCGGTTCTTCAGATGCTGCGTTTACATTAATGGGCCTAAGGGATTTGTTTGAGTTGCCATTAACAAATCAGGAACTGATTCCTTATGCGCAAAAATTAGGCAGTGACTGTGCTTTTTTTCTACATAAACAAGCACAATTTGGAACGGGAAAAGGGGATGAGCTGACGCCCATACCAACTAGCCTTAGTGGTTTGTATGCAATCATTTTATACCCAAATTTTGGCATATCAACGCAAAAAGCTTACGCTGGAATTCAGCCAAATCCTGCTCCAGGATTTCTTCCAGATTTATTGAAATCACCTATGCCCACTTGGAAGAACACAGTAAAAAATGATTTTGAGAACACGTTATTTATCGAATATCCGTTGCTCCCCGAAATGAAGCAAGACATGTATGATTTAGGCGCAGTTTATGCCGCGATGAGTGGATCAGGATCGACCATTTTTGGCTTATTTAAAAACGAAGTTAACCCAAAAGACACATGGGCCAATCTCACTAAGTGGGAAGGATTTATCCCTTAATCTTTCGCAAAAATGGCTTCTAAAGCAGATGCGCCGCTGATGACTAATTTGCCTTCAGGCAAACTAACAAGCGGCTTAATGCCTACTAAATCCTTTGTCGAACTTAGAATTTCAACTGGGATTTGCTTTATGGTTCCATTTGAGCCTTCGAAGTAAATAAATCCCGCCTTGCCTACACGAGCTAATGCAGCCTGCGGAACAGCGGATACGGATTTAGAACCTACTGTAATTTTTGCACTAATAAACTGGCCCACAGTAAATAATTTTTCATCTGATATTTTCTCGAAATGACCATGAACAGAAGTGGTTCTAGTCTCCAAATTAACTTGCTGGCCAATCAAAAATATTTTAGCTTTTGCCCTTATACCTTCAGATTCAACTAAAATCGTTTGGCCTAATTTCAACTTAGATAAGTCTCTTTCAAATACTTTTAATTCAACATGTTTATCTAGTGTTCCTACAATTTGCACTAGAATATCCGCAGGAGTTACATATTTGCCAATCGCCAAATATTGTTCCTCAATATAGCCCTCGATGGGTGATTTGACTGATAATACCGCATTTATATTGCCCTTCGCTAATGCTTTCATATCACATCCAATCACCTCAAGCTTCAAACCTAAAGCCTTGACCTGAGTCTGCAAATTAACCTGATCCACCTCTGCTTGTTGGAGCTTTTTCTTAGATCCCACTTCTTCATTATTTAATACTTGTTGGCGTGATTTTTCTACATTAGACAAACCTAAAGCACTTACAGCCTGAAGGTATTCTTGCTGCATTTGAATGTAATCTAAGCTATTAATGTTCGCTAATACTTGGCCCTTGCTCACCTTTTTACCCGGTAAAAGTTCAAAAGTAGACTTCACATATCCGGCGATGGGAAGGGAAACCGAGGCGATAGAAACAGGTGGTACGTCCACTAATCCAGCGCATTTAACCTCTTCCCCGATCTCGTGTTGGATAATTTCCCCTAGATTAATTCCAGCGTTTTGCTTTTGCTCAGCGGTCAATTTAATCTCCTGTGGGGCTGTTGAAGCAGGTTGATTTGTGGATTCACCTTTCTTTGAATCACATGAGGCTAATATGATGAGCCCCAATACAATTATTTTTATATACTTATTCATTGCCTAAAATTGTTTCGATTTGAATGACTGTTTGGTTATATGCCAAAACCTCTTGTAAATATTGTTCTCTTATTTGCCATGCTTGTTGGGCATTTTGCAACATTTCTACATACTCAATTTCACCCGCTTTATAGCTTTTAAGTGCCGTAGATTCCAGCCAAATTGCCTGAGGCAAAGCGGTTTCTTGGAAATAAGTAAGGGAATTTACATACTTATTTAATTGGGCCAAATAGGAAGTGTACTCCCTAGATAATTGATCTAAATTTTGATCTTTCTGACTTTCAAATACCTGAAGTTGTTTCTCTGAGGCCGCAACTCTAGCCTTTTGGCCTTTGGAAAAAATAGGTATTCCGATACCTGCCTGAACATAATTTTGTCCTCCAAAATTTTCAATGCTTTGAGACACTACACCAAAACGCAAATCGGGTTTTAATTTTTCGCGCTCCACTTGCACTTGTAATTTACTTGCGTCAATTTGCTGGTCGATCAATTGCATTTGAGGGTTGTTGGTAACTTCCTTGGCTAAAAATTTAGCTTCTCGATTCAGCTTCTCAACCGCACTAATTTCAAATGCCTGTGGATAATTAGTCCAATACGCCAAATTTTGAAGACTAATTTTCATGTCCGATTCCAATGCCATTCGTTTCTGCTGAAACTCGCGCAAACGTGATTCTGCAGCGACTAATTCCAGTCGGTTCGTTTCCCCCTCTTTAAATTTTAAGGCCGCTGCTTTTTTCATTTGCGCATAAATACTATCCTGCTTTTGAAGAAACTCGTGGTTTTTTTGTTGGACCATCAACAAATAATAATACCATTTCACGGATGATGCGACTAAGTTTTGGGTGATTTTGAGCCTTTTTTCAGCCACCATTTTTTGAGAGCTGAGCGATTTAACCTGGGCTTTCAATAGACTGGGCCAAGGAATATTTTGGTTGGCTATAATGGTATAATCTTGACTAAAATACGTCTGTGTTTTCCCATATTGAAAGTCTAGCGATCCCTTAGGAAGTTCTCGGCCTGTACCGATAAAAGCCTCCGCGGCTTGTACTTCCAAGTTTCCAGTAGTAATTAATTTATTGTTTTTTAGGGCATGATCAAGGCAGTTTTGAAGGCTCAATTTTGTTGGATTTTGAGCCACCATACTAAAACTAAAGCATAGCAATAATGCAATGAGCCCTATTGATTTTTCCTTTAATTTTCTTTCTTTTCTAGTCATAACGATTGAATAAACTACTGGAATGACCACCAACGTTAAGAAGGTAGCCGTAATTAAACCACCAATGACCACAGTAGCTAGTGGCCTTTGAACTTCAGCACCTGGCGACTGACTCAGGGCCATCGGCAGAAAGCCTAAAGAGGCAACGGAGGCCGTCATAATCACGGGTCGAAAACGTAATTCTAGGCCTTTGGCCAATCGCTCTTTGACACTTAAACCTTCATTTGCAAGCGTTTTAAAGAATGAAAGCAATACGATTCCATTCAGGACGGCTACTCCAAAGAGTGCGATAAATCCGATGCCGGCAGAAACAGAAAATGGCATATCACGTATCCAAAGAGCCCAAATTCCTCCAATCGCAGAAAGTGGAATGGCCAAATAAATGATGGATGCTTCCACAAAGGATTGAAATGTAAAAAAGAGTAAGATAAAAATAAGGGCCAGGGCGATAGGAACCACTAGGGAAAGTCGGGATTTCGCAGCCACTAAATTTTCAAAAGTACCTCCATAGGTCACATAATAACCGGCTGGCAAAACCACTTTGTTTTTCATCACCGCTTGAATGTCGGCGACTACGCTTTCCACATCTCGGTTTCGCACATTGATCCCGATGGTAATTCGTCGGTGTGTATTATCCCGCGCAATTTCAACAGGCGCATTTTCATAGTCGACTTCGGCCACTTCTTGCAATGGAATATGGGATCCATTGGGTAAATCTAAATAAAGCTCCCGCAAATTTTGTATGTCGGTCCGATGAGCTGAATCCATTCTGACCACAAGATCAAAACGTTTTTCACCTTCCATGACAATCCCCGCAGTCTCACCGGCAAAGGTCATTTTGATCATTCGATTAACGTCCTGAATTTGCAGGCCATATTGTGCCATTTTGTTGCGGTTGTATTTAACAACGAGCTGAGGAATTCCGTCAATTTGTTGGACTTTGATATCTCCAACCCCATCAATTTTACGAATATATCTGGCTGCATCTGTTGCGTGAGAAAATAATTCATCCAAATCTTCTCCAAATATTTTAATGGCAATATCAGACTTAACCCCAGCGATCAATTCATTAAATCGCATTTGAATAGGCTGTGTAAATTCAAAATTAACTTCTGGAAAAACTTGCAAGGCTTCGTCCATTTTTTCCTCTAACTCCTGAGGGGTTTTAGCTGCCTTCCATTCGGATGGTTCTTTTAAAATAATCAGAAGATCACATGCGTTGATCCCCATAGGATCCGTCGGAATTTCGGAAGCTCCAATGCGAGAAACAACTTGCTTAATTTCGTTTGGAAACTTTTTCAATAGCAATTTTTGTGCCTCGGTATTCACGTGAATGCTTTGAGATAAGCTGGCGTTTGTTGGCAAAATAGCTTCCACCGCAAAATCACCTTCATTTAATTCTGGAATAAATTCCCCTCCCAAGGTTGTGAAGAGCCATATACTGCCTATAAATAAAATCCCTGAACTTGTGATCACCCATCTTCTTGACTTCAAGGCCCAGTCAACAATAGGTTTATAGCCCCCGTACATAAAATTCATAATCCGATCCGCGATGGTCAATTGGTGACTTATTTTTTTATTCAAAAACAAAGCCGACATCATAGGAACATAAGTCAAAGAAAGCACTAAAGCTCCAAAAATGGCAAAGCTAACGGTTTGAGCCATAGGCCTAAACATTTTACCTTCAATGCCCCCTAAAGCCATAATGGGTAAATAAACGATTAAAATGATGATGACTCCAAAGGCCGCCGATTGGAAAATGGCTTGAGAAGAAACGGTAACCTCCTCATCCATTTCATGTTGGCTCAATACTTCTCCCTTTCGATGAAGATGCAATCGATGTATAATGGATTCGACAATGATGACTGCGCCGTCTACAATTAAGCCAAAATCAATGGCTCCCAGGCTCATCAAGTTCGCTGAAACGCCAAAAATATGCATCATTGCAAATGAAAAAAGAAGGCATAATGGAATCACGGATGCGACAATTAAGCCTGCTCTAAAATTTCCAAGAAGCAATACCAAGATAAAAACGACGATTAATCCTCCTTCCATTAAATTCTTTTCGACCGTCGAAATGGATTTCCCAATTAAGACACTTCGATCCAAAAAGGGTACAATTTTGATCCCTTGAGGCATGGTTTTTTGGATCGTCTCCATTCTCAACTTCACATCTTTGACTACATTGTTGGCATTTGCCCCTTTCAACAAAAGCATTACGGCTCCGACCACTTCTCCCTTTCCATTTCTGGTCATAGCACCATAGCGGACCGCCTTTCCAAATTGAACTGTAGCCACATCTTTAATTAAAATAGGTAAACCACCGGGGCCCCTTTGAACAACCACTGTGTTTTCAATGTCAGCTAAAGATTTTAGCATTCCTTCCGACCTAATGAAATACACATCAGTTCCTTTTTCTAAATAACTACCTCCAGAGTTGGAATTATTATTTTCCAAGGCTGTAAAAATCTGATTGATCGAAACATGAGCTGCACTTATTCTTTCAGGATTAATGGCTACTTCATATTGCTTTAAATTTCCCCCAAAAGAACTGACCTCAACAACGCCCTTAATTCCTAACAACTGACGTTTAACAATCCAATCTTGGTATGTTCTTAAATCAGCTAATGAATATTGATTTTCAAAAGCGGGGTCGACTTCCAAAGTATATTGATAAAATTCTCCGAGACCAGTGGTAATAGGTGCCATTTCAGGCACTCCAGCGCCCTTTAGTAGATAGGGCTCGGCGCCCTTCAACTTCTCGGAAACTTGTTGGCGCGCCACTTCCGTCGCCACCTCGTCTTCAAAGACGACCGTAATAATGGAAAGCCCCATCCGCGAAATTGAACGAATATCGCGCACATTGGGAATCGTTCTTAATGAAATTTCTAGGGGATAGGTTACAAATTTCTCGACTTCCGCCGCCGCTAAAGCTGGCGACTGAGTAATTACTTGTACTTGATTCGATGTAATATCGGGCAAGGCGTCGATGGGCAATTGGCTTAAAGAATAACTTCCCCAAGCAATTAAGCCGATCACGAAAATTCCCACAACTAATTTATTGCGGATACTAAATGAGATTATTGAATTGATCATAG
>CAMBGA010000104.1 GCA_945866095.1 Spirosoma fluviale
TTTGAAGCAATTTTTGGCAGCTACGTTGTTTTGTTTTAATTTCGCATGATTAATAGGACTCGGGATTTTCCAACAGCCCTATTTTAAATGAATCAATATTCGATGGCAAAGAAAGACACACAAGCACCTAAGTATTCCAAAGAGACCTACACCTATTGGTATGAATCAATGCAGTTGCAACGCAAGTTTGAAGAAAAATGCGGCCAATTGTATGGAATGCAGAAAATTAAAGGGTTTTGTCACTTATATATAGGCCAAGAAGCTTGTTCTTCAGGGTCAAAATCGGCTTTAATCGAAGGCGATAAGTACATCACAGCGTACCGAGATCATGGTATCCCATTGGCTTTAGGAACTTCTCCTAACGTCATCATGGCTGAACTTTATGGTAAAATCACTGGAGCCTCAAAAGGCAAAGGAGGTTCTATGCATATTTTTGATAAAAGCGTTGGGTTTGTAGGAGGTCATGGAATTGTAGGCGCCCAAATACCTTTAGGGGCTGGATTAGCCTTTGCAGAAAAATACAAAAAAACAGGAAACCTTTCGGTTTGCTATTTTGGGGATGGTGCGGTACGTCAAGGTGCTTTGCATGAGACGTTCAACATGGCCATGCTATGGAAATTGCCTGTGATCTTTGTGGTTGAAAATAATGGATACGCGATGGGAACCTCCGTTTCCAGAACTTCAAATGTAACCGATTTGTATACGATTGGCGAAGCATATGATATGCCTTCCGAACCGGTGGATGCCATGAATGTAGAATTAGTTCATGAGGCAGTGTCAAGAGCAGCTGCTCGTGCGCGTGCTGGCGAAGGACCTACTTTTTTAGAGTTTAGAACCTACCGTTACCGTGGACACTCGATGTCGGATCCACAAAAATATCGTTCAAAAGACGAGGTGGAATCATACAAGGATCGCGATCCCATCGAGCAAGTGAAGCATACGATCTTGACAAATAATATTTTATCCCAAGCGGATTTAGATAAAATCGACGAAAAAATTAAAGTGCTCGTTCAAGAGTCTGTGGAATTTGCGGAGGCGTCTCCATTCCCTGATAAATCAGAGGCATACAAGGACGTTTACGTAGAAGAAAATTATCCTTTTATTGAGGAATAAAATTTTAAATGGGTTAGGGCTAAAATCTTAACCTATTTTATTTTAAAGCCATTTTTTCGATGGCATTCATTTCGTCTCTCAATTTAGCGGCTAATGGGAAATCCAATTCTCTCGCTGCTTTTTCCATCTCTTTGCGAACAGTTTCCAATTGTTTTCCTAATTCCTTTTTTGACATGTATTGAAGGAGTGGATCAGCCACTTGCAAACGCTCTTCTGGGCTAAGTCCATATGATTTGGTAGGCCTTGTCATCCGATCGGCAATCGAAGTTTGCTCCATAATTTCCTCATGACTGCGCCAAATGGTTTTTGGGGTAATCCCATGTTCTTCATTATAAGCCATTTGTATTTCCCTTCTCCGATTCGTTTCCAAAATGGCATTGGTCATCGAGCCCGTCATCCGGTCGGCATACATGATTACTTTTCCGTTTTCATTTCTCGCGGCCCGACCAATCGTCTGAACTAAAGACCTTATGTCACGTAAGAAGCCTTCTTTGTCGGCGTCCATGATGGCGACCAACGAAACTTCCGGTAAATCTAGGCCCTCACGAAGCAAGTTGACCCCCACTAATACGTCAAAAACGCCTAACCTTAACTCCCTCAATATTTCAACGCGCTCCAGCGATTTGATTTCTGAATGTATATAGCGGCATTTGATACCCACCCGGTCTAAGTATTTCGATAATTCTTCCGCCATTCGTTTGGTTAGGGTAGTTATCAACACCCGCTCCTGACTTTTTATTCGGCCATGAATCTCGTCCAACAAATCGTCGATTTGATTTTTCGTTGGCCTTACTTCAATCATAGGATCCAAAAGGCCTGTTGGCCTAATGACTTGCTCCACCACCACGCCCTCTGAACGCCTCAACTCATAATCGGAAGGCGTCGCAGAAACAAAAATGGTTTGGCCAATGACATCCTCAAATTCCTGAAAAGTCAAGGGCCGATTGTCCATCGCGGACGGCAACCTAAATCCGTATTCGACCAAGGATTCCTTCCTCGACCGGTCGCCTCCCCACATCGCTCTGATCTGCGGCATGGTGGCATGGCTTTCGTCGACTACCATCAGGAAATCATCGGGGAAAAAGTCTAATAAACAAAAGGGTCTTTGGCCCGGTTTTCTTTGATCAAAATAACGGGAATAATTTTCGATGCCTGAGCAATAACCCAGTTCTCGCATCATCTCTAAATCAAATTCCGTCCGTTGTTTAATACGTTCCGCTTCGGTTAGTCGGCCCTCTTTTCCAAAATAAGAAATCTGCTTGACCAAATCTTCTTGGATAAATGAAATGGCTTGGTTCAACGTCTCCCGGCCTGTGACAAATAAATTGGCAGGGAAAATAGCAATCAATGTTTCGGTGGAAATTTTCTTTCCGGTCCAAGGATCTATCCGGTGAATTTGTTCAATCTCATCGCCAAAAAAGATGATCCGATAACCAAAATCTGCGTAGGCTAAAAATATATCTACGGTATCACCTTTGACTCTAAAAGTCCCTCTTAAAAACTCACCCTCCGTACGTGCATATAAAATCTCCACTAAGCGAAACAAAAACTGATTTCTGGAAATTACTTCCCCGACGCCTATGCGTAAAATTGAATTTCGATATTCATCGGGATTTCCCATGCCATAAATACAAGAGACAGAGGCGACTACGATAATGTCTCTTCGGCCAGACATCAACGAGGACGTGGTGGCGAGTCGTAATTTCTCAATTTCTTGATTGATGGATAAGTCTTTTTCTATGTAAGTCCCGGTGGAGGCAATAAACGCTTCGGGTTGGTAATAGTCGTAATAGGAGATAAAATATTCGACTGCATTTTCAGGAAAAAAGGACTTGAATTCTCCATATAATTGGGCCGCCAAGGTTTTATTATGACTTAAAATTAATGTAGGTCTATTGATTTGCTGAATAACATTCGCAATCGTAAATGTTTTTCCGGATCCCGTGACACCTAACAACGTTTGCGCCTGCTCTTCTTTGGCAATCCCTTCTACTAATTGGCGTATGGCGGTGGGTTGATCACCGGTAGGGCTATAAGCAGAAGTAAGTTTAAAATCCATGGAAAAATATTTGACGTAAAATTACGGAATTAAAATTTGTTGGGATAGGGAATAACTTTGATTCTATCTATTTTTGATGCAAAATAATTCATCATGCAAAAAAGATTTTTACTAACCGCAGTGATTTTTATCTCTATGTCTTTGGCTTGCAGCTCTGCTGAGGAGAAGCTTCCATTGGCCCAACAAGCCATACAGACTCCCATCGTTTCGGTGCCTAAGGTGTATACATTTACGGCAACGCCTATTTGGGCAGATGAATTTGACACACCGGGATTACCGGATTCAAAAATTTGGTCTTATGATGTCGGGGGATCTGGTTGGGGTAACAATGAATTGCAATATTATACGGAGGCCGACAAAGATAATGTACATATCGAAAATGGATTGCTGACGATTGAAGCCAAAAAAGAAAATTTTGGAGGGAAGAATTATACCTCTGCGCGCATCGTTTCTAAAGGCAAGAAAGATTTTTTATATGGCAAAGTGGAAGTTCGCGCTAAAGTTCCTGTAGGTAGAGGCAATTGGCCAGCGATTTGGACCCTAGCAAGTCAGTCGGATTATGGTGGACAGTATTGGCCTGATAATGGAGAGATTGATATTTTGGAGCATGTGGGTTTTGACCCGACCGTGATGCATTTTTCGGTTCACACAAAAGCGTTTAATCATGTGATCGGAACGCAGAAAACGTCAACCACCAAAGTGGATGATTTTGATACGGCTTTTCATGTGTATTCCATAGAGTGGACTCCCAAAACGATCCAAGCCTACATCGATGGAAAACAATATTTTTATTTTGAGAATTCGGGCAAAGGTTGGGAAGAGTGGCCATTTGACAAAAAGCAACATATCTTATTAAACTTAGCGATAGGAGGAAATTGGGGTGGCCAAAAGGGGGTTGACGATTCGATATTCCCTAATAAATTTTATATTGACTATGTCCGTGTTTACGGCTTAAACCCATAAATGATGCGATATCCAGAAGCGGCGGAGGCCTTTGATCGATTACTTTGTATGATGGATGACTTGAGGGAAAAATGCCCTTGGGATAAAAAACAAACGATGGATTCTTTGCGTCATTTGACGATAGAGGAAACCTACGAATTATCTGAGGCGGTCCTTCAGGGCGATTTAAATGAAGTTAAGAAAGAGGTAGGCGATTTGTTTTTGCATCTGGTTTTTTATGCGAAAATCGGTTCTGAGACGGGTGCGTTTGACGTGACCGATTCATTAAATTTCTTATGTGAAAAGTTAATTTCGCGCCATCCTCACATTTATGGAGATGTGGTGGCTGAGACGGAGGAACAGGTGAAGGCCAATTGGGAAACATTAAAATTAAAGGAGGGGAACAAATCCGTTTTAGGCGGCGTGCCAAATTCTCTGCCGGCCTTAGTTAAGGCGATGCGCATTCAGGAAAAAGCTCGGGGAGCGGGATTTGATTGGGAGGAAAAGGAGCAGGTCTGGGAAAAAGTGGAGGAGGAATTAGGGGAATTCAAGGAAACGTTTGTGGGCAAAGATTTATCCGAAGCGGATCGCAATGAAGCGGAAGGTGAATTGGGCGATCTTATTTTTAGTCTGGTCAATTTTGCAAGGTTTATCGACCTAAATCCCGAAACTGCGGTGGAACGAACGAACAGAAAATTTATTAAACGATTTCAACACCTTGAAAAAAGAGCCGCCGAAATGGGAAAAGCTTTGTCGGAAATGACCTTAGCCGAGATGGATGTGTATTGGGAGGAGGCAAAAAAATTATAAAAGGGGTTTAAGGGAATTTGATTTCCCTTAAACCCATTATTGATTACTGAACGAAAAACTTATAATTAGTTTTAGTCGTATAGCGATTTCCAGGTCTCAATACCGTGCTTGGGAAATTTGGTCGGTTAGGAGAATCTGGATAGTGCTGGGTCTCAAGACAAAAACCTGATCTTTTGCCATAAACAGCTCCATTCTTTCCTTTTAGGTGTCCGTCCAGAAAGTTGCCCGTGTACAACTGTACTCCAGGTTCGGTGGTCGACGCCTCTAGCGTACGGCCGGAAATAGGATCATGTGCGATGGCCACCACGGCAAATTGGCCTACCGGTTTGTCAAAAGCAAAACAATGATCGTATCCACCCCCACGCTTAATTTGCTCATTTTCTGTTTGATCAATTCTGCTGCCAATCACTTGAGGCGTTAAAAAATCGAATGGCGTTCCTGCTACGGGAATTAAATCACCGGTCGGGATTAATTGATTATCCACAGCCACAAGTTTCGGCGCATTTAATTGCAAGGTGTGAGCCAACACATTTTGCTTTCCATTTCCACTTAAGTTGAAATAACTGTGATTACACAGGTTGATGACCGTTGCTTTATCAGTCGTCGCAGAAAATTCAATCGACAATTCATTTTTAGCTGTAAGGATATACGATAAATGAACCGTTAGATTTCCAGGAAATCCTTCTTCCATATCGGTTGATATATATTTTAAAACAAGTTTAGGGCCTTCTGCCGTTTCGCCTGATGAAATTACTTGCCAGACCTTTTTGTCAAATCCTTTTAAACCTCCATGTAGGGAATTTCCATTATTGTTAAGAGGTAATTGGTACCCAACACCATCTAGTGTAAATTTTCCTTTGGCAATTCTATTGCCATAACGCCCAACGGAAGCGCCAAAAAACGGGTTTTCTTTGATGTATTCATCCAACGTTTCAAAACCTAACACCACATCTTCGACGATACCATTTTTATCGGGAGTTAAAATTTTAGTGATGATACCTCCATAATTCATGATTTGAACTTCCATTCCTGAAGCATTTTTCATGGTAAATAGGGTAACAGATTCTCCTGAAGGGGTTTTGCCAAAGGATTTGGACGAAATGGGTGCCATGGGTTTATTTGAATTTTGTGAAAAACTAAGGAAAGAAAAAAGATTGAAGGCCATTAGTAAGCCCAAAAGATTGATTTTTTTCATGTTTGATAGGTCTTGAGAATTCGAATTTAAAGAAATTCATTGAATATGAAATATTTTTATTTATCTTTGCACCCCGATTTAAAATTTAATTACACACTTAAGTTCAGCATGTTAGCCCGACGTGTTGATGTAACCAGGGCAAAAAATTTATGTCAAAACAACCAAAAGATTTCGACTGGGATTTAGTTGAAGGTAAAGGATTCGGTGGCAGTTATGCGGCTGATGTTAAAGAAAAAATGGAGGCTGCTATTGAGGCAACTTTAAATTCGGTGACTGAAAAAGAGGTAGTGAAGGGGATAGTAGTGAGCAAAACAGACCGTGAAGTAATTATCAACATTGGATTTAAATCTGATGGTTTAGTATCTGCTTCTGAATTCCGCGATATGCCGGATTTGAAGCCAGGAGATGAAGTGGAAGTATACATTGAAAACCAAGAAGATGCGAATGGCCAATTAACATTGTCTCGCAAATTGGCGAAAGTAATGAGTGCTTGGACGAACATTGAGAAGGCTTTGGAAGAAGATATTATCATCAATGGATTTGTTAAGCGCCGTACAAAAGGTGGTTTAATTGTCGATATTTTTGGAATTGAGGCATTCTTGCCAGGTTCTCAAATTGATGTGAAGCCTATCCGTGATTTCGATATTTTTGTAGGTAAAAATATGGAGGTTAAGGTAGTTAAGATCAATCATACAAATGACAACGTAGTTGTTTCTCATAAAGTATTAATTGAAAAAGATCTTGAAGCCCAACGTCAGACTATTTTGACGAATTTAGATAAGGGTCAAGTATTAGAAGGGGTTATTAAAAACATGACTAATTTCGGTGTATTCATCGATTTAGGGGGTGTTGATGGCTTACTTCACATTACTGATATTTCATGGGGCCGCATAAACCATCCACAAGAAGTATTGAAATTGGATCAAAAAATCCAAGTGGTTGTGTTGGATTTCGATGAAAA
The DNA here is from genome assembly GCA_945866095.1 of Spirosoma fluviale. Taxonomy (GTDB): domain Bacteria; phylum Bacteroidota; class Bacteroidia; order Cytophagales; family Spirosomataceae; genus Aquirufa; species Aquirufa fluvialis_A. The sequence goes on from CAMBGA010000104.1 coordinate 7,081, forward strand.
CAAAAAACGTATCTCTTTAGGTATGAAGCAATTACAGGCGCACCCTTGGGAGGCTTTAGTTGCGGAAACTGAAGTAGGTTCGAAAGTAAAAGGTAAGATTGTTAATGTGGCCGATTACGGTGCATTCTTAGAAGTTCTTCCAGGCGTTGAAGGTTTAATTCACGTGTCTGAAATGTCATGGTCTCAACATTTACGTAATCCACAAGATTTCTTGAAAGTAGGCGATGAAATGGAAGCTGTTGTGTTGACTTTAGATCGTACTGAGCGCAAAATGTCATTAGGCGTTAAGCAATTGACAGAAGATCCTTGGAACAAGACAGACTTATTAGCTAAATATGCAATAGGTACCAAGCACAAAGGAACAGTTCGTAACTTAACTAATTTTGGTTTATTCCTTGAGTTAGAAGAAGGTATCGACGGATTAGTTCACGTGTCTGATTTATCTTGGACGAAAAAAATCAAGCATCCATCGGAGTTTGTCAAAGTAGGAGATTCTTTGGATGTCGTTGTTATTGAATTAGACGCTGAAAATCGTCGCTTGGCTTTAGGGCACAAGCAATTAGAAGAAAATCCTTGGGATACTTTTGAAAGTGTGTTTACCTTAGGATCCATTCAAAAAGCAACGATCATTTCTAAGACAGATAAAATGGCTGTGTTAGAATTGCCATACGGAATTGAAGGTTTAGCTCCTTTGAAGCAATTAGTTAAGGCTGATGAGTCTGTGGCTGAAGTAGGAGAGGCTTTGGATTTCGCTGTGATTGAATTCCAAAAAGAAGATCGTAAGATTATTCTTTCTCACACAAGAACGTTTACGGAGGCTAAGGCTGAAGAAGTAGCAGCAGCTACGGCTAAGCCAGAGAAAAAGAAAACAACTAAGGCAGCAGCTGAAAAGCCTGCAGCGTCTACAGCCGAGAAATCGACTATGGGTGATATCGGTGCATTATCTGCTTTAAAAGAGCAAATGGAAGGCGCTGAAAGAGCTCAAGCGATTAAAAAATTAGAGAAAAAATCTAAGAAAGCTGAGTAATCTTTTGAAATAAGTATTAGAAAAAAGGGGAGGCGAAAGCTTCCCCTTTTTCGTTTATTGTATTTCTCGATAAATAAAATATATCTAATTCGGTTTGCTTTTTGCCAATTTTTTTTCAATTTTACTAAATCATGTGGTTTTAATTATCTGGAGTATTCGGATCAATAAAATCATCTTATCCGATTTAACTAACCTAAATAACGATTATTATGAGTAATGATTCAAGGCGAAACTTTATCAAAAATGCTTCAGTAGCCGCCGCAAGTTTTTACATTGTTCCTCGCCACGTGTTGGGCAAAGGTTTTACAGCTCCTTCCGATAAATTAAA
>CAMBGA010000105.1 GCA_945866095.1 Spirosoma fluviale
CCTTCTAATAGATATTCTTTCCATGGCTTGGAATGAGTTGGAACATGAGGGTGGTGATGTACTTCCATGGTGTGATTTTTATGGTAATAAAAGATTTTGAAATTTAAGAAATTTATAAGAGAATTAGAAATTATTAAATTTTAAACAAAGTCACATTTCATCTGAAAACCCCTCTCGTGCTACTTGTTTTGCTACCACTCCCGTAAAATAAAATTCCACTCACTTTTAATATTAACTAATTTTAATGGACTCAAAACTACATGCAGATTAAATTTTTTAGTCTGGAAAGGTTTAAATAAATTTTATTTTTTTTGGGATAATTATTTTTTTTTTTTAAATATGCAGGTGATATTTAATAAAAATCAGTTTGATTTAAATTTTAGTTCCTAATAAAAAATACAAAATTACCATTTTAAAAACCAGTTTATTTTAATCAAATTTTTCATTTTTTAATTTTTTAAATACATTTTTTGAAGATTAATTTTTTCAAAAATGTTTAACCAATTAATACAAACAAACAACACTTTTATGAAAAGAATGCTATTATTTTTTTGTGCAATGTGCATTTTCTCTGCCACATTTGCGCAAACAAGACAGATTACCGGAAAGGTAACTGGTACAGACAATCAGGTTGTCGTATCTGCAACGATCAAGATTAAGGCGAGTAATGTTGCTACAATCACGGGTGCTGATGGAACATTTAGTTTAAAAGCTCCCAATGGAGGCTTTGTGTTACAAGTTTCTTCGGTTGGATTTGCATCCAAAGAAGTAGCTGTCAGTGCATCACAAACTGTTGTTAATGTTTCTTTGTTGGAACAGTCCACGGACTTAAATGAAGTCGTTGTGACTGCGCTGGGTATTAAGCGCGAAAAGAAGTCATTGACTTATGCATCTCAACAACTTGCAGGGGAGGAAATCAGAAGAGCGGCTGGTCCAAACTTCATGGAGGCCTTGAGTGGTAAAGTTGCTGGAATAGACATTAAAGTAAGTGCTTCAGGAGTAGGAGGCTCTACGAAGGCCGTATTAAGAGGTGCTAGATCACTCTCTGGAACGAGTGAGGCACTTTATGTAATTGACGGTGTGCCCATGGTGAATAACAAGGGCGGCCAACCAGGTTCTTATGGCGGCAATGACCGTGGGGATGGTCTTTCCTCTATTAATCCAGCTGATATTGAAACGGTTAACGTACTTAGAGGTGCCAATGCATCCATCTTATACGGTAGTCAAGGAGCGAACGGTGTGATTTTGATTACCACAAAAAAGGGTAAAGCAGGTAAAACAGTCGTAGATTTTAATTCTAGCACGGTTTTTGAACAAGTAACTGGGCTTCCTGATCTTCAATTCGATTACGGTACGGTAGGTGGAGATTTGAATTGGTCAAAAGTAAAAGGAAATTATAAAAAGGATTATGTGAAGGATTTCTTTCAAACAGGTTCGATTGCAACGAATTCAATCAATGTGAGTGGAGGAAATAATCAGACAACTGCTTATTTTTCATATTCTAACATTACTTCCAAAGGAGCAATGCCAACGAATACCTACGATAAAAACACGATTACTTTAAATCAATCTACCAAATTATTTAATGATAAAATTACATTAAGTTCGAATGTTATTTTTGCGAATGAAAAGTCATACAATCGTCCAGGTGCAGGTTATTACAACAACCCATTGACTGGTTTGTATACGTTTGCCCGAGATAAGGATTTTGCTTCTTATAAAGAAAATTACCAGGTTTTCGATCAAGGTAGAAATCTCTACAAACAATCTTGGTATTCAACTTATGAGTTTCAAAATAATCCATATTTTGAATTAAACAATAACTCAAAATTGGCAACGAATAACCGTGTTATAGCGAATTTGAAATTGTCTTATGATATCATGAATCACGTGAAGTTTGAAACAAGAGCCAATATTGATTACAATGATGTATTGTATGATAATAGATATGCTGCCGGTGGAAACTCCGTAAGTGTGAGTCCTAATGGGTCTTGGTCATACACCAAATACAAGGATCAAGCTGTTTATGCGGATGGTATTTTAAGTTATAACAACAATTTTGGTAACCTAAGTGTAACGGGTTTATTAGGAGCTAGTTATCAAAATAATAAGTTCAACGATGGGATGAATGTGGCCAATGGTACAATTCCATTACAATACCCTAATTTCTTCTCTTTCTCAAACATGCCTTATAATGTCATTTTTAACTCGACCATCAATAAAACGGTCAAGCAAGGTGTATTTGCAAGCGCTAACATTGGTTATAAAGAAGTTTTATTTTTAGATGTTTCAGCGCGTAATGACTGGGCTTCTACGTTGGCATTAACAGGAAACCAATCGTATTTATATCCGGCCTTTGGTTTATCTGCGGTTATCAGCCAAATGATTCAATTGCCAGAAGCTATATCATATCTAAAGGTACGAGCATCTAATTCCATGACGGGCAATGAGGTTCCATTTAATGTGGTTAATCCGTGGAACTCGATTGGTGGCGCTGGTGGTCCAAGTGGAATTGGGGGTATAAACCGAAATAGTCAGGTTCCATTTACAAATTTGAACCCTGAAATTATTACAAGTAACGAATTAGGTACTGATATTAAATTCTTTAATGGTCGATTAGGCTTTGATTTCACTTACTATAATTCTGTTAGTACGAATCAATTTCTCTCTTTAGCAGCACCTTCTGGGTCAGGATATTCTTCCTATTTTGTCAACGCTGGAAAAATTGTTAATAAGGGTTTTGAATTAACGATTGACGCTCAGCTTTTTAGAACTGATAATTTTGCTTGGAATACGAACATCAACTTGTCAAGAAACCAAAACGAAATTGTTGAGTTAATTGCTTCCAATCCAAACTATCAAGTAGGTGGAGATGATGAGGGATTTGCTTCCATTATTAAAGCAGGTGGATCATTTCAAGATTTGTACATATTTAAATTCAACAGAAATAGTGCAGGTCAAATTATTTTAAGTCCTGCGGGTGTTCCAACAAAAGCGGCTACCCAGGTAAAAGTAGGTAACGTTAATCCTGATTTAATTGCAGGTTGGAATCATAACCTTACGTATAAAGATTTCTTTGTTAGTGCACTTATTAATGCAAAATTTGGAGGTGTAGCTTTTTCTAAAACAGAAGCGTTCTTAGATTCTTATGGTGCAAGCCAAAGGTCTGCTGATGCACGGTTAAACGCAACGATTCCCATTAACGCAGTATCAAGCACCGGAACGGCGGTTACTTCCATCGATCCAGTGCTGTATTACTCAGCGATCGGTGATCGAAACAAAATCATGGAACCGTATGTTTTTTCTAGAACCAATGTTCGTTTAGGTCAATTAGCTTTTGGGTATAACTTAAAAATTAATAAGACTTCTTTCCCAATCAAAGATGCTTCTTTCTCTTTAGTAGCCAGAAACCTATTTTTCTTCTATAAAGATGCACCATTTGATCCTGAACAATCCATGAGTACTGGTAATGGAATGCAATCAAATGATGTATTCAGCATGCCTTCTACTAGATCAATTGGCTTTAATGTCAAACTAACTTTTTAAAAAATATTAAAATCACGTTATTATGAAAAAAATATTATTTGCGTCACTATTTTTGATTGCGCTAGTATCTTGTACTGAAGAATTTGAGAAAATAAACCAGAATCCAAATCAAATTTCGGATCAGTTATTAAAACAAGACTTTAACCTGGTAGGTTCTCCTTTTTCAGGGATGTTATTGAACCTTTTTGGTGGTCAAGTTGAGGAGGATCTTTTGCACGATTCTTGGATGGGCTATATGAATACACCTACTGACTTCGTAGGTAATGTAAATAACACCACTTATTATATTCGTTGGAACTCTTTTTGGGGTCGTACGTATAATAATGTGATGTCCCCTTCCAAGCAGGTCATTCGATTGGCAGAAGAAAATAAATTACCCTTGTTTGCTACTTGGGCTAAATTAATTCGGATTATGTCAATTTCTAAATTGTCTGCTTACCATGGCCCTGTGATTTATTCAAATTATGGCGCGACTACGCCTACAATCAATTACGATAAAGAATCTGATTTGTATGATCAATTTTTCAAACAATTAGATGAAATCCAAACAGATTTTGCTTCCAATAAAACATATACAGGTTTCACTAAATTTGATCCTAGCTATAAAGGAAGCATCCCCGCCTGGATGAAACTAGTCAACTCGATGCGCTTACGATTGGCCATGCGTTTGTCGAAAGTAAATCCTGCCCTTGCTAAAATACAAGGTGAAAAAGCAATGGCAGATCCTGCTGGATTAATTAATACGAATTCAGAAAACTTTTTAGTTTCTTTGAATGGAACCATCATGCCAGTGGCACAAATTTGCTGGCAATGGGATGATACGCGTATGGGTGGTCCAATTGAATCTTTTTTAGTTGGCTTGAAAGATAATCGTATTTCAAAATATTTCACTCCAGTGTCTGATGTTTCATTAGCTGCTGATCATCCTGCCTATCCTTATAAAGGAATTCGTAACGGTGCATACAATGTGGCAAAAGCGGATAAGGTACCTTATTCTAAAGTATCAAATGATTTTAATAGTGCACAAACAAGACGTGGATTTACGGCGTCTGAAGTTGCATTCTTAAAAGCTGAGGCTGCTTTAAGAGGTTGGGCCGGTGCAGGTTCTGCTGAAACAAACTACAGAAATGGGGTTAAATTATCATTTGAAGATTGGGGTGCAGGAGGCGTAGATGCCTATTTAGCGGATGCAACGAGTAAGCCGATTGATTATGTGGATCCTAAGGACGCTCGCAACAGCAATAAAGCTGCCTCGACTATTACAGTTGCATGGAACGAAACAGACAATCTTGAATTGAAGTTAGAAAAAATCATTACTCAAAAGTACCTTAATACATTTACCAATACCTTAGAGGCTTGGGTCGATTTTAGAAGAACGGGCTATCCAAAGATTCCTCCTGTAGCTAAAAATGATTCTAGCCCAGATTGGGGGATTATTCCTGTAGGTGAGTTCATTAAGAGAATGCCTTTCACCAATGCTGAAAGAACAGGTAACGCGGCTGGTGTTGCTGACGCAGTTTCTAAAATGGGAGCGGGTGCTAAAGATGATATTGCGACTCGCTTGTATTTTGACACAGGTGTTAAGTCAAATTTTTAAACAAGCTAACGTTTAAAAAAACCTTTTCACTATCTAACAAAAACACCTTTCGATCGAAAGGTGTTTTTGTTTATAGGTATTTGAATCATATTTATGTGGTCTTAATTTTTTCAAATTTTGACCCATAAAGACCCAATTTATTTCTTTTCAACAAATTTTGGGGTTTAATAAATCCATTTTTTATCTTTTAAGCCTTTAGACGTGGCTTAATGGTTGAAACAAGATGAGTTTTCATGATGGGGATGCAATAAATTGTTTATCAAAAATTTTACTCTGTTTTATGCTTTTCTTTGTTAATCTTTAATTTACCTTTTAAGGCATCAAATTAGATATTTTAAAGTCAAATATAGTGAATGAATTTATTTATTCACACCTAAATAGAGTTAGGTTTTACGCTGTCAAACTATACGTCGATAATAAATGGGAATTTAATGGAGAAGTGTTTGATCCTGATTGGCACTATGTATTAATCAGATTAATTCAGTTGGTTTGACTTAATCTTTAATGCACCTAATACTACCTCCGTAAACTCTATTATGCGTTAATGTGAATGAACCCGCTTTACTAAAGTTGAGATACCGGGATCCTTCTCCACTTACCGTACTGCTCCAATAACTTCCACTTATACCTACATTATTGATCAGTATTTCACGACTTCCGGCTACTGTAAATTTAAGAGGGGATGCAAATGCCCCATCAGCATTTACTGAAGGCCAACTCGATACCTCAATATTCCACTCTGTTTCTGTGGGTAAACGATAGCCGGTAGGACATGGATTATTTATCCCATTAACGCCCTGCCATAAATTTATATTTTGAGGATTCCTCCAATCAGTTAGTGGACTCGAAGGTAAAATAAAGTTTGCGTTATCTGGAATATCCGTAGTAGTCTGTGTTGTGGTGTTTAGCGATTTTCTTAATTGGTGTTGATCCGCTCCTCTTCCCCATTGGTATAAATCCCCGTAGGCGCTTGTATCAGTACTCATAGTTGCGGCCCTTGTTGCGCCAAGGTTTCGATCCATCCAAATCCTTCCTGTTTTCGATTTAACCTCCACTACTTTAGTGATATTATCTTTTAATGAATTTTGAGCCAAATTTTTTGTTGGGTTAGTCATTACACTATTTGGCTCTTCGGATTTACAAGCTATTAGTACAAGAAAAAAAAGGATAAAAATTTTTAAAAATCGCATAACAATGAAACGTTAGTTTTGAAGGCAATTTATAGAATTTGTCTTAATTTTCCGTATGATTTATCGAATCGCATCTAATCAAAGTGCCAAAATTAATTTCTGTAGATAAGCTTAAAGGTTCACATCGTGCTCCATTAGAAATTGGGTAAAGATAAACCCCATAAAATATGATGAATAGGGATTTGAAGGTTTAAAGCTTGTAAATCGTCAGTAAAATTGGACCGGTAAAGTTTATTTCTAGTATTGTTTAAAATTAAACAATTTAAATTTCACCTGAAAACCCCTCTCGTGCTACCTGTTTTGCTACCAACCCTGTAAAATAAAAGAATCCACCCTTTTGAGGTGGATTCTGGTGGTCCCACTAGCCGAGTCGATACGGCTACAATCAAATTTTAATCGGATCAACACCTTATCAAGGTTATTCAATCTCAATGTAATTGACTTATTCAATTCGTTTCAAGTGGGTTAAAATCAGTTTATTGTGCTCGTTTGTTTGCTGCTTAGATTAAAATTGGATTTGTTTTATTTTAAATGAATTAGTACTAAATTCGGCTTAACAATAATCACTTATTAATGAAAAGTCTATTTAGTTTGACAAATTGGGATATCATTAAAAGATTATTTTAGTTTAACGTAAATCTTGTTTTGGCTTAAAATAAGACTGTCTAATACTAAAAGGTTAAATTTAGAATGAAAATTTGTCATTTAATAGTTACGTTAGGATTACAACTTTTAGCATTAAGTTGCTTTTGTCAGGCAAATCCTCCTTGGAACAATCCTTTGAAAATAGCTTGGTCTTCCGATGGAATTACATTTAATGCTCCCGTTGTATTTCAAGATTCTTCAGGTGTCCCATCTGTCATAAAATGGAAAGGGGATACTTTAATTGCTACATTTCAATGGTTTAGGCAACCTAAACTATCTCCAACATGGGATAGGGTTGCAGTAAAATTTTCATATGACAATGGTCGTAATTGGTCTCAACCAAAACCTATTGTCGTTAATGGTTTACCTTCAAATTATCAAAGGCCCTTTGATCCAACACTAACTGTATTTGGTAATGATAGTATCAGAATATATTTTTCCTCCAGCAATGGAATTCCTAAAAATGGTTTAGATGCCACCGTTAATACATATTCTGCCAAAAGTTCAGACGGGATTAATTTTAACTTTGAATCAGGCTCGCGAGTAGATGAACTTACTAAACAAGTTATTGACCCAGCAATTATTTTTTTTAATAAAAGTTGGCACTTTTTGTCACCCATAGGCTCACCTCAACAAGGTGCCTATCACTATTTATCACTGGATGGACTTAATTTCACACCTACTTCTAACATTCCATCAGATAATTTCCATAATTGGACAGGAAATTTTATGATTGAAAATATAAATGAATTACGCTTTTATGGAAGTGGTGCCACTATATGGTACAATTACTCTACCAATGGAAATAATTGGTCAGGTTATGTTTCTACAAATATTCAAGGTGGAGATCCTAGTGTTTTAAAAATTAAAAATAATAGCTATTTAATGGTTTACGTAGGGCAGCCTTATCCTTCAAATATTTTAGAAATCGCTTCTGAATTGAAGCCAATTCAAATTTTTCCCAATCCTACGCAAGATTTAATTCATGTAAGAGTTGATTCAAAAAATTTGGGTTCCATGTATGTGATTTATGACTATAGTGGTAAAACTGTTTTAAATGGGAAAATTTCTTCTGAAAGCATGGCAATTGAATTAGCTGATTTACCTTATGGAAATTATGTGTTAACCTTGACCTCACAAACCGATGGCCAGGTAAGTGTGGTGAAGATCAGTAAACAGGGGAGGTAGTGTTTTGATATTTCCAACTTCGTTTAAATTTAAACAAAGTTTTATTTCACCTGAAAACCCCTCTCGTGCTACCTGTTTTGCTTTCACTCCCGTAAAATAAAAGAATCCACCCTTTTGAGGTGGATTCTGGTGGTCCCACTAGGATTCGAACCTAGGACCCCCTGCTTGTAAGGCAGGTGCTCTGAACCAGCTGAGCTATAGGACCATTCCGCTGAATGGGATTGCAAATATCC
>CAMBGA010000106.1 GCA_945866095.1 Spirosoma fluviale
TTAGATTTTTGTGGCAAAGGTCCTACGATGGTCGTTTATCCCGAAGGTGTTTTTTACGGAAATGTCCAATTGGAAGATGTGTCAGAAATAACGGAGCAACATTTAATTGGCGATCAGATTGTATCCCGACTGCAAATTGGATAAATTGCAAACATGTTATATCGCCTCTATCCAACGCTTTTAAATTCATTTTCACTCTATCTAAGTCAATCCAGAGATTCTTCAGGCAAGATTATCGTGGATGAAATTGAGCTGATTGAGCGAATTAATCGAACTAGAAAACCGACGACTAAGGCCCAACAAAAAGGCGTAGATTTCGAAAGAGCTGTCACATTAGGGGAAAATGAGGACCTTTTTAATGAAGGAATCATTGACCAAGCAAGAAATTTGATTCCTGGTAAATATAGAACTCAATTTTACCTTGAATCAAGGTACAAAAATGCTCAAATTTATGGCTATGTAGATGGGATAGGTGATAACATCGCCTTCGACTTAAAAAGTACCTCTTTTTACGAGTCCGGCCGATTTCAAAATAACCATCAAAATTTATACTTATTGGGCCTCCAAAAATATGGGATTGAACGCTTAGACTACATCATTACAGACTTCAACGCTGTTTATGTAGAAACCTACGATTTAAAAACCTACGATTTCAACCCACTTTACAATCAAATTGAGAAATTCATTTTATTTCTAGAGGACAACAAAAAATTCATTCGGGACAAAAAGATCTTTGATCGGAAAACGAACGATAATCAAATGTCCCTTTTCGAATAATTACGCCAAGTGACTTCGCAATTCTGTCAAATGTTTAATTTGGATTTGCGCCATAGAATCTAACCTATTTAGGTTCAAGTGAATGCTTTTAATTCCTGCATTTTCAGCGCCTTGGATATCGGCAATTGGGTGATCCCCCACCATAACGGCTTCGTGTGCAAAGCAATCAGCTCTTTTCAGAGCGTATTCAAAGAATTTTATGTCGGGCTTTTGCGTGCCAACCTGCTGAGAGGTGATGATTTCTTGAAAGCAATGTTGCAAGCCACAGGCTTCCACTTTGACAAATTGAATATCATCAAAGCCATTGGTCAATATAAAAAGCGGATATTTTTGCGCTAATTCTTCAATTATTTCAAAAGCACCGCCTATTAAATGTTTTTTTCTAGGGGTCCGGTATAGAAATTCATTTGAAAATTTCTGAGGGTCACCCTCGTAGCCCAACTGTGAAAAAAAAAGTTTAAATCTTGTTTCTCTTAACTCCAATTGTGTGATTTTTTTTGATTGATAATCATCCCACAACTGGTTATTTAATACATTGAAACTATTCCAAATGTTGTTTTGATCGGTTTCAAGGTTGCTTGTCAATTTAAACTCGTCAACCAAATCCAATAAAACTTCTCGAGCGTTTCGATCGTGGTCCCAGAGCGTGTGGTCCCAATCAAAAAATATTGCCTTTGGATTAAATTTCATATGGCAAAGGTAATAAATAAGCTACCTTTGTTCCCATAAAATTGGACAGTACATGGAACATCAATTAAAATTAAATAAACCACTCGCATTTTTCGATTTAGAAACGACTGGGGTAATGGTCAACAAAGACCGGATCGTTGAGATCGCTATCGCAAAAGCAAATGTCGACGGCACCATCGAAGTAAAAACGAGAAGGGTAAATCCGGGTATTCCGATTCCGATTGAAGCTTCCTTAGTTCATGGTATTTATGATGAGGATGTAAAAGATGAACCACAATTTAAGCAAGTGGCCAAATCTTTGTCTGGATTTTTGGAAGGTTGTGACTTAGCAGGATTTAATTCTAATCGCTTCGATGTACCCATGTTGGTAGAAGAATTTTATAGAAACGAAATTGACTTTGACATGAAAAATCGAAAGTTGATCGACGCCCAAAGAATTTTTCACCTAATGGAGCCAAGAAATTTAACAGCGGCTTTCAAGTTTTATTGCGGCAAGGATTTAATTGGTGCGCATGGGGCTGAGGCGGATGTTTTAGCTACGTTGGAAGTTTTAAATGCCCAAGTAAAAAGATACGAAGAGGTATCGTTAAAAGATGAAAATGGGAAGGAGTACTTCCCTATCCAAAATGATATGTCAAAATTGCATGAATTAACGATGTCAAATTCAATTGATTTCGCCAATCGCATGGTTTACAATAAGGAGAAAATTCCTGTTTTTAATTTTGGGAAGTATTCCGGGAGATCTGTCACAGAAGTATTAAAAAGTGATCCTTCCTATTATGATTGGATTTTAAAGGGTGACTTTGCAATCGATACGAAGAAAAAATTAACTGAAATTAAATTGCAAGGATTTCAGCGGTAAAGCAAAATTAAGATGTCGAATATTTAAGTTTAATTCGTATTTTTGCCATGATATTGGCCTAATGATAAAACAATGCAATCCATACCAGACATAATTCGCACCATCCCCTTAGCACATTATATTTTATTAAGCTCAGCTTTATTTTGCATAGGAATTTTGGGTGTATTAACCAGGAGAAATGCCATCATCGTATTTATGGCCATTGAACTCATGTTAAATGCTGTCAATTTACTTTTAGCTGTATTTTCCTCCTATTATTCAGATCCTTCGGGACAAATTTTTGTCTTTTTTATTATGGCAGTCGCAGCGGCTGAGGTGGCCGTGGGTTTAGCCATCATTGTCATGATATATCGAAATATTCAGAGTATTGACATAGGAATACTCAATAAGTTGAAAAATTAATTTTACAGAACATTCATTTATGTCATTAATTTATTTAATACCGCTTTTACCCTTCATTGGTTTTGTTTTGAATGGTCTTTCATTTCCCCGCACACCAAAACAACTGGCCGCCATTATTGGCACAATCCCACCTTTGGTAGCGTTTATATTGTCCACCCAACTGTTTGTTAATTTTGATGGAACCACTCAAATTTTACATGTAGCTGAGTGGATTAAATTGGGAGATTTACAAATTCCTCTTGATTTCCAAATCGACGCATTATCTATTATGATGTTGCTTGTCATTACGGGGGTAGGGACATTGATTCATATTTATTCGATTGGCTACATGTCTCATGACCAGGGTTTTGGCAAGTTTTTTGCCTTTTTAAACTTGTTCATTTTCTTCATGTTAATCCTTGTACTGGGGGCAAATTTCACCGTTTTATTTATTGGTTGGGAAGGGGTAGGCTTATGTTCATATCTCCTCATTGGGTTTTGGAATCAAAAAAATAGTTATGGAAATGCCGCCAGAAAGGCATTTATCATGAACAGAATTGGAGATCTCGGGTTTTTGATTGGTATATTTTTGCTGATTCAGGACTTTGGTAGCACCGATTATGCAACGATATTTTCATCGATCCAACAAGGCGACGTTCCGGAAAATTTAGGGCTTATAGCCTTTTGTTTATTTGTAGGAGCTATGGGTAAATCAGCACAAATACCCTTATTTACTTGGCTTCCAGATGCGATGGCGGGTCCGACTCCAGTTTCTGCATTAATTCATGCGGCCACCATGGTGACAGCGGGTATTTACATGGTCATTAGAGCAAACGTTATTTTTGAATTAAGTCCTGATGTTTTACAATTTGTTGGCTGGATTGGATTATCTACAGCTCTTTTAGGAGCTATAATAGGTTTATTCCAAAACGACATTAAAAAAGTGTTGGCTTATTCAACGGTATCCCAACTAGGCTATATGTTTATGGGATTGGGTGCTTCGGCTTATTCAGCCTCGCTTTTCCATGTCATGACGCATGCATTTTTTAAGGCTTTATTGTTTTTAGGAGCTGGTTCCGTGATTCATGCTATGTCAGATGAGCAAGATGTTAGAAAAATGGGTGGATTAAAATCAAAAATGCCCATTACCTATTTTACCTTTTTGTTAGGGACCTTAGCTATTTCAGGGATACCTCCTTTTTCAGGATTTTTCTCAAAAGATGAAATCCTAGCGCATCTGTATCATCATGATTTGCTCATGTGGAGCTTGGCCATTTTAGGTTCCGCTTGTACTTCATTCTATATGTTCCGAGTCTTCATTTTAACTTTTTGGGGTGATTTTAGGGGGACAGAGAAGCAAGCGAGTCATTTACATGAGTCTCCATGGTCGATGACGATCCCGCTAATCATTTTAGCCATTTTTTCAGTGGCAGGTGGTCTCATAAATTTACCTCATTTTGCGGGTGGAAATGAATTTCTAGCCCATTGGTTAGCTCCGCTATTGCCATCGACTGAAGCTTTAGGAGAAGTATCGTTTTTTAGTTTAGAAATGGGAGCTCCATTAATCGCCGCTTTTGTTCCTCCCTTGTTAGCTATCTATATTTTTAATAGTAAAAAACTAATTCCATCGGAAGACAGCCAAATTCAAGGCATACAAAAATTGATTTATCAGAAGTTCTACATAGATGAATTATATGATTTAATCATCGTAAAACCGGTGAATTTCCTATCCGTCTTTTTTGGACAAGTCATTGATTTTTTAGTCATTGATTTATTTGTTGAGGGGATTGGGAAAATCGTGCAATATACTTCTACTGAATTCAGAAGAATTCAAACAGGAAATGTTGGCTATTACGTATTTATGATGGTGATTTCAATTGCGATCATTTTATTTATGGGATTAAAATCCTGGATATTGTAATTTAAAATTTGACAGAAAAGGCATGAATTTAGTTTTTATCCTATTTTTTCCATTGCTGATTGGCGCATACTTGTTAATTGCCAAGCCCAAGCAAGCATTTATTATTTCATTATCAGCAACCATTATAGAAGCCGTTGCCACAGGTTTTGTCCTTTATAAATTAAACGAATCTTTGTTGCCCATCACCTTCACTCAAGATTGGATCCCTGAAGTTGGCATTCAATTTTCATTAAAGGCCGATGGCATCAGTGGAATCTTAATAGGACTTTGTGCCTTGTTGTTGCCATTTATCATAGGGTCGACGGCCAAGACCGAAAAGGCCAATCATGCTCAATATCAAGGTTTGATGTTAATGATGCAATCTGCTATGATGGGGGCTTTTTTAGCCAAAGACGCTTTCTTATTTTATTTCTTTTTTGAAGCTTCCTTGTTGCCAATTTACTTTTTAGCCTCGAAATTTGGGGGAGAAAATAAATCAGCCATCACGTTTAAATTCTTAATCTATACCATTTTTGGGTCATTATTTTTATTCATTGGACTCATTTTTGTATACCTAAGAACTCCCGGAGCGACACATTCTGCTGATATCGAAACCCTATATTTAACCGCTAGGAACTTGAGTGCTGAGTCTCAGGGTTTTTTGTTTATGGCCTTTTTTATTGCGTTTGCAATCAAAATGCCCATTTTCCCATTTCATACTTGGCAACCCGACGCCTACACTACGTCCCCAAGTCAAGGTACCATGTTGCTTTCAGGCATCATGTTAAAAATGGGAACGTATGGGGTTATCAGATTAATTATTCCCATGTTTCCTTTGGGAATTGGAATTTGGGGAAATACGGCTATCGTTCTTTCGATCATTGGTGTTATTTACGGTTCCATTATTGCTATCCAGCAAAAAGATGCTAAAAGGTTATTGGCCTATTCCTCTTTTGCGCACGTAGGCCTAATTTCGGCAGGTATGTTGACACAAAGTTTTGAAGGAATTCAAGGTGCATTATATCAAATGCTTTCACATGGAATCAATGTTATTGGGCTCTTTTTTGTGATTGAGATCATTGAAAGAAGAACTAAATCTAGGGAATTAGCACAATTGGGTGGTATAACTCAATCATCCTATGTCCTTACGGTTTGTTTTATCATCCTTAGTTTAGGTTCCGTTGCGCTTCCGTTAACCAATGGCTTTATCGGGGAATTTATATTACTGAAAAGTATATTTGATTACTCCATGATATTTGGAGTTGTTGCTGGTATCACTATTATATTAGGGGCGGTTTATACATTACGTTTAATTCAAAAAACGATGTTTGGAAATGTATCGAGGATCACCACTGAATTTTCAAAATTGACATTAGAAGAAAAAATGGTCCTTATTCCATTAAGTATATTCGTTTTATTAGGGGGTATTTTCCCAAATGCTATCTTACATTTTAGTGAGGAAAGTGTTTCGCAAATAACCCAACTATTGAAATAATTAAATTTAAAAGCATCTTATTTTTATGACGGCGATTATAGCGTTATCACTTTTTGGAATTGGTAATTTGTTTTTGGGATTTTGGTTCCCAAGAAAAGTATTACAAATTCTTACCTTACTATTTTTAGCTGTTGGCATAGGCTTAACGGCCATGGATTGGAATCATGAGTTATTGTGGTTTGGCAATATGTTTAGGACAACCAATACGTCCATTAATTTTAGTTTAATTATTCAATTGGCTGCATTTTTGGTTGTCGCACTATCACGAGGATTTGGAGCAGACGATGAACATACACATCCTGCTGAATATTATGCAATTTTACTTTTTTCAGTGGTTGGAGCCATTTTAATGGTTTCATTCGATCATATGATTATGCTGTTTGTTGGCTTAGAAATTTTATCCGTAGCCATGTATGTACTAACGGGTTCAGACAAAAGAAACCTTAAATCAAATGAAGCCGCTTTAAAATACTTTTTAATGGGTGCATTTGCCACGGGTATTTTGCTGTTTGGTATCACCTTAGTTTATGGGGCAACAAGATCATTTTATGTTTCTAACTTAGCTAATATTATAGCCACCACAGCGCCAGAGTCGATGCCTAGTTTCTTGTACATAGGAGTCCTGCTAATGGTTGTTGGCCTACTCTTTAAAGTCTCAGCCGCACCCTTTCATTTTTGGACGCCAGATGTGTACGAAGGGGCACCTACTATTTTTACTATGTTTATGTCAACCGTAGTAAAAACAGCTGGGTTTGCGGCACTATACCATATTTTATCTGGGGTATTTGGAGGTATTTATTCCACATGGGTTTTAACGATTTATTTCATCAGTATGCTCACTTTGATTATTGGAAATGTGACTGCGGCGTACCAAGTAAGTGTTAAACGAATGCTTGCCTATTCAAGTATTTCTCACGCGGGGTACATGTTGATAACTGTGAGCGCCAAGCAAATTTCATCCACCTCTACGATATTATATTACTCGCTTTCTTATACGCTGGCAACCGTTGCCGCATTTGCGGTCTTAATCATCGTTTCAGAATATCAAACAGGTCGGAAGGAAAAACCAGAAGATTATTCATCCTTTGAGGGATTAGCAAAAAATAATCCTGGATTAGCATTTTGCTTCACTATTTCTTTATTATCCTTAGCTGGTATACCACTGACAGCTGGTTTTTGGGGTAAATTCTTCATTTTTTCAGACAGCTTTAACCGCAATATTATTTACCCAGTTATCTTAGCGATATTAATGTCGGCAGTAGGTATTTATTATTACTTCAAAGGAATTATTGTCATGTATTTTAAAGATGGGGGTATAGAAAAAATAGAAATTCCTGCATTATTTAAAATAGCATTGTGGTTTTGTACGATTGGCACACTTGCTTTAGGAGTTTATCCCAATCTTGTTAAGAGTTTATTTTAGCGAAGGATTTGAGAAAAAAAACATCCCTTTTCAATAAAAAAGATTTGATTGCGTATTTTTTAATCGCAGGAGCCGGTGCTATTGTTCAACTCGTGTGTGGAGGATTATTAAAAGATTGGTTCAAATTAAACTATGAGGCAACCATACTCCCCGCATATTTCATCTCGGTTATTGTGGGTTTTACCTTGACCAAACTGTTTGCATTTGACGCTAGAGAAACACAGCAGACGAATCGCGAAATGGTTAAGTTTTTAATGGTAGCCACATTTTCTGGATTTGTAACGTGGTTTTTCAGTGTAATGCCTTATACATTTCTTCAAACATTAATGAGTGATTTTTATTTGCAAATTCCCTTTTCCTATAAAAAAATCAATGTGACTCAAATCTTAACCACCACCACAGGCATGGGATTTAGTTTTATCTCAAACTATGTTTTGCACAAAACTTTTACCTTTAAAAGTAGTGGATTTTACGACAGATTTAAGGATTTACTTAAGTAAGTTAAGCTAGAAATAGCTGAAATATTATGTACTTCTTAGGAATTACTTAAAAAAAACAAGTCTCAATCTTATTTTAAGCTATTTAAAAGTGTTTTTAATTCAAACCTTAAAAAAACCTTAAAATTTTTGCGAAAAAATTTGTTGTTACTATTTATTA
Organism: Spirosoma fluviale; assembly: GCA_945866095.1. Lineage (GTDB taxonomy): Bacteria > Bacteroidota > Bacteroidia > Cytophagales > Spirosomataceae > Aquirufa > Aquirufa fluvialis_A. The sequence goes on from CAMBGA010000106.1 coordinate 8,186, forward strand.
CACTAGTTTTGTAACTCAAACCTTTAAATATTACAAAAATGAAAAAATTATTCGCTTTAGCTTTCGTTGCTGGTATGGTAACTTTAGCATCTTGTGGTGAGAAAAAAGCAGAAGCTTCTGCTGATTCAGTTGCAGTTGATACTGCTATG
>CAMBGA010000107.1 GCA_945866095.1 Spirosoma fluviale
ATTGATATGTTGAACATGCCTAAATCATTAAGCTATCAGTTGGAGACCTACGGCGAATACAGCATTCAAATCGAGGATTACGTAAAACTAGGTATTCCACAGGGTGCAGATACCCCAGACGGAAAAGCCATTACGACCATGGTGGATCCTTACTCGTATCGGGATAAAATGACGATTCCTAAAATTATTTTTATTGGGACCAATGATGAGTATTGGACGGCTGATGCGATCAAACATTATTACGATAAGATTCCTGGTAAAAATTTAATTCATTATGTACCCAATGTAGGTCATAATTTGGGAGGTGGAAAGCAAGCCCTTGAGGCGTTAAGTGCCTTTTTTGGCCTAACCTTGCAGGACAAGGAATACCCTGTTTGTACTTGGAATGTGGTTAAAGGAAAAGAAGGTTTTGAACTGACTGTGAATGCTGCCCCTGGCGATTTACAAGATGCTGCTATTTGGGGCACGACTTCAGCGGATCGTGATTTCCGCAATAATTTATGGTTGACGCGACGTGTAAAACCCGCAGGTTCCGTTGTGAAATACACCATTCCTTATACCAAAAAAGGTTTCCAAGCCTTTTATATGGATTTGAAATATAAGGATCCGAACGGTGGAAGCTATACGGTCAGCACGCGCGTGTTTACAACGAATACCAAAGAGGTTTTGTAGGGAAGGTAATAGGTAAAATTAGGTAATAGGTAAAATTAGGTAATAGGTATTAGGTAAGAGGTAATAGAAAAAAGGTAATAAGTATTAGGTAATAGGTATTAGGTAAGAGGTAATAGAAAAAAGGTAATAAGTATTAGGTAAGAGGTAATAGAAAAAAGGTAATAAGTATTAGGTAAGAGGTAATTGGTAAAAAATTTATTTAAACTAAACCTTAATTAACCATGCAAGCAAATTTTTTATCTGTGGTTTTATTGCCACTCGCACTCGGCGTCATCATGATGGGCTTGGGACTATCGCTTAGAATAGATGATTTTAAACGAGTTCTCGTTTTCCCTAAAGCTGTATTGATCGGTCTATTATGCCAAATGATTCTTTTGCCTGTCATTTGTTATTTTATCGCATCCGGTTTTGGCCTTTCTCCTGAATTAGCGGTGGGTTTAATGCTACTTTCGGCTTCGCCAGGTGGGCCAACGGCCAATCTGTATTCCCATATTGCGAAAGGGGATGTGGCTCTAAATGTTACTTTGACAGCGATCAATAGCCTTATTTCAGTGTTTTCAATCACCTTCATTGTTAATTTTGCGATGGCTAGTTTCATGCGATCTGACCAAGCAATTCCTTTGCAGTTTAAAAAAGTAGTAGAGGTTTGTGTGGTTGTTCTTGGGCCAGTTTCAATCGGTATGTTGATCCGCTCATATGCTAGTTCGTTTGCCGAAAAATTAAGCAAGCCAGTTAAAATAGCTTCCGCTTCTTTTTTAGTGCTAGTCATTGTATTGACTATTATTAAAGAAAAGGCACACATTGTCCAAGACTTTCAGATGGTCGGTTTTCCTACATTATTGTTAAACGTTCTTAGTATGGCTATCGGGTATTACGTTCCGCGATTATTTAATTTGGCCAAAAGTCAGGCCATTGCCATCGGAATGGAAATAGGCATTCACAATGGAACTTTAGCGATTTTTATCGCCTTAAGTGTCATAGGAAATAGTACCATGAGTATTCCTGCTTTAATTTATAGTTTGATTATGTTTTTTACGGCAGCCATCTTTGGCTATTTGGTGAATATGAAAAATCAAGATTAACTGATTGCGTTTAGCATTCCATCGGAATCAAACCCATTGGAATAGCAATAAAAAGACCGAAGAAATAATCTTCGGTCTTTTTATTTAAACCTTAAGGAAAATGTTTTTCTTATATAAAACATACAGAAATGTCCATTTGATACCGGTATAGCAAATGGCTAAGGCGACGGCATTAAAAGGATCGCCGATCAATTGTCCTAACCAATGAAACATTCCGTCTGTGGCATATTCCCAGTCGATGATCATTCCTGATAAATAAATTAATATGGAGTTCATTCCAATGATGCGGAAGAAAAAGGCCCATTTTTGATATCCCTTAACATCGATGATGTAATAAAAGATGGAAAGCAGAATTAAGCTTATTCCACCCACTAGCATCACAAATGAACTTGACCAAAGGTTTTTATTAATCGGGAAATCGATATTCCAAATCAATGCAATCACCACAAATATCGCACCTAGGATAGCCATTTTTTTAGTTTTGGTGGTTCCATCACTAGGATCATTTTTAAGAAAATTTCCTGTTAGGATTCCCAGTAGGCCAGTTGAGATAGCCGGTATCGTTGAAAAAAGACCTTCTGGATCATGAATCCCTCTATGTAATTTTCCCGGCATCCAAGTGCGATCTAAATAGGAAGCGAAATTACCCGCTTCTGTTAAGTCACCCGCCATAAAGCCTGGCGCGGCATTAAATTTAAGCGCTAAATAATAGCTGATGATTATACCTACAAACCAAATGAATTGAGTCAATTTTTTTTGGGTGTATAAAAAGATGATGTTGGCAAACATATAGCCTAGACCGATACGTCCTAGCACACTTCCAAAACGAATTTCTTCCAAGGGTTTAAACTCTAGCCCATTGTTGTAAATGATGCCTAAAATAACGAGAATCAACCCTCTTTTGATTACTTTTTGAAGGAGTTGCTCCCTGGATTTTCCTTTTTCTAATTCTTTGCCTAACGAATAGGGAGTGGCCACGCCTGCTATAAAAAGAAATAATGGAAAGATCAGGTCATTAAATGTAAACCCGTTCCACTCAGGATGTTCTAATTGGTTCGAAAAGAAGCCCCAGAAGGGTGATCCAGTCGCTTTATACAAGAATTTTAAAATTTCTTCTGCGCCCATAATCCAAAGCATATCAAACCCGCGAAGTGCATCTAAAGATTGAAGACGTTGAGTAATAGGAGAGGTCTCTAAAGTTGAGGTGGTTGTTTTCATAGGTTTCGATTAACCCTTAAATATATAAATTAATTAGCTTTTTCAATCAAAATTAGGATTAATCGCTAGATAGAAATTTTCTTGGTGGGGTCGATGCGTAGCCATAACAATCCGCCTAGGATGACGATGCAGCCGATAATTCTGACGGGGATATCCCAACTTCCTGTCGCCGCAAGGATGTAGCCAAAAGCGATGGACATGATGGTGGAGCCCAACTGGCCCGCCATCCCCATGGCTCCTGCCACTGCGCCTGCATTTTGTCCGCCTATGTCGGAGGAGGTAGCCCAAGAAACGGGTAAGGTAAAATCTTTAAAAGCTAAGCCAAATGCCAAAACGATAATCGATGTAGTCGTGTCAGGAATGAAGGTGGCCGTCAACATACAAATGCCTGACATCACTAAGCCAAACATGCCCACTGCTCTACGTCCCCATTTCAAACCGTGTTTTTTAGTTAAATAATCGGACGAAAATCCGCCGATAAAACAGCCTACAGTTCCTAATATAAATGGGAGGGAGGCTAAAAATGCAATTTGGGTATCATCGATTCCTCGGCCATTTTTCAAGTATTTTGGCATCCAAGAAAGATAAAAATAGGCGCCATAAAGCAGGCAATGGTACATGCCCATGAGCGACCAAATATTGGGATCTTTTAAGATTTTCAACACAATGGAAAAGCTATCGCCTCCCGATTTTAGCTCACGTCCTTGTTCAATGTGCGCTATTTCTTTTTCGGAAATATTAGGCATATCACGGGGTTCATCTTTGAACCAAAGTCCCCAAAAGGCTGCCCAAAAAATCCCTAAAACGCCAAAAGCATAAAACACATAGCGCCAACCGTATGTTTGCATGATGAACAGGGAAAGGAAGGGGGCTAATGCGGCACCGATGCGGCTAGCGATCCAAATAAATGATTGCGCTCTACCCGTTTCGGATTTTGGGAACCAACGAGAAATTACGATGGTGGCGTTTGGATATGCTCCTGCCTCACCGATTCCAAATAGAAATCGGATGATAAATAACATTGTAAAGGTAGTTGAAAAACCAGTCAGAATCGTGAATACTGACCAGGAAAGTACTATTCTAAAGAGTATGGATTTGGGTCCTTTTCGGTCACCCCATAATCCCACCGGTATCTCAAACAAGCCGTAGGCAAAAGCAAATGATCCTAAAATCCAACCAAATTCTTTTTCTGATAAATTAAGTTCTTGCGTGATGGCAGAACCCGTGATGGAAATAGAGGTTCGATCTAAATAGGTGATGATGGAAAAAAGTGCCATGACGAAGAGCACCCAGTATCTTTTATTCATGTAAATTGGCTTATTGAATATTCTGATTTTTGAAGTTAATAAGTCATCGTTTAAGGTGAATTTTTTATTTCTTCGTCTTTAGCTTTACTAACTTTTAGAAAGTTATTAAAGCTGACGAAGGTACAGAAAAATATATAATTATATTGCCATTATTGACTAGCTTATTGATCATTTTAACTGATGATCAAGGGTATCATGATGTGTCCTTGGTAAAAACGGTTTTTGTAGATATATAGTTAGGCATCCAATATTTAAATAAAAATATTTTAATTTTATTTAGGGTTATTTCAATGTTGTACGACTATAGCTTACAAACAAAAATTAATTACTCTTAAATGAATTTCAAAAGGCTCGAAGATCAATTATTGGTTTTAGGTTTAAATCAGTCGCATTCCGCGGCCTTTGAAGAAATTTATTCAAGATACTGGTTTAAAATTTACAGAATTGCCTTTAATCAAACAGGCAATAAAGAAGAGGCTGAGGAGCTTGTACAAGATGTTTTTTTGAGTATTTGGAATAGAAGAGAGGCTATTGTTATTAATAATTTGGATTTGTATTTAGTCATTTGCATCAAAAATAAAGTATACGATTTAATACGTTCTAAAATAAATTTCCGCAAATATCAGGAGCATATTATTTTAAAGGAGATAGATTTTCATTTTAATACAGATGAAATTGTTAATTACACGGAATTGACTGATGCCGTTGAAAAAGTACTTTCGTTATTGCCTGAAAAAAGTGTTCATATATTCAAAAAAAGTCGGTTCGAAAATATGAATACAAAGGAAATTGCAATACAAATGAAATTGAGTGAAAAGGCTGTAGAATACCATATAACTAAATCCCTAAAGTTTCTAAAAGAAAATTTAAAAGATTATTCACGATTAAATTAAGTCAATTTTATGACAAAACAGGAGTTTAATTTACTGTCGAATAAATACCTCCAAGGCCTGTGCTCGGTGGAGGAAGAATTGTTGTTACTAGAATGGAGTGAAAAACTAGATAATGAAAATCAGTTGACCATTTCTTCAAGTGAAAAGGAGGAAATAAGGGGTAGAATCTTGAGAAATATTTATTCAAAAATCCCTAATAAGCATTTTTCAAAAATCACTAAAATAGGCTTAGGTGTTGTAACAAGTTTAGCTGCTTGTTTATTAATCGTATTTCTGTTGAATGTTCAAACAATCGAAAGTTTATCTACTAAGCCGAGTAACTTATTCGGAATGGAGATGAAGAACATGACCTTAGTAGATCAAAAAATCTTATTAAAAGATGGTTCATTGGTTATTTTGAAACCTCAAAGTAGCATCATCTATGGAAAGGATTTTAACATAAAAAAAAGAGAAGTTTTTTTAATTGGTCAAGCATTTTTTAAGGTTAAACGAAATGTTAGCAAGCCATTTGTCGTACATTCTAGTGATTTAAATACGGAAGTATTAGGAACTAGTTTCTGGGTAAAATCAAATACAAGAAACAATCAAATAGAAGTTTCTGTCACAAGCGGTAAAGTCTCCGTATATTCTAATAAAGTAAGTGATAACAATAATTTAAATGGGGTTATTTTAACCAGAAATCAAAAGGTTGTATTTGATATAGTATCCAAGACTATTTATCCCACCATAGTGGATAATCCGTTGCCAATTCTGACTCCGGATTTTTCCAAGGTGCAACTTATTTTCCAAGCAACTCCACTTCAATCTGTATTGTCAACGATGTCAAAACACTATGGGGTAGAAATAATTTTAACTAATCCTAAATCGAATGATTGTCAAATCACGGCGGATTTAAATGGATTACCAATGTTTACCCAATTAGATTTAATCTGTAAATCTATCGCAGCTACCTATGAAAAACGTGGGACTGTCATTTTTATAACTGGAGAAGGATGTAATTAAAAAAAACAGAAAGGAGAAATACTCCTTTCTGCCCAATAAAATAACCCGTTACAAATGCCAATCTGAGGCGGGTTAAATGTTTCAAAATGTTAATTTAAAACTTATAAATCTATGAAAAAACGACGATTGAACACCCAAAATTTGTGGTTATTTATGAAAATTACCTTTAGTCAAATTTGCCTAGTTTTATTGTGCACTACATTAGCTGTTGCACATGAATCACAGGCCCAAGAAGTTTTAAACCGCTCTGTTACCATTGTAGGTCAGAACATAAATTTCAAATCGGTTTTAGCTCAAATTGAAAAGCAAGCTGAGGTTAAGTTTGTGTATAGTACTAGAGTTCAGACTAATCAAAAAATGAATTTGAATTTGCAGAATGCTAAGCTTTCGACCGTATTGAATCAAATTCTAAATCCCAATTCGATTTCATATGAGGTCATTGAGAATAGAATTTTATTAACGAAATCTAAGATTGATTTTCTGAATTCTAATTCTCAATTGAATAACCAAGAATCTGAATCATTGATTATAGATACCAAAACGGTCAAAGGAAAAATTACTGACGAAAGTGGAAGTCCTATTCCTGGTGTAAATATTCTCATAAAAGGAACGAACAAAGGAGTGAGCAGTAACATTGATGGTACTTATAATTTAAGTGTTTCAGATGATAAGGCGATTTTAGCCTTTAGTTTTGTTGGTTTTATCACTCAAGAAGTTTTAGTTGGGAATAGATCAATGATCAACATCAGTCTAGTGTCTGAAAATAAAGCCTTGACTGAAGTAGTGGTTGTGGGTTATGGTACGGCAAGAGTGAAAGATTTAACTGGTGCTGTTGCGACTATCAATCAAAATACGATTAAAGATTTGCCTGTTTCTACGGTAGATCAAAAAATGATAGGTCAGGTTGCTGGTATGCAAATTCAGCAATTATCCGGTCAGCCAGGGGCTGGAACCTCAGTAAGAATAAGAGGTAGTGGATCTTTAGGGGCAGGTAACGAACCCTTATATGTGATAGACGGAATGCCTTATTCTGCTGGATTAAATCAAGACTTTAATCCTCTATTATTAATAAATCCGAATGATATAGAATCTATTTCTGTATTGAAAGATGCATCTTCAACGGCAATTTATGGTTCCAGAGGTGCTAATGGTGTCATCATGATTACGACCAAAAAAGGTCAATATGGTAAATTGCAAATCAATTTTTCTTCGATGACGGGTATGCAGGATGTGCCTAAAAAAGGCAGGCCTGAAATGATGAATCAACAAGAATTTGTTGAAATGCAGAGAAATAAAATTAACATCGCTGTTTTAAGGGCTGAAAATAGAAAAGCAACCATTACTGATTATCCTGTTGAATATCAAAATATAGACCAATTGGTTGGAAATGGAACAGATTGGTATGATTTGCTATTGCAGACTGCACCTATCCAGGAACATAATTTAAGCCTTCAGAAGGGAACCCAAGATTCTAAAATTAATGCAAGTCTAGGTTATTTCAAACAAGATGGAGCATTGAAATTTACAGGAGTTGAGCGGTTTACGGGTAATGTAGGTTTTGAATCAAATTTAAGTAAAACAGTTACGGTTGGCGGTTCACTTCTTGCTTCCTTTGTGAATCAAAATAGAACTTTCACCAATTCAAGCAGAGAAGATGTGATTGGTGTTTCATTATGGGCTAATCCCGTGATGTCCCCCTATGATGCCAATGGAATATTAATTCCATATGTCAGATCACCACAGAGTAAATACCACTCCGCATGGAGTTTTGCTAATCCATTGTTTTTATTGCAAAATGCTACCCAGCTACAAAAACAATTTCAAAGTTTAGGATCTGTTTTTTTAGAATGGAACATATTACCTGATTTAAAGTTTAAAACCTCGTTAAATACGATTTATTCTTCTTCTAATTTTAATCAATATATACCAAGCACCATTGGCGCATCTAATGTTCCGCCTGTAGCAGGTACTGGGAAATCTTCAAATTCAAGGTCGGAAACTTTCAATTGGTTAATTGAGAATACTTTAAATTATAATAAAAATATAGGAAAACATCGTTTTAATGCGGTGGTGGGATATACCACCCAACGTAGCAATTCAAG
>CAMBGA010000108.1 GCA_945866095.1 Spirosoma fluviale
AAGCCTATAGAAACTTCAATTCCGGCCTTTTTCAACGCCGCTATTCCCTCGCCGGCGACTACAGGATTAGGATCGATATTGCAAATGACCACGCGCTTCACCCTACTTTTGATTAATAAATCAGCACATGGAGGAGTTTTGCCATGATGTGAGCAAGGTTCTAAATTCACATAGATCGTAGAGCCTACGATATCTGAGGGATCAACAAGCGAATTGATGGCATTGACTTCGGCGTGCGCCTCGCCATATTTTTTGTGAAAACCTTCCCCGATGATGCTGTCATTTTTTACAATGACACAACCTACTAAAGGGTTAGGAGCAACGAACCCCGAACCCATGATAGCTAGGTCTAGGGCTCGTTGCATCCAAAATATTTCCTTATCCAATGACATGATTGGCTTCTTCCACAACCTCTTCTTTTGATTTCTTGAAATTACTCGACATAAAACTATAGATGGCTGGTATGATATACAAGGTTAATGTCGTTGAAAACAACATACCTCCTACAACCGCTATACCCATCGAAACCCTACTTTTTGCTCCTGAACCTAAGGCTAAGGCTATAGGTAAAATACCCAAAATAGTACATAGAGATGTCATGACGATAGGTCTAAATCTGGCAGCAGCAGCAACCTTTACAGCTTCTAATTTAGATAAACCTGTTTCTTTTTTCTGATTGGCAAATTCCACAATTAAAATTCCATTTTTGGTCACGAGGCCTATTAACACAATAATTCCGATTTGCGAGAAAATATTAAGTGTTTGGCTGAAATCCCATAAAGTTAATAGCGCACCGGCAACCGCTAATGGAACCGTAAATAAAATAATCAGGGGATCTACGAAACTTTCAAACTGGGCCGATAAAATCAGGTAAATCAATAAGATAGCCAGCGCAAATGCGAATAATAAAGACGAACTCGATTCTTTAAATTCCTTACTTTGTCCGTCATATGCGGTAGAAAAAGAAACATCAAATGTTTCTTTGGCTAATTTATCCATCTCATTTAATGCCTCTCCCATCGTTACACCTTTAGCCATTTGCGCCTGAACCGTAGCGGCAACATAGCGATTATAGCGATATAGTTGGGGCGGTGTGCTTTGTTCTGTTATTTTAACCAAGTTGTCCAACTGAATTAAGTCCCCGCGATTGTTTTTCACATACAAGGATTTTAAGTCTTTCACATCATTTCTTAGATCTCGATTGATTTGACCAATGATTTGATATTGCTTGCCATCCATCACAAAATAGCCAAATCTTCTTCCAGACAGGCCTAATTGAAGCGTTTGGGCCACATCTTGAATCGATATTCCTAAATTTTGTGCTTTAGCTCGATCGATTTCTAAACGTAATTCAGGTTTGGTAAATTTTAAGTTGACATCCGAATTCTCAAACTTAGGAGACTCTCTCACCTTAGCTAAAAACAAAGGCATCATCTTTTTTAGTTTTTCAAAATTAGGCGCCTGAACCACAAATGCAATAGGTAATCCTCCACCACCACGTTGACCAGTGGAAAGGGTTGGATCTTGAATTAAAACGGCCTTCGCCCCTGTAAACTTTTTAATTTTAGGCTGCAATTCTTCCGCGATCGCTTGTTGGGATCTCCTGTTTCCTGGATCTGTCAACATAATACGCATACTTCCTGTGTTAGCACCCCCACTGCCAAACGGCGGAGATGTGTAGGCATATATATTTTTTCTTTCATTATCTGGAATGGCCTTCATCAAGAAGCTTGACATTTCATCCGTATAATTAAGCATGTATTCAAAGGTAACCCCTTCCGGGGCCGTTGCGTTAACTCTCAACATCCCTCGATCTTCTAATGGAGCTAATTCAGACGGGATTGCACCTGTCTTGAATAGCGCATAAATAATTCCAAAAAGAGAAACCATAATCACCCAAGCAAGCCAACGAGCATTTAGGAATGAGTTTAATGAGTTCTCATATGCACGATTAAGCCAAACAAAAAATGGCTCGGTCACTCGGTAAAACCAAGGCTTTGAGTGACCACCTTTTAACAACCTTGAACCTAACATGGGCGTTAATGTCAAAGAAACAAAGGCGGATATAATTACAGATCCAGCGACAACGATTCCAAACTCGCGAAATAAACGGCCCGTAATTCCTTGTAAGAAGATCACTGGCAAGAATACAGCGACCAATGTAACGGTGGTCGAAATAACAGCAAAGTAAATTTCCTTGGAGCCCTCTTGCGCCGCTTTCCATGGACTTAAGCCTTCTTCAATTTTAGAGTAAATATTCTCTAAAACAACAATGGCATCATCCACAACTAATCCGATAGACAATACAATGCCTAGCAAAGTTAGTACGTTGATCGAAAAGCCTACAATATACATAAAGAAGAATACCCCAATTAAACTTACGGGAATGGCCGTCAATGGGATGATGGTCGAGCGCCAGTCTCTTAAAAATAAAAATATAATAATTGTTACCAATAAAATAGCAGTTAATATCGTTTCTTCTACTTCTATAATTGATCTTCTTACATAACGTGTGTTGTCAAAGCCTTCTTTTAGCAAGACATCATCTGGCATCGTCGTTTGAATTTGAACTAATTTCTTTCTAATCGAATTGACAATTTCAATTTGGTTTGAGCCAGGCTGAGGAATCACCGCGATCGAAATCATCGGAACATTATCCCGCTTAAACATCGTTTTTTCATTCTCGGAAGCTAAAACGACATCCCCCACATCCGAAAATTTCACAGAACGATCCCCTTCTTCTTTAATGATTAAATTTTCAAAATCCTCAACGGTTGTTAATCTACCCTGAGTCCTAACAGTTAGTTCTGTATTTGCTCCCTCTATACTTCCTGATGGCAATTCGATATTTTGTTTAGATAAGGCCGAAACAATATCTGGAGCCGTTAATCGAAAAGAAGCTAAACGATCAGGGTCAATGTTCAAACGCATCGCATATTTTTTCTCCCCCCACATTTGAACCGAACTTACTCCTGGAATCGTTTGTAATTTCTCTTTTACATTTCGAGTGGCGATCTCGTTTAAGTTTAAGATATTTCTTGTTTTTGACGATAAATTTAAATTATAAATAGGTCCTGAATCGGCATCCGATTTTGAAATAACAGGTGGATCCACATCTTTTGGCAATACTGCCATAGATCTTGAAACACGGTCGCGTACATCATTTGCCGCATCTTCAATATTGACCGATAAGTCAAACTCAACCGTGATGCTTGACCGCCCGTCTCTACTCGAACTTGTCAATGTTCGAATACCCGCAATTCCATTAATGGATTCCTCCAACGGTTCAGTAATTTGGGATTCTATAATGTCAGCATTGGCCCCGGTATAACTTGTTTGCACATTAACCACGGGAGGATCCACGGATGGATATTCCCTCACGCCCAAATAATTATAGCCAATGAGCCCAAATACAATAATCGTAATGGACATGACAATGGCCAAAACTGGGCGTTTAATACTGATTTCTGATAATGATGCCATCGTTTTATAGGTTTATACTGCCTTTAAGGCTAATGATTTAATGTTTAACATAGTTTTTTGTAATTCTTCCCAAACTTCCAAAAATGGGAGTTCACGTGTACTTCCACTCGCATTAAAATAAATATTGGCTATGCCTCCTTTTTCCTGGTATGCACCTGAGTAGGACATGTATTTTTTGAAATTGGCAAAATGACCGCATAAAATTAAAGCAGGTATTTTAAAAGCATTCGCAATATGTGTGGGCCCAGAATCGATTCCTAAAAAAAAGCGAGCCGATTTAATTAAGGTACAGGTTTCTTCAATACTTGTTTTCCCCACTAAATTCAAAAAGCTTTTGCTTGAATAAACTAAAGGTTCGTGGGTGCCAATTTCAACCACATTAATTCCATATTCTATGGTTAATAAATCTAGTAATTGAATCCAATGTTCATCCTGCCACTCTCGGTTGATGTCCGTCGACTTGCGATGTAAAACCCAATAATCTCCCTCAAAAGGTTGATTGATATTTGACTGTCCTATGTAAAGAGAAGGCGCAGTCTTATCTAAATTTAAGTGACATAATCTTGAGAAATTGCCCAACAGATTACTCGATTTATAATAATTATGAATCGTTAAATCAATCTCCTCCGCATATGGATTCTCTAATTTTGCGTCAAAATACGGATCCTTCCTCAAATCATTTAAATGCAAATTATAGAACTGGGTAAATGCATTTTTTCTAGCGATTAAAATACTAAAAAGTACGTTGGTCTCGAGAATGACTTTGGAAAGCCCAGGATGCGTGGTTAAAATAGGAGCAAAGACAGGCTTTACGATCCAATAAATTTCCGCATCTTGAAATTTCTTATGCAAAGCATCTATAATGGGTTCGGAAGCTACAATGTCTCCCAAATGTTCTGCCAGTAAAATGCCAACAAACGTCTTATTGGGATTCGATAACCGTTTAAGAAAAAGCGTTAAATTCAAAAATCCATAAGCTCCTATCGCACGAATTAAATACGTTAATTTGCGGAATTTATAGGACCATAAAGATTTTGTCAAATAGATACTTGGCATTTGAGATTATTGAACCACTTCTTTTATTTCAACGTCGCCATCTGGTTTAACCTGAATAATTCCATTGGTGATTAAGGTATCGCCAATCGACAGACCAGATAATATTTCTACGGTACGCTCACTACGTGTGCCTAGCTCAACTTTCTGAGGAACCGATTTTCCATTTTTCACGAGAAAAACCTTATTTCCTTTCGCCTCAGGTATAACTGATTCGGTAGGTATGAGTATGGCAGATCCTTTGCTTTTTAAAATCAAATTTACCCTAGCATATGCTCCAGGAACTAGTAAATTACTTGGATTGGGCGACAAAGCTCTAATTTGTAAAGTACGAGTTAGCGGGTCAATTTTAGGATCCACGGCGTATACTCTTCCAATAAAGGTCTTTTGCTCATTTTCAGTGGTGAATTCTATCGTACTCCCCTGGCGGATGGCCGTGGCATATTTAGCAGGAATTGAAAATTCTATTTTGGCAGGATTTGTATTGGTTAAAGTGGCAATTTTAGTTGCCGGAGAAATATAACTTCCCATACTCACATACCTAAAGCCAACTTTCCCCGCAAATGGAGCCTTTAACGTAGTTTTTAATATTTGTGACTTTAAATCTTCAATGTCGGCAGAGATGGTATTGACGGAATTCACAGCAATATCATATTCCCTTTGTGAGATAGCTTCTTTCTGTAAAAGCACTTTTTGCCTTCCTTCGTTATCCTCCGCTAGCTTTTTATTGAATCCTAATTTTTTTAACCTAGCCTGCAATTCATCATCATTTATTCGCAATAATACAGTACCCTTTTGGATATTATCACCTTCTTTGATATTGAGTAAAATAATTCTTCCGGCTATTTCAGAGCGAATTTCAACTTCCTCATTAGGCAATATACTTCCTGTGGAGCTTAATATATCGTCCAACTTAGTTGACTTAATCACAGTAACGATGACAGCAGTTTTACCACCTTTTCCACCTGGCCCACCCGGCCCACCTTTCTCTTTTTCTTTACCCTTCACGTTATCTTTTGATTCTGAAGGGGAAAAAGTTTTTTTAATTTTCGGATAAAAAGCTAATCCCAAAATTAAAATTATCGCTATTAAGCTGGTGATTGTTTTCGTGAACTTATTCATGTATGCGTATTCAAAGGTTTATTAATTTTCTAAGATAAGGAAATTCAAACATTCTTGTGTCCTCAGTTGTAGGCAAATTTTATTTTAATTAGTTAACCAGGGTAAAATATGTTCATTTTGTGTTTGATTCATGACAAAATGGCTTTGGGCATTTCCGATGTTCTTCAAACTGGCTAATTTATGTAATATAAAATGACGGTACTCATCCATGTCGGCGACCACTATTTTTAACAAAAAATCGCTTTGACCAGAAACGCAATAGCACTCTTGCACTTCGAGTAATTCCATCACATCTTTTTCAAATTGGTTTAAATATTCCGCCGCATGTTCTTTTAACGAAATATCACAGAACACGGTCAAGGATTTGCCTAATTTATTGTGATTAATAATAGCCTTGTACCCAGTAATGACCCCATCTTTTTCCATTCGCTTAATCCGCTCATGGATGGGTGTGGCACTCATGCCTAATCGACTCGCCATTTCTTTATTGGACAAAAATGCATCTTCATGCAAAAAGGCAAGTATTTGTTTATCTATTTCATCTAATTTTGCCATCCTTTATTTCTTTTTTACTAGCGAGGCACCTACTGAAACAATCCCTTCTAAGGTATCCATTCTCATATTTTGCTGTAAACGGATTCGGTAGGCACCTGATGTAGGAAATTTTACATTTTTGAAAATGGTATATGAATGACTATACATATCACCTATTCCTGAACCATTGGGCTTCCCAGATTTTGCATCATAGAAAATGGCTTCTGCTTCAGCTTTTTTCAAGCTAGTTCCCGCTTCACTTAAAATTTCCGAAATGAAATATAAATTATAGAAAGAATACGTATTCGTTTGTCGGATAGCCACCTGCATATCATATAGGTGAGAAGTATCTGTAATTTCAAAGGGGATTTCGAATTTGTTTTTTTGTATCCAACCTATTTCGCCCATCGATTGCCTTTCATTGACAAGCTCATTTTCACTACAGCCCAGATACACAAATCCCATTAACAAGCCTATGATTAACTGAAATCTTAAAGGAAAAGGAGTGTACCTCCATCTAAACTTGAGGAGTTTCAGGCGCATTTCCTGGAGGTCTTGGTTTAAACTTCTTTTTAAACTTTTTCTTAAAGGGCTTTGGAGTAGCATTGTTTTCCGGGGATTGACTATCGCCAATAGGCCCATTCGGAAGCTTAGTGCCTTCACTGTCACCACTTTGCTCAGGGGCCTTTTGATTCGGATTGTTGGGCTTAGGTCTTTGTTGGAAATTTGGCCTTGGTCTATTTGGATCATTATCTCTAAACCGATTTTCATTCGGGCCTTTTTTAAACCCACCTTTATTTTTTGAACCCCCGTATTTCTTATCCATCCGATCTAAATCAGAGTTTAATTGGGATAAGCTCAATTTTTCAACTACCGGTGCATCAGGATTAAGATCTTCGAATGACTCTGGGATAATACCTTTCTTATTTAAATCGATAATTTCTTGGACACGATCACAGGAAACAGGAATCCAAATAGCCTCTTCCCCTATAATGCCAAACCACATCATTCTTTTGAAAATATCTGTTTTTTGTAGAACGGCTTCTCCTTTTTTCGTTTTTATTCTACCCTCGATCGTTGGTATGCCTTTTAAAGCATCCATATATGTCTCTAATTCATAATTTAAACAACATTTCAAACGACCACACTGGCCGCTTAATTTTACCGGGTTTAACGATAAATTTTGATAGCGAGCCGCTGCCGTAGTTACATTTTTAAAGTCGGTCAGCCACGTAGAACAACATAATTCTCTTCCGCAAATACCAATACCCCCTAATCTTCCTGCCTCTTGACGCAACGAAATTTGTTTCATTTCTACCCGAATTTTAAACTCGGTAGCCAATAATTTAATTAATTCCCTGAAATCAACTCGGTCATCCGAAGAATAATAAAATACGGCTTTAGTGCCATCAGACTGAAATTCCACATCGGAAAGTTTCATGTTCAATTTCAAATCTTGTATGATTTGTCGGCCACGGTACATCGTAGGCAAGTCGCGAGCAATTGCCTGCTCATGCTTTTCTACATCCTTTTCATTGGCAATTCGAACAATATTTTTTAGGGTCTCGTCGTCTTTGATCGACTTTTTTAGCAACTGGAGTCTGACAAGTTCGCCTTGCAAAGAAACCACACCCAAGTGGATACCTGTAGATGATTCGATCATCACTGGATCTCCTGTATGCAAAATTAGTTCGGTGGAATTTCTAAAGTATTCCTTCCTTCCTCCTTTAAATTTTACTTCTACGATTTGAAAACGTTGAAATTGAGGCACGTCCAAATCGGAAAGCCAATCAAAAACATTCATTTTATTGCAGGCACCTGTGCCACAACTGCCATTACTTTGGCAGCCTACAACTTCTCCTTCGACTTTTTTCGATCCACATGATCCTGTGGAGCACGATTTACATCCCATATTTTTATATGTAAATCAGCTATTAATTCTTAAATCTAAGAACATCTAAGCCGATATCTCGTCTAAAATTTTTACCCTCATATTTTGCCGTAATAGCCGCCTTTTGCGACTTTTGAATGGCATTTTCTAA
>CAMBGA010000109.1 GCA_945866095.1 Spirosoma fluviale
ATTTGCCAAAAGGCGTTTGACTTACAAGTAAAACTTTTCATCGATGCGGAAGAAAGTTGGATTCAAAATTCCATCGACCTCCTCGCGTATGAGATGATGGAAAAATTCAATAAAAACAGCGTTATTATTTACAATACATTCCAAATGTACCGCGTGGATATGCTTGGAAATTTAACTAATGCCATTAAGTCGGCCAAAGACCAGCATTATTTCTTAGGGGTTAAATTGGTCCGAGGAGCTTATTTAGAAAAAGAACGTCAACGCTCCCACGAGGAAAACTATTCAGAGCCTTTACATAAAAACAAGCATGATACAGATCGTGATTTTAATGCGGCAGTGGATTTATGCTTACATAATTTAGAAACCGTTTATTTTTGTGTGGGAACGCATAATGAAGAAAGTTGTGTTCTTTTATGCGATAAGATGAATGCCTTGGGCATTTCAACCAATCACCCACAAATTCACTTTGCGCAGTTGTTAGGCATGTCAGATAATATCAGTTATAATTTGGCTCATTTTGGATACAATGTGGCGAAATATGTTCCCTACGGCCCTATCGAATCTGTGATGCCTTATTTGTTTAGACGCGCCGAGGAGAATAGCTCAATTGCCGGGCAAACATCTAGGGAATTTGCCCTAATTAAAAAAGAAGTGAATAGAAGAAAGTTAATATGAAGCATTTTCGATTTTTTTTATTGAGTTTATTGGTGATTTTGATAGATCAAGGAATTAAGATGGCTGTGCATTTTTATATGGAGCCTGGTTATTTTGGGCAAATCGAACTCATAGGACCCTTATTTAAATTACATTATACGTTGAATCCTGGAATGGCCTTTGGGATCCAACTAGGTTCCGTTTATGGCAAATTATTATTGACCAGTTTTAGAATTGTTGCCATGTTTGGCATTGGCTATTATTTATATTCATTGACCAAAAAAAACAGCCCCATGGGTCTTTTAATCTGTGTATCGCTGATTTTGGGGGGAGCCATAGGCAATTTAATTGACTCTGTTTTTTATGGCATATTTTTAGAAAATGCTCCCTATGGGGCCCCTATGAATTGGTTTCATGGCCAGGTGATTGACATGTTCTTTTTTGATATTTGGGAGGGAATTTTACCTATATGGGTACCCTTATGGGGAGGGTCTTATTACTCGACACCCATTTTCAATTTTGCTGATGCGGCTATATTTTGTGGAGTTGTCGCCATCATCATTTTTCAAAACAAATTTTTTGAAGCCAATAAATCCATAGAATAAAAAATAGACGCAATTTCTTGCGTCTATTTCACTTGGTATCTTAATGGCTTTATTTCTTTGGAGCCGCTGGCTTTGCAGCAGGTGCAGCAGCAGGCTTAGCAGCCGCTGGGGCAGCAGCCGTTGGAACCGCAGAAACTGGCTTAGGCGTAATGCCCATTTTCTTCAAAACTAAATCAGAAATAGCAGCTTCCGTAGGATAGTGTAACAAGATAGGAGCTGTTCCCATACCTGCATCATAATTAAATACATGTGTGTAGGCATTTTCATTAGCTACTGCATGCATGTTTTCTTCGATTTTTTTCAACAATGGCTGCAATAATTGAGCTTGCTTTTTCTGTAAAGAAGATTGAGAATTTTGCTGGAACTCTTGAATAGAAGTTTGTAAGTTTTGTAATTCCTTCTCTTTATCTTGTTTGATAATATCGGGAGTTTTTGTATCCGCATTTAACTTTTCAAAAGCGGCTAACTTATCTTGAAATTCCTTCACTTTTCCTTGGTAAAGAGTTTCATACTGCTTTTGAGTATTTTTTAAATCTTCCTCTACTTGTTTTGCCTCAGGCATTTGGCTTAAAATATAATCAGCATTGATAAATCCGATTTTAACTTGGGCCTTTAATGGTAATGTTGCCATACCGAACATTAGGCCTACGGCCAATAAAAATTTGTTTTTCATACGTTGTTTTCTATTTAATAATTGTAAAATTAGGAATGTTTATGTTAAAATAATGGGTTAATGTTTATTTTTTCAAATTAGGATCCAATTCTAAGCCCAATTCCTCTAATATGTAATCTGAATAATCATGTACAGGATTCGTATAAATTAAAGCTAAGCCGTCATTTGCCTTGTCAAACAAGAAATCTAACCTTTTTTGTCTCACGACTTTTTCAACCGCTTTCGAAATTTCATCCAAAATAGGTTTTAAAGCATTTTTCTTTGCTTTAAATAATTCGCCCTCGGCACCAAAAACAGCATTTTGAAACAATTTAGCTTCTTGATCTTTCTGTTTAATTTGCTGAAGACGTTGTTGGCGCAAATCCTCGGTCAGCAACAACTCTTCCAATTTAAATGCGCGTTCAAGAACAGTCACTTCATCCTTTTTAGCTTCTATTTCTTTGATCCATTGTTTAGTCATTTCATCCATTTTCGCCTGTACTTTTTGGTATTCAGGCATTTTAGAAGTAATGAATTCCGTGTCAATATATCCAAATTTTTGAGCGTGGCAGGTTGGGCCAACAAACAAACTCAAACCCAACAAGAAAAAAAACATTTTTTTCATGTGCCAATTAATTTGCTTATCTGATTTGTTGGCCTATGGAGAACGTAAACGCCTGGCGACCAAAATCTGAATCACCCGGTCTTGGTTTGTCAAACCCAAATCCGTAATCAATTCCAATCATACCAAAAGCTGGCATAAAAATACGTGCTCCAAATCCTGCTGCTTTATACAAATTAAAGGGATTGTATTCCTTTAAGCTTGAAAAGTTGTTTCCTCCTTCAGCAAAACCTAGTACAAAGATCGTGGCTGATGGATTCAAAGAAACAGGATAACGAACCTCCATCACAAACTTGTTATAAGCCACTCCACCATTTCCATACGATCCAGATGGTCCAATTACTCGGTCCTTATACCCTCTTAATCCTACGATATCACGATTAAATGAGAAACCTTGAACCATTCCAGAGCCTCCTAAATCAAAACGTTCAAACCGCGTAGTTTCTCGGCCTCCATAAGAACCTAAAAATCCTAAGTGAGCTCGTGTATGAAGCACAAATTTACCTACCAACGGGCTGAACCAACTGGCATCCAACATCCATTTATGGTATTCTATTAAAGAACCGGATGAGTTGATACCTAATAATGAAAAGGGAGGTGTAAGTGAACCTGTTAAAGAAAAACTAGATCCCATACGAGCAAAAGTAGGGTTATCAATACTATTTCGAGAGAAATTAGTCATAAACGTAATCGAAGTCGAAATACCCTGTGGATAAGCCCATGTATAATATCGATCTACGTCAAATTGAGAAAATGCTAAAGAATGACTTAATGAAAAATAATCATCTGGCCACTTTAAACGCTTACCCAAACTAAATGTAACGCTATTCACATTAAAGTGAGCATCCAATAAGGAATCCGGCACTGAATAATTACTCATTCCACCACCATAACCACCATAGCCTCCACCATATCCACCACCATAACCTCCGTAACCACCGCCATAACCTCCGCCGTAGCCTCCGCCATATCCACCACCGTATCCGCCACCGCCAAATTGTCCACCACCACCCCCATATCCGGTGGTTCTAAATTGGTACGGATATGAAATACTGCGATTCAACGAAATAGAGAATGAATTAGGTTTCTTTCCACCCAACCAAGGTTCCGTGAAAGTCAAAGAGTAATTTTGGAAGGCCGCGCCATTCGCTTGAAAACGAACTGAAAGCTTTTGGCCATCACCCGCTGGCAAAGGTCGCCAAGCAGATAAATTCGTTAAATTCTTAGCTGAAAAGTTATTGAAAACAACCCCCAGAGTTCCCACAAAACCGATGTATCCACCCCAACCCCCTGATAATTCTATTTGGTCTGAAGGCTTCTCCTCCACATTGTATTCAATATCCACTGTTCCATCTGGACGTGGCATCGGATTAGGTGATATTTTCTCCGGATTAAAATAACCAATCGTCGAAAGCTCTCGCACCGTACGAATAATGGCTGATTTATTAAACTTCTGACCCGGTAATGTCCGAATCTCTCGCATCACCACATGATCGGAAGTTTTTGTATTTCCATTCAGAATAACCTTATTGATGGTCGCTTGCTTTCCTTCTGAAATACGGATCGTTAAATCAATCGAATCTCCCTCAATCGCAGTTTCAATAGGCTCTGCATTGTAATACAAATAACCATTATCCATGTACACGGAACTTAAATCCTCTCCCGGATTTTGATTCATTTTCTTATCTAATTCCTCTGTATTATAAATATCACCCTTCTTGATTCCTATCACATCTTTCAACACAGAATCCGGATAAATATAATTTCCCTCAAAGGAAATACTTCGGTAATAATATTTTTTCCCTTGCGTTAAATTAATGGTTAAGTTGATCGACTCTTCATCAAACCTAGCAATGGAATCCGACTTAACTTGAAAATCTCGGTAACCTAATTTATTCATGGCGGCCAACAACTTTTCCTTGTCCTCGTCCCACTTTTTAGGCACAAATTTGGAAGGCTTAAAGATCCGACCAAAACGTCTTTGCTTCGTATTTTTAATCTTTCTCAAAATTAAATTACGTGCGTCTGGTTCTATTCCAGTTAAAAATATTTTATTCACTTTTACCTTCTCTCCCTTCACGACATTGACCATTAACGTAGCATTATTTCCACGCAAGGTGTCCGTCTTAATGACTGATTTGGTCTTGATGTTCAATCGGCCTTTCTCCTGATAAAATTTACGAATGGCTAACTCCAAGTTCTTACGAAGTGTTTCCGTAATAATCTTTCCCTTATACGTTTTTACTTTCTCATTTAAACTCTCTTGCTCCCCTTTTCTCACACCGGTATATTGAATCGCATATAACCTAGGTCGTTCTTTCAAAATAATACTTAACCAAATTTTAGTCCCTTCCGTTTTGGTGGCATAAATCTCCACTTCCTCCAAAATTCCTTGATCCATAATCTTGCGAATCGCTGAGGCAATCATATCCCCCGGCACCTTAATTTTATCTCCTACCTGCAAACCCGAGATGTTAATCATGGAATTCCCATCATAAAATTGAGAACCTGAAACCGTGATTTCAGCAATCTCATACTCCGTAGGTGTGGCATAAGAAAAAGTCGGCTCGACAACCGCAGGACTGGTCGAAAACAACCTTCCACCTAATACTTGCGCGTGGGAAATCCTCGGAATAGAAAATAAACTCAAAAGGAAGAATACCAGAAATAATCGATGTTTCTTCAATGAATGGATCGCTTTTAAATAAACTATATTTTTCATAAATGAGCCTTAGCCCTCGCTTTTAACTTGTTCACTTGTTTTACCAAACCTTCGCTCTCGCATTTGAAAATCAACAATCGCTTGATGCAAATGAAGTTTTCTAAAATCTGGCCAATATAAATCTTCAAAAATATACAACTCCGCGTAGGCCAATTGCCACAGCATAAAATTACTTATCCGATGATCGCCACCCGTGCGAATCATTAAATCAGGATCTGGCATTCCTGCCGTCGATAAATGAGAGGCCAATAAATCAGCGTCAATATCAGACTCTTTCAACTCACCCGCTGCCACCTTTTTGGCTAACGCCTGTGTGGCCTGCACCAAATCCCATTTCCCTGAATACGAAAGGGCCAAAACTAAGGTCAATCCCGTATTTTCAGCTGTCTGGTCGATCGCCGCAGCCAACTCCTTCTGAGAATTAGCCGGCATAGAAGCTATATCTCCTATCGCTTTCAAGCGAACTTTATTCTTCATCATCGTAGGCAATTCATCATGAATCGTACCTATCAACAAACTCATCAACGCCTTCACTTCGGATTGCGGACGATTCCAATTCTCCGTAGAGAATGCATATAATGTCAAATAATCAACACCCAATTCCCCACAACCCTCAATCGTTTCTCGAACCGCAGAAATCGCATTGCGATGTCCGAATATCCGATCTTTAAATCCTTGTTGCTTGGCCCAACGACCATTCCCGTCCATAATGACAGCGATATGCGCTGGCAAATTGTTTAGATCAATGGCGTCTTTTATATTTTGGTCCACAGTAAATGGTAATTCAAGCTATCAAATAAGAGGCAAAGGTAGCTAATTTGCAACCTTATTCAAAGTAATTATTCGCTTATTCCTTAGGGCAAAAGATAGAAATAATTGAATAGGTAAACATCAATGAAGAGTTTAAAAACTGGTCGCCCTGTGAAAAAGAAATTTTATCCGTTGAGCCTAGGTAAGAAGGCATTCCGTCGATAACATCCGTTAAAACCTTACTCGTACCAAACTCAAATTGCACTCCCCAAACTGGATTAATTTGATATTTCACTCCTATCCCATACGGAATAGAAAAGGTGAAAAAAGTCATCGGGTTAGGAATCGAACCTGTTGGACTCACAAACATCCCAGAAAAACCCCCATATAAATAAGGCGTCCAATTTTTGATCTTTCGATTACTTTGATAATCCAAAAAATTATATTCCGTTATTAACGATAGGTCAATCAAAGGACTAGAAAAAGACTTAGATGAAAAGCCAATAAGGGGCAATGGATTAAGGCTTCCGTCTCCTTGCAAGGATGAAAAATTGAATTTGGCCCGATACGCAAAAGCATTTTTTTCCTGATAACGAACTTGAAAATTCACCGAAGGAGACATTTTTTTCAATTGGGCCGCATTGGGAGCCAAGTGCCAATCCAATAAATCGCCTTTATATACGACGGCTCCAGGGCCCGCCGCAAATTGCCAACGCTGTCCAAAAACAAGAACAGAAATGAAAACCAATAAACTTGTGAGAAGTATTTTAGGC
Organism: Spirosoma fluviale; assembly: GCA_945866095.1. Lineage (GTDB taxonomy): Bacteria > Bacteroidota > Bacteroidia > Cytophagales > Spirosomataceae > Aquirufa > Aquirufa fluvialis_A. The sequence goes on from CAMBGA010000109.1 coordinate 6,779, forward strand.
ACAGGAATCGATCATTAATTCGGCAAAGGCGGACAATCAATCTTATTCTTAATGTGGTATATCAATCGAATCTGCGTGGTAAAATACTGATCCGGTCCTGTGGAATAAATAGGTACCGTAGAGGTGGTAGACAATGGAATCCTGTTAACTAAGGTATTCGCTGCAAATGCTTCTCCGGAGCGGATAAAATAAATACTCGGAGATGTCAGCACATTGGGTCGGTCATCCGAAACATCATCCAAATAATCCGATAAGGAAACTCGGTATCCAAAATCAAAGCCCAAATCCATTTGAGCCCCTATTTTATATCGAAAGCCAAATCCAAAGGGAATGGAAATATTAACCAACGAATACATAGCCCCTTCAATATTTTCAGGCTGTAAGTCTTGCCAAGCTTGTAAACTTGGAGTTCCAGGAACTAAGCTTGGATCCTTCCTTGCCACTGGATTATGCGTAAATCCAGCCACACCCAGATATAAGTATGGTGATAATAAAGGGCGTTTAGACAAATTCTCCGCATTGCCCATCGGTTCGTAAACAGCACTCACCGAAAGCTCCTTAAGATCATTTCTAAAATGTAGATTTCGATAATAATTACCTTCAAAAGCACCCGTAGAAGAAAAATAATTATCATCTCCAGCGATTCGAATATAACTTACTTGAATATTTCCACTAAAATACTTACTTAAATGGCGGGTATACTGAAGCCCTACATTCCAACGCATCGTTTGGGCTGCGACCGAAAAAAGGCCAGCCGCAGGTACTAAATCACCCAAATAATTAGACGATCCAGCTCCAAAACTAACAGATGAGTGTGGCTTAAATGGCATTCCAGCATAACGTTCTTTAGCCTTTTGGCCTAAAAACCAAAACTGTGCCTCCGCAGAATACGCGGCTAAAATGATAAGCGCAAATGATAAGTAAACTGATCGAATCATGTAATTCCTACATTTAATATTATACCATCAAACGACAACCATTTAAAAATGTTGTGCACGTTCAACCACGAAGATACAAATTATTGTTTGATCATTCGCCTACTTTGGCGCTGTCCATTAGGCCCAGACAAACTAATGATATAAAAACCTGAGCTGATTCGAGCTAGATCCGCCGTAATTTGATAGGATCCCACCTCTCGATTGCCCTGATAAATCTCTTGAATCTCCTGACCCTGAAGATCATAAACCGCTAATTTAATTTGCATCTTTTCAAATACTGAATATTGAATTAAAGCAAAATCAATGACCGGATTGGGTACTGAGGTGACAAGTTCCAACGAAGTAAATTCTGGCAATTGGTCAGGCGAATTTTGATAAATAGGCAAGCGCTCAAAAGTTTGATTGAAAATTTGCTGTGTTTTCACCGCATCTACGCCCAAATGATCGCGTATGATGGTCGAATACACTTGGCGATAATCATAATTG
>CAMBGA010000110.1 GCA_945866095.1 Spirosoma fluviale
TGGACATGAATTGGGTCGGCGATTTTAATCCCAAAATGATGCGTTTTGTTTCCCAATTGGGAGCCACTAATGATAAAACATTTATTACTTACCGTTATTTATTTAATCCTAACCAGCCCTTTAGTCGTTGTCCTAAAGTAGGCTAAATACATGTAAAATGAGCTTATTAACAATTGGAACCGTAGCGTTCGACGCCCTAGAAACCCCTTATGGAAAAACTGATAAAATCATTGGTGGATCTTGTACTTACATTGCTTTATCAGCAGCATTTTTTCTTCCTCAGGTCAATGTAGTTGCCGTGGTTGGGGATGATTTTCCCCAAGAATACATGGATTCTTTGATTTCAAAGGGAATTAATTTGGATGGTTTGCAAATTAAAAAAGGGGAGAAGTCCTTTTTTTGGGCGGGCAAATATCACAATAATATGAATTCGCGTGATACCTTGGTGACGGATTTAAACGTATTGGCGGATTTTAAACCGATGATACCGAACAGTTATCAAGATTGTGAATTTTTGATGTTGGGTAATTTAACACCCCAAGTTCAAATTGAGGCTATTCAAGGATTAAAGAATCGACCCAAGCTAGTGGTGATGGATACCATGAATTTTTGGATGGATGTGGCGATGGACGATTTAAAGAAAGTACTTAAATTGGTCGACGTCTTGTGCATCAATGACGAAGAGGCGCGCCAATTATCAGGTCAGTATTCTTTAAGGACGGCAGCTAAAATGATTATGGGAATGGGTCCCAAAACGCTAATCATCAAAAAAGGCGAGCATGGTGCTTTATTATTCCAAGATACGAAGATGTTTTATTGCCCAGCATTACCTTTAGAAGAGGTTTTTGACCCTACAGGTGCGGGAGATACTTTTGTTGGCGGATTCATAGGTTATCTCGCGCAAACCAACGATATATCATTTGAAAACATGCGCAAGGCTATTGTCTATGGCTCTGCAATGGCATCATTCTGTGTAGAGAAATTTGGGACTGAACGACTTTTTGAAGTGACGTCCTCCGATTTAGAAGCAAGGGTAAGCGAATTTAGAGAACTCGCTCGCTTTTAGTTTCCGCCCACAACGACTTCGGTTAATTTTAAAGGGTCTAGGTATTTATTAGCTAGATCCCTTATTTCATTTGGGGTGCATGAAAAAATTTGATCTTGAAATTGATCATAATAATCGGCATCCAACCCTTCTAACTCAATTATTTTTACTTTTTCTGCGATGTCAAATGCTTGAGTTAATTCTCCTGTAAAGCTCCCCATTAAATAGTTTTTTACCAGTGACAATTCTTCTTCCGAGACTAATTCGTCTCTTAGAATTTGCATCTCTTTTTTTACTTCAGATATCGTTTCTGTTACATTTTCATTTTTAACATCGGTACCTACTGCCCAGTAACCTGAACGGTACATCGGAACTAAGGAGGATGATATGCCATAGGTAAATCCTTTCTCTTCTCGGATATTTTTTTGAAGCCTTGAGCCAAAAAATCCGCCAAGAAGCGTATTCAGTACACTGAATTTGAAATAGTCCTTGTTTTTTCTATTAATGGATTTTATTCCTAGCCTGATTGAACTTTGCAAGGCATCCTCTCTTGTCTCTTTTGTCGAGCTTGGTTCCATAAAAATAGGATCCGGGACGAGCAATTGCTCTTTTGTATTAAAAGCAAGTCCGCCAAGCGTCGACTCTAAAATATTAATTTCCTCATTTGATATTTTTCCTGATAGAAAAATACTGGGTATTTGGCTGGCCCAAGTTTTTTTGTAAAAGGTTATCAGATCGCTTACATTCAATAATGCTAATGAATCTGGAGTTGCGGCACGTCCATAAGGGTCACCTCCATAAAGCTTATTTCGCATGATTTGGCTTGCACTATACGCTGTTTTTTCCCAGTTTAATTTATTTTTCTGAATTTCAATTTCTAATTCTTTTTGGAATTCTTGCTCAGGGAAAATGCACATATGAATCATGTCGGCCACATATGGCATTAATGCGCCGAAATGTTTAACTAATCCATATACGGTAAATGTAGCTTGATCTAATGTAGCTTGGATATCCCAGAACGCACCATGAAAGTCAAACGATTGATGAATGTGCAAAGCATTATGCTTGCTTGTACCGCGCTTCATTAATTGGGCTGTTAAACTTGCTAAACCTGGTACATCGTTATGTATTCCCCCAGCTTTTGTACTTAGCTCAAATTTGAAAACGGGCTGCTCTCCTAGGTTGACCGAGTTAACTACTATGCCATTTTTTAGAATGTGTTTATTGGCAGAAGGAAATTTAATTTTTTCAATAGGAAATGCTCCGGGGGCTTTACTTCTGTCCAACATCCAAATAGGGCTTTGTGAAAAAACAAATGACATCCAATTACGAATGTCATTTGCAATAAAAAATATTTTTTAATTATTTTTTTGGAGTATCATTATTGATAGCTGCTATTAATGTTACTCGTAATGTATTTGCCAATGGACTGCTTGTCCCTGTTGGAACTAAGTAAGCAAAGTCAAAGCCATATTTTTGATCCAATTTAAGTCCTACTCCAAAAGTGAAATATTTACGATTTCCTTTCATTTCTGATTCATTGAAAAATCCACCTCGTAAAGCAAAAGTATTATTAAATAAATATTCAGCTCCCAAAGAAGTGGTAAATTCTTTTATTTCTTCACCAAATCCATCTTCTGCATCAAACAATGAGCCAAAGATTCCTCCGATTGCAGATGAATTAGAACCCGTTGGATCAGTTTTTGTTGGTGTGGGAACCATCAATTTGTTTAAATCTAACGTGAATGTTAGTTTATTCTTATCATCTACATTTTTAACAGCTGCAATGCCGGCTCTTAAATTTGTTGGGATAAAGTTTTTATCTAAACCACCGTAGGAAACTTTACCAGATATATTAGATAACATTAAACCATATGTGTAGTTCCAGTTTTTTTCTGAAGTATTATTCCAGTAAAGAGATAAATCAGCAGCTACCGTTTGAGCTGGTTGCAATGCTGATGTACCTGCGCCTTGATAGTTTCCCAAAAGGTTAGAATTAATGTATTTTAAGTTTAAGCCTAATGCCAATGTATTTGACAATTTTCTTGCATGTGAAACAGTCAAAGCATATTCCTTAGAATTGAAATTACCAGCACTTGTTCCAGTGGTGGTTGTGGCTTGGAACAAACCCTGATCAAAATAATTGATCGAAAATCCAAAAGCCTGTCCTTTTGCCGTTTTTTTGTATCCTGCGATATTATAAAGTGCCATGTCATTTACCAGATTGCGTAACCAAGGTGTGTATGAAATTGCAAATCCTAAATCTTTATCAGCAGAGGCTAATTTAGCAGGATTCCAATAAATAGCATTTACATCTGAAGAAATGGCTACTCCCGCATCACCCATTGCTGCAGAGCGTGCATCCGGCGTTACATTCATGAACAACATGGTTGGCGTTGGAATTCTTCCCGAATTCAACTGACTTGAAACCAAAGTTTGACCTATTGCGAAGTTACATACTAAAAGGGCTATTGCGGATAGTAATGATCTTTGGAGAATGGAAATTTTCGTCGTCATCGGATATTAAATATTAGATTGTCTAGTAATTGCAAATTATTTAAGGTCAAAAATAAGTATTTTTATAGTATTTAATGTTTAAAAATGTAAAATATTTCATAAAATTTATTTTAGAGTCGTAACTTTTCCACTGATCAAAATGGTTTCATTATTTTTACTTGGTAATAATTCCAATTTAAACACTGATTCGCCGACTAATTTAGCTAATTCTTCTTCACTCCAATCTAAGCTTAATTCAAAGTCTACATTTGAAAAATAAGTAACATTCCCTTTTTTTATCAAAATTTGTTGACCTAACACATTAAAAATTCTTAGATCATATTGATAAATATCCCAAGGTATTTGGCCGATTGCCTTGAATTGCAATCGCGTACTCATAGGGTTAGGAAATATTACCCATTCTAAACGACTAGCTTCTGAATTTATTACTTTGATTTCAAAAAATAATTTTTGAGGGTTATTACTTCCATCCCAACAATTTACCTTAAAAAAGTAATTCCCCATTTTTAAATTTTTAAATGGATATGTAAATGTCCCTTTTTGAGGAAAATTCAGATCAGGAATGAAATAATCGGATAATTTAATTTTGAGTGTATCATTCACAATGAGCTCAGCAAATTCGTTTTGATCATTTTTCCAACGAAGAGAATTATCGTCTTCGATTCTAATTTTTAATTCAAAACTGCTATTCATTGTTTGGAATTTATTTGACTCGGGCTCCATTACCGTTAAGCTAGGAGGTTTTGTATCCACAGTAACGTTGTTGGAAATTACAACAGGAATCGATTTAAATCCATTGATTTTTTCTCCTGTTTTTAATTGACCTATTATTTTGCCCATCAAAGGGCCATTTGAATTAGGAATCGATTTTTGACTTACTGAGAATCCGGCTCCAGTCATTTGAATATTGGATGTCCAAATTAAATCACCCTCAGTAAAATACTCATAGGCACTTGTTTTGGTACCCAAAGTCTTCTTCTTAGTTGACGGGGAATATAGGTTTGCCCTTATTTGAGCAATTATGTTCGTAGGTGTTTTTGCCAATAATTGTCCTTCAAAAACTTTGCTTGAACCTGGAGTGATCGTATCTGTTTTTATCATAATTGCTTGTCCTGTCCAAGGCAATTCTAGGGTAGGGTCACCCAACAAACTGATATTTCGATTAATAACACCGGTTTGACTGTTGTTTTTAGTTTCTTTAAATAAATCGCCAATTCGATATTTTACTTCGGTTTTATGATCAATTAAGTTTTTATAAAATGATTGACCAAACAAGTAATTGCTGCTTTGAAAAACAGGCCTTGTGGTGCTAATGAGTCCAATAGCTCCTCCCTTTGTGGACATTAATGAAATTTCTGCTCCTGATAATTGATTTGGATCATCAAATCGTCCAAATTGACATGTTGCGGTCAATAGAAAAGGCAAGTGCTGCAAATTCTTTAGGCCAACTAAATCATTATTGGTCAGTATTTTTTCATCTGTCCAGCCACTTTCTGATCCGTGTCCAATAAAATGTATAAAATCAGCTTCAGAATTAAACAATGAAAGTAATGCGTCTTTTGCTTTTTTAGAGGTGTACATTCCCCCCATCATTTCTTGTTCAAATTGGTCTAAATAAAGCTTTTTGATGCTCACATCATGGGCATCTTTGATCATTAGATTGGAAAAATCCTCAGCATCTTGAATGTGAAAATTAGCATCTCCATCATCGGCTACCCATGCAAGTACTTCAGGCTTGAAACGAGTATTTTTTTTTGATTCAATATAAGCAGTTAATTTGTTCACAAAGAAATTAGCCTCACTGGGATTTTTTGCCGGAATTCTGCCAATAGCAACTTGGAGTGTCTTTTTATTTGTTTTTTCTCCTTCAAGCCAATCGCCCTCCTCTGGATTTAATAAACCAAAATAATCATCTGACGAGTAGCTCAATAATGGTTGGAAAGATTCAATGCTTTGGTAGGTAGGCACAAAGCAATTTTTCTCGATGTCAGTTGACACGACCGACTTACCCTTATAATCAATGGATGCATCGCCCAAAAGAATCACATATTTTAAAGCAGAATTCGGACTTTTATATTGCCGATAAATAAAATCTCGAATAGCCGTCACATCTTGTTTCCCCCCAGAATATTCATGGTAGATTTGTTCAGTGTCAACCACTTTTGTCGGGATATTTTGGGAACTACTTTTATATTTTGCGAGTGCATTTGCCGCTTCTTTCAGTGCTGGGCTCGATATAATAAGCAGTTCATATCCGATTTCTTTATTAATATTTTGATTAGTTAACAGTTTTATAAAAGCGGGAGATATTGCTTTTTGGGTGTCAAAAAGCAATAATTGGCTTTCTGGTTTAACATTTAATTTTAAAGCAGATGAATAATTTATAATTTTTGACCAATTGTTCGTGCCGTTGCGCAGCCAAATTTGAGTGGCCGCATTTGCATTGAGCATGGAGATAGAAAAACTAGAGTCCGTTGTATTAGGCAATAAATAGAGCGGATTTTCATGCTTTGCGTTAAAAATTCGAGGGTACTGAAGCGATAAATAGTCAAGATATCCAGTTCCCGTTGTGTTTTTATAGTTAATCGTCCAGCTCCAAAGATTATCTTTTAATTGGGGTGCCAACCAAATATTAAGATCCTGAAAATTAGCCTTATTGTCATATCGTCCCCCTGAAATGGCCGGGATTTTCAAGTTTCCTATCGTATTTCCAATTACATCAAAGGTAAATAAGCCTTCTTGAGTCGAGCTAGAGTAAAAACGACCCCCTAACTTTGAATTTATCCCAAGCTTATAATCTGCGAGTGAGTACTGCACCGTTTTGTTATTTGTTCCATAAAATGCATCACCCACCCATTGTCTCCCCGACTGAATTAAATTATAGGTTTCTGGCTCATAGTGAAAAATAGACCAAGCATAATCCATCGCTTTAGAGTCACCCGCTGTAGCTTTTTCTTCGACTATGCGTTTCGCTGCTGGGTCATCCAAGCGCATAAAATAAAAGCTAGAGTCGGAATATGCGTGCAACTCTTGGACCCAAATTTTTTTCTGAAAATCAAAACGTATTTTATGCGGAGAATTTCCCCAAAAAATAAATGAATCATTCGCATCCCATTTGTTATCCTGTTCGCCCTCAAAATAGATCGGTATTTCCTCCAAATCTTGAGGCCTAGGAATCTTGAGATCTTGTGGTAAAATGCCTGGAGCGGTGGAATAAAGGCTGACTTGTTTAGGGTTTAAAGTTGACCTGTCGATTTTATTTTTATCGAGCCAAGCAGCATCAATTTTGTAAATGCCATTTTGGGTGATCCCAATTTTCACCCATTTACCAGTAGATAATTTTGAATCTGTTTGGGCAAATACCGAATTAGAAATACAAAATAATCCCATTAGTGCTATTAAATAGCCTTTATAGTTCATTTGATTCCAACGGAGTAACCTGTGCATTTTTTGCTACTAAGTATAGTTTGCCAGTATTGGCGTCTTTACAAAAGTAGCGTGTTCGACGTAGTTTCCCTTTGATTAACGCTAGGTTTTTTAACAAAAAGATTTGATTCTCAGGAAGGGCATGTAATGTGATACTAGAATTTGACGCGTCGTATGTTTTTAAAACGTCCACTAAAGGACCATGGCCAGTCGAGGTAGCGCTAGGATTAACTAAATATGATTTTAAAACTTGTACTAAGTCAACAGGCAATAAATCTTCCTCTAGGATCGGTTCAAAAATAGTTCTAAATGAATTTTTCCATTCTTCCCCATGGGGTAAAACTTTATTTTTGTAAGTTAAATAAGTCAATAAATGCGCCACTTCATGTAAATATGTGACGAGGAAGGCGTATGAATTTAAATTTCGATTGACGGTTATCTGATGCCCTTTTTGAGGAGAAAAGCGATAATCGCCTAATTTAGAATGGCGCGATTTACTGACAATAAAGTCAAATGGATAATCATGCCATAATTGAAAACAATACTCAGCAACCTTTGGCGGGAAGTGGTCAAAAAATGAATTGATTTTTTTGTTCTTTTCCATTTTTGGGCATAAAAAAAGTCCTCCGCATGCGAAGGACTTTTTCTTGGTTGCTTAGATTACTTAGCAGCAGCTGTATCAGCAGCAGCAGTATCAGCAGCAGCAGTATCAACTGGAGCAGCCATAGCAGTATCAACTGCAACTGAATCAGCAGAAGCTTCTGCTTTTTTCTCACCACAAGATGCTAAAGTTACCATACCAGCAACGAAAGCTAAAGCGAATAATTTTTTCATTTTTGTAATATTTAAAGGTTTGAGTTACAAAAC
>CAMBGA010000111.1 GCA_945866095.1 Spirosoma fluviale
GGCGCAGGTGGCGATTTTTAAATAATCTGTATATTTGTTGAAAATAAATATATTTTGAAAGATATCATCCAGCAATCTCTTCGCGAATCACAAGATGTTTTAGCGCAATTTTTATCTAATCCAAGCAAATTGGATGCGATTGAAAGAGCGGCTGATTGTTTGGTAGACGCACTCCAACAAGGAAAAAAAATTCTTTCTTGTGGAAATGGGGGAAGCCATTGTGATGCGATGCATTTTGCGGAGGAATTATCCGGTCGATATCGAGAGAATAGGCCTGCTTTAGCGGCAATGGCAATTTCTGATCCATCTCACATTACTTGCGTTAGCAACGATTTTGGCTATAATTACATCTATTCCCGTTTTATTGAGGGTTTAGGAAATCAAGGAGATGTGCTGGTTGGCATTTCCACTTCTGGCCAATCCACTAACATCATTGAAGCTGTAAAAGCTGCACAAGAAAAGGGCATGAAGGTTGTTTTACTCACGGGAAAAGACGGAGGCGCCTTGGCTGGGATGGGTGCTATTGAAATCCGAGTGGATCACTTTGGCTTTGCTGATCGCATTCAAGAAATTCACATTAAAGTAATTCATATTTTAATCCAACTGATTGAAGCAAAAATTTTCAATCGCTAATTAAGCATCATACTCTCCGGCATCTTCGCTTCCACCCATGAGTGTATCCACCATTCGGTTGAATATGGATTTAATTCCAGGAGGTTTTGAGCCGCCCCCATTTTTTACCGTACCCGAAACTTGATCTTCTTGTGTAGTAGGGGCTTCTCCTTCTTCTACATCATTCAGTTGATCGAAATACACCTGAACTAAACCAATGGCTGTTGCAAAGGATGGATCCTTAATCTCATCAGAAATATTTGAATTGCTTGAATCTGCTTTTGGAAGGCCTATGCGAGTGTCTATGTCGATAGTCCTTTGAAATAATTCATCGATATCTGGCATTTGAGCCCCACCACCGACTAAGACAATCCCACCTCTTAAGTTGGCCGGATCGGTCACCTTGGAAATTTCTGAAAGCACGATGGCCGCTAATTCTTTAACGCGCTCCTCAATGATGATGGCTAAATTTTTAACGGAAACGGGACTTGGTTTTCTGCCAGCAATGCCAGGAATCATGACGATTTCGTTGATGTCAATTTCCTTATGTAAGGCTGAACCGAACCTAATTTTTAGTGCTTCGGCATGTTCTGGACTTATATCTAGGCCGATTTGGATATCTTCTGTAATGCGATCACCCCCCCAATTCAAAACGATTGCATGGCTAAGTCTCTTTTTTAGGTAAATGCTAATCTCGGTCGTGCCGCTTCCTATGTCAACTAAAACTACGCCTTCTTGCTTTTCCTCAGAACTTAAAATGGTACTTGACGTGGCCAATGGGCTAAAATATAAATTACCCCCTTTGATATGTTCTGACTCAGCGGCTCTTAATGCTTTTTTTAATAACTCAAATTTGTCTAAACTTGCCGTAACCACCATGAAATCCCCTTCGATTCGATCGCCAATTTGGCCCACGGGCTCCATGGTTTCAGGTAAGGAACCTACTCTAAATCCGATGGGCAAACGATGAAGTACACAAGGGTTTTTTTCGGCGATGGCTTTTTTGGCCTCTTCATTTAATTCTAATATTTCTTTTTCAGAAACAGCTTCGTTCGAATTTTTCCGTAGTTTGGTTGATGTGTGTAAAAACACATTGATGTGATTTCCAGACAGATTTGATGAAAAGTAATAGTCTTTATTTTTCCCTGAAATGACCGTTTCAATTTGACTGATTACATCTGAAATCGCTTGGGAAGTTTTATTTATGTTGACAATATTTCCATGTAGCAAGTAGCCAGAAGTATTTGATTTTCCCGTGGCAATGATATCTAATTGACCATTATTTTGCCTTCCTGCAACGGCCCTAACATGAGAACTTCCAATGTCAAGGCCAATAATTAAATTGTCGCGCATAAAATTTATACTATTAAAAATTTAGAATGACTAGGAGATTTAATAAAGTTTTAAAAATAAGAAAATTGACTAATAATCACAAATTACCTGATTCTTATATTTTAAGTGAATCCAAGAATAGGTATTCCAGCCTTTATTTGGAATAATTTTTTTGTAAAATAAGGCCAACTTTTTAAATTTTGATTCAATGTTCATCGGAAGGCCAAAATCGATATAGGTTTTTCCTAACGTAGGAACCATCACCACTCCTCCATCTGCCGCTATGACCAATTGGGCAATTTGTGCGCGCCAAAAATCATCGTTGTTGATAAATTCAAACAGAGGTATAAGCGTCTTTCCCCTTTCATCCCTTAAATCCTTGCGTGAGTTTTGAAAAAATGGACCTGAGACCACTAATGTTCTCGGGGTAAAAAGATCACTAGTGCCAATGAACTTCCCTTCCTTAGTTACATATTGATCTCGAATATTACTTTCCCCACTGGTAAACTTTAAAATTCGGGCGATGGGACTAAACTCCTTAACCGAGACAATTATTTTCCCACTAAAATCATAATGCGCTTCACAAGATTTTACTAGTGGAATTCTTTTTACTCGACTCTCAATTTTTTTCAGCGATATATCGGTCAATGGCTTATCCAAATAATAATCGGCCCCTTCATTGGTCACCATTAGATTAATGTCATTTTTGCCTAAAAGCGGTCTTTCATTTTCTGAGTCTAATTTTACGACTAAGCCTGTGCATGTGATAGATCTGTAATTTATCTCCGCATAAATAATGGCCGCCACCCCCATGGTCAGTAAAATGACCATAGTGAGTATTTTTTTAAACGGTTGAAAATTTCTTTTTTGTAAAGGCTTCATGTTTAATGATGCTGTAAGGCCAATTTTAAATCATTCAAAATCAAATCAATATCTCCCGCTCCCATGGTCACTAACAATTCAGGTTTTTCTGCCTGAACGTGTTTGACGAATGCTTCCTTGCTAATGACCTGTTTATTCGTACTTGGAATATAGGTTAATAATTGCTCAGAATTTATCCCTGGAATGGGCAATTCTCTTGCAGGATAAATATCCAACAAAAATATTTCATCTGCAAGGGCTAGGCTCTGACCAAAATCAGCTATAAAATCTCTTGTCCTTGAAAATAGGTGAGGCTGAAAAATCGCGGTTAATTTTTTATCTGGGTACAATGCTTTTATCGACGTTAAGCATGCGCTTATTTCAGTGGGATGATGCGCATAGTCATCAATCATGACATGGTTTTCATTTTCCACATGGTATTCAAATCTGCGTTTTACGCCCTTGAAGCTTGATATGCCTGCATGAATTTCCTCTGAATTCAGACCGGCAAACATCGCTAAGGCCGACGCGGCTAGTGCATTTTCGATGTTATGAAACCCCGGTATTCTCATGGGGATATTCAAAATTTTCCCACCTGGATAGACCATGTCAAAAATCATTCGGTGGTTTTCAATTCGGATATGCGTTGCTTGATAATCGCCAATATCAATTCCGAAAGTGGCATGGTTTCCATTTGATTTCAGATTTAAGCCAACTTTTTGGATAAAAAATCCATCAGGTTGAATTTGATCCGTAAACAACTGAAAGGATTCAAGCACCTGTTCAGCCGCACCATAAATATCTAAATGGTCCGCATCGGTAGAAGTTACAACAGCTGCTTTGGGGTGTAAGGTCAAAAATGATCGATCATATTCATCGGCTTCTACCACACAAATTACATCCTTTGGGCCTTTATTGGGGATAAAATTAGTCCCGTAATTCTGAGTAATTCCTCCTAAAAACGCAGTAACATTTTTATTTGCCTGAATTAATAAATGAGCTAATAGAGAGCTTGTTGTCGTTTTTCCATGCGTTCCAGCGACGGCTAATGTGGGGATTTGCTCGGTAATCCAACCTAAAATTTGGGATCTTTTCCACAAATTAATTCCTTGGCCGATTAAATATAATTTTTCTTGATGTGTCGCAGGAATGGCAGGCGTAAATATAAATAGGCATTTTTCTGGATTAGAAATGCATATTTCAGGAATCAATTCGATGGAATCCTCATAATGAATGACCATTCCCTCGTCACTTAATTGGCGCGTTAATGTGCTTTCCGTTTTGTCATAGCCAGCCACCGGGATATCATTGTATAAAAACCAACGGGCCAACGCGGACATGCCAATACCCCCAATGCCTAAAAAATAGACTTGTTTCAATTCACTAAGGCGGATATTTATTGACATTGTTCTGTAATTAATTCGACAATTTGTTGGGCTGCTTTGGGCCTACCCATACTGAAACTATTTTCTGCTAGCTTGGCCAATAAATCTTTGTCATCCAATGTTTTAATGGCGGTGCTAACTAAGGTATCTTTTGCGTTTTTATCAGGAATGAGTATGGCGGCATTTTCCATCACGAGGCTTTTTGCATTTTCGGTTTGATGATCTTCTGCCGCATTTGGAAAAGGTACCAATAAACTAGGTTTTCCTGACAAGCAAATCTCGGATACTGAAAGGGCTCCTGCTCTCGAAATGACTAAATCGGCCATGGCATAGGCAAAGTCCATTTCATAAATAAAGGCAGAAACGAAGCAGCTTAATTGCGGGAATTTACTGACGGCATTTTTTGCTTCTACTTCAAAATGAATTCCCGTTTGCCAAATAAGTTGAATTCCTGCTTTTTCAAACAAACTGAGTCCTTCTAGAATGGCTAAATTAATACTTCTTGCCCCTTGGCTTCCGCCAATAATGAGGATGGTAGGAACCTGTTCTTTGAGTTTGAAAAACGGGGTGGCTTTTTCTTTTTTGCCGCTAAGGTCAATCAAATCTTTACGAACTGGATTGCCCGTAATCGTTATTTTTTCGGTTGGAAAAAATTTGGACATGCCCGGATAAGCGACAAATATATGCCTCGATTTTGACCCCAAAGCTTTGTTGGTAATCCCCGCATACGAATTTTGCTCTTGAATATAAAAAGGAATACGGCTCAACCATGCGCCTATTAAAGTGGGCCCAGAAGCATATCCTCCCACGCCGATAACCACATCGGGTTTGAATGATTTTAAAATGGCAAATGCTTGGTAGAGACTTTGAATGAGTTTGATAGGGAATAAAAAATTCTTCCAAAGGTGGGCCCGATTGATTCCAACGACAGGAAGACCAATGATATTAAAGCCCGCTTTAGGTACCTTTTCCATTTCCATTTTACCCTCAGCGCCTACAAATAGAATCTCAATTTGTGGGTCAATTTCTTTAAAAGCACTGGCAATGGCAATCGCTGGATAGATATGTCCACCCGTTCCTCCTCCTGAAATAATTACTTTTTTAATGCTCACTAAATAACGGGTTTTGGGTCACTAATTTTGTTTTCTTTATCGCGGCTAATGGATAGAATAAGGCCAATGCTAAGCGCTGTAAATATTAGGGAAGTTCCTCCCGCAGATATCATGGGCATAGGTTGGCCCGTCACTGGACCAGCGCCCACGGCTACCAACATATTAATAAATGCTTGTAAAACAATGGTGCAAGTTAGGCCCGCTGACAATAATCCGCCTAAGGGCTTTTCGCTATATTTGATGGCAGAGGCCCCACGCCACATAAACCAAATAAATAAAAGGGGGATGGCGAGGCCAAAAATCAGTCCATATTCTTCTAAAATAATCGCATAGATAAAATCTGATTCAGCCTGTGAGAGCAAATAACGAAATTGGCTATTGCCCGGTCCTTTGGGAATGAGCGCTCCGGTGGCGATGGCGTACCAACTTCTTTTCAATTGATAGGTGTCTCCTTTATCCTGAATTTTTTTAGTCTCTTTGGTTGACGTAGAGAGGGTCCTTGTAGCAAAAGTTTTTATCCGCGCTTTTACGGTGGCCGCTCTTTGGCCTATTTCAAAGGTGACGACTATGATGGCTATACTGACGACTACCGTAATAATTCCAGTAATTTGAGCGAGGGGAACACGACCAAACATCATCAATACAATACTTGTTAAAAAAATCAGGGCACTTGTTGAGAAATTAGATAGCATGATCAGAAAACAGGTAATGCCAATTTCCGCTAAAATGATGAGAAAGAGTGGAAAATTATAAGCACTTGGGTCGGATTGTCTCGTAGAAAATATTTTAGCTAAACTTGCTGTTAGGCATAATTTGGCCATATCGGATGGCATAAACGAAATGGGACCTAGCTCTAGCCATCGGCTTGCTCCTCCCTTACTTTCCCCAAATTTCAAGGCAATGAGAATCAAAATCCACGAAAAAATGAGGGCAATGTGTGCAATTCGAGTCACTTTGATATAGTTCTTTCTCGATACCCAAGCCATTAGAAAGAAAGAAATTCCTAAAAGTACGAGCGATTTAATAATGCTAGCCATGGGCTCGAAGGGCCCACCCATACTCAATTTTCCTTTGGCAGAAAATTGAATTAATAACCCAAACGTATTTAGCAAAATGACAATAAACCAAATTTGGTAATCACCTGCTAGGCGATTTTTAATGTAATTAGTGATTCTAGTTTCCATGGGTCAATTGCTTAACAGTTTGCTTAAATTGATCTCCTCGATCTTCATAGTTTTTAAATAAATCAAAGCTAGCACAGGCGGGTGACAACAAAACAACATCTCCATCAACGCCCCATTCCAAGCTTTTTTGAACAGCGACTTGCAAGTCATCGGTAGAAAATATAGCCTCACAAATTCCGCTAAAATGCGTCATTAATTTCTCATTATCCTTCCCTAAGCAGATTAAACCTTTGACTTTGTCTTTAACTAGTTGGTCTAAAACCTCGTACTCATTTCCCTTATCTACTCCTCCCATCATTAAAATAATGGGTTTTGTAAAGCTATTCAGTGCATAATAGACGGCGTCCACATTCGTCGCTTTCGAGTCATTGACAAAACGAACGCCATTCGACAAACCACAGGGTTCCAGTCGGTGAGGCGCATTATGAAAAATAGGGAGTAGTTCTTTGATTTTATCCAATGAAATACCCACGGATTGCGCAGCTAAAATAGCTGCAGACATATTGATTGCGTTGTGTGGACCTTGAATGGGTGCTGTTGTTAAATCAATTTCTCCTGTTTTCAGGGTAATTTTGTCAGCGCTTATAAAGGCGTCGGAATGATTATTTTTGGAACTGATTGTACTAAAATGACTGGAAGGAATCCCTTTTTTGTTCGCTTGGATCACTTCGTCATCTTCCCAGAAAATGCATGTTTTTGTCAAATCCGCATTTTGAAAAATTCTAAATTTAGAGGCGATGTAATTCTCAAATTTGTACTCATATCGATCCAAGTGATCAGGTGTAATGTTCAATAAAATAGCTACATCTGGACTAAATGAAATGCATCGATCTAATTGGAAACTTGAGATTTCCAATACATAATATTCATGGTTATTTTCTAATACTTGTTTGGCAAAACTTTGGCCAATATTTCCAGCTAAGCCAACCAGATACCCCGCTTCTTTTAAAAGATGATAGGTCAAAAGGGTAGTGGTTGTCTTTCCATTGGATCCGGTAATGGCGATTATTTTAGCTGATGTGTATCGAACGGCAAATTCGATTTCAGAAATCAGAGGAATATGTTTCTCTTTAATTTTTTTTACGACCTCATTTTTTTCTGGGATTCCAGGACTGATGATGACTTCATTTGCGTTGAGAATTTCTTCAAGTGTGTGCTGTCCTTCTTCGAATCGGATGTTATGATCTGAAAGTGTTTTTTTGAATGCTTCTTTCAGTGTCCCTTGATCGGATAAAAACACGTCAAAACCCTTTGATTTAGCTAAAAGCGCAGCGCCTACACCACTTTCTCCCCCACCTAAAACAATTATTTTGGACATGTATGATTAATCGTAAATG
>CAMBGA010000112.1 GCA_945866095.1 Spirosoma fluviale
AATCCATACAGGACTGATTTTGCGAGGAGTTTCAGGTATTTGACCATATTTTTCTTTTAGTGAAAAAAACAAATTATGTTTTAATTACCTTATTTTTGCAGACGAATTTTTATGATTTTACTAGCGATTGAATCTTCTTGTGATGAAACTTCGGCGGCGATAATGGTCGACGGCGAGTTAAAATCAAACGTCATTTCCACTCAATTAATTCATAGCGAGTGGGGAGGCGTCGTTCCCGAATTAGCTAGCAGGGCACATCAAAAATCAATTATTCCTGTTGTCCAGGAAGCTCTGCAAAAGGCAAATATAAACAAAAATGACTTGAATGCCATCGCATTTACACGAGGCCCCGGTTTGCTTGGAGCCCTGATGGTAGGAACGTCATTTGCTAAGTCATTAGCCCTAAGCTTAGACATTCCATTAATTGAGGTAAATCACATGCAAGCCCATGTGTTGGCGCATTTCATCGAAGAACCTAGGCCCCAATTTCCCTTTTTGTGCTTAACCGTAAGCGGCGGACATACACAGTTGGTCTGGGTGGAAGGCCCCCTAAACATGCAAATCATTGGGGAAACTCAGGACGATGCCGTTGGCGAAGCCTTTGACAAAACAGCTAAACTACTTGGACTTCCTTACCCAGGAGGACCATTGATCGATAAGCTTGCCAAAGAGGGAAATCCCGACAAATACCAATTTCCTATGGGTGAAATGCCTGGATTAGATTTTTCATTTTCAGGAATTAAAACCGCAATTCTTTATTTCCTCCAAAAAGCATTAAAATTAAATCCCAATTTCATCGAAGAAAACAAGGCGGATATTTGCGCTTCAGTGCAAAAAACACTGATTGAAATTCTATTGCGTAAAGTCAAAAAGGCCATGCGTGAAAAAAATTGTACTTCCATCGCGATCGCAGGAGGGGTATCTGCCAATTCAGGCCTACGAAAAGGGTTGCAGGAATTAGGCGAAGAAAATCATTGGGAAGTTTTTATCCCAGCTTTTTCCTATTGCACCGATAACGCAGGGATGATCGCCATGGCTGGCCATTTCAAATTCGAAGTAGGTGAATTTTGTGGGCAAGATGTCAGCCCATTAGCCAGATATGCATTATAAAAATGCGTTTTTTAAATCATCGACTTCAAGGCATTCCAAAAAACCAGTTTCAATGACTTTTCGGTATCCGTCAAGGTGGATATCAAGCGAGGGAAGAAATAAACCGACTTGCCTTCGAGTTGGACCAGTTCTGTCACATGAAAATCAGATTGCCAAATAGCGGGTTGTTGGCCTAAAAATATAAATTTATTGGCCCCCGCCTGTTTAACAAATTCAGAAAGCGTGGGCTCGTCATCCTTGGGCTCATAAATACTCCAATCTTTGGCCGTTAACAACATGGGAGGCGCTGAAAAAATTAAGGTCAACCGCGATTTTTCTAACTCAGAGATATTACCTACAATGACCCAAGGGGTAGAAATACTAATATTGCTTTTGGAAGATTCCCCGTCTAATGAAGGTTCTGATTCAAATGAATGCTCAATAGATTCGGGTTGATTGATTGCCGCTCGACCAGTCACATTATCTTTAGGTGATGAAGAACTATCCGAAACCTGATTTGAATCCATCGTTTGAGAGGAGGTCTTCACTGGCATCTCAACAGATCCTCGATCAGCGGGCACCCAATAAATCTCATCGTATTGAAATAAATCCGCCAAATGATTTTCCTCCGCTTTCATTTTTTAGGCTAAAGAACCACGTAAAACACAAGCCTCGCGATCTGGTCCCGTCGAAATAAAATTGATCGGCAAATTTAAGTGCGACTCTAAAAACGCGATATAGGCAGTTAACTCGGCCGGCAATTGGTCGAAATTTCTCATTCCTTCCAATGAACAATGCCAGCCCTTCAGACTTGCATACACGGGCTTCACTTTAATATCGGTAATTTCAAATGGAATTTGATCCGTCAACGAACCATCCGGCATTTCATAGCCTGTACACACCAATATTTCCTCAAAAATATTTAGCACATCTGCTTTCATCATAATTAATTGGGTCACCCCATTAATCATCATCGCATATTTTAAAGCGGGCAAATCAATCCAACCGCAACGGCGAGGTCGGCCTGTCGTAGAACCAAATTCTCTCCCCTCTTGACGCATGCGCTCACCCACCTCATCTTCTAATTCCGTAGGGAAAGGTCCTGAACCCACCCGAGTAGCATAGGCCTTAAATATTCCAAACACCTCTCCAATATTTTTAGGTGCCACCCCTAAACCGGTACAAGCACCCGCCGTAATGGTATTGGAAGAAGTCACAAATGGATAAGATCCAAAGTCAACGTCCAATAAAGAACCTTGAGCGCCTTCCGCTAAAATCGTCTTGCCCGCATTCAATGCGTGATTAACAACATATTCACTGTCCACCAAATGAAATTCTTTCATGAATTCAACCGCGGCAAAAAATTCTTTTTCAGCCTCCGCTAAATCATATTCAAACTTATATACATCTAAAATAGCCTTGTGACGATCCACTAAAGCGGTATATTTTTCTGGAAAATTAGGTGAAATCATATCGCCTACACGCAAACCTTGTCTGGAGATTTTGTCGGTGTACGTTGGCCCAATTCCCTTTAAGGTAGATCCAATCTTAGCATCCCCTTTTGCCTTTTCATAGGCCGCATCTAGCAAACGGTGCGTAGGTAAAATGATGGAAGCCTTTTTTGAAATTTCTAAATTCTTACGCAAATCTAAATTGAAATGAGCCAATCCGTCAATCTCCTTTTTGAAAATAATCGGATCTAAAACCACTCCATTGCCAATAATATTTTGAACTTCTTGACGAAAAATTCCAGAAGGTATTTGATGCAATACATGCTTAAATCCGTCGAATTCAAGCGTATGCCCTGCATTAGGACCCCCTTGAAAACGAGCAACTACCTGATAACGAGGAGCTAAAACATCCACGATTTTTCCTTTCCCCTCATCTCCCCACTGTAATCCTAATAATACATCAACTGCCATAATAAATTTTTAAAACGTAAATTATTCTTGATTTTGTGCTCGATAAGCATCTCGGTGTTCGCACTCTTTTTTGGTACATGAACCATAAAATATTAAGGAATGGTGCATGACATTAAACTGAAGCATTTCCCCCACTAAACTCTGAATGGTTTGAACACGTGGAT
Organism: Spirosoma fluviale; assembly: GCA_945866095.1. Taxonomy (GTDB): domain Bacteria; phylum Bacteroidota; class Bacteroidia; order Cytophagales; family Spirosomataceae; genus Aquirufa; species Aquirufa fluvialis_A. Next base: position 3,176 of record CAMBGA010000112.1, read on the forward strand.
CACAAAACTCGGTGACTTTGTGGCAATCCGTACAAATCAAATGATCATGCTGACGACGGCCATAAGACTTCTCAAATTGAGCTTGATTTCGACCAAACTGATGTTTGACCACCAAATCACATTCGACCAACACATCCAAGGTGTTATAAACCGTGGCCCTAGAAACTTGGTACTTTTTGTTTTTCATCGAGATGTATAACTCCTCCACATCAAAGTGATCATCTCGCAAATAAATCTCCTCTAAAATAGCAAAACGTTCCGGCGTCTTCCGCAATCCCTTGTTTTCCAAGTAGGCTGTGAAAATCTTTTTTACTGAAACGAACTTCTCTATTTCTGGGGACATTTAATCAAAAAAAACGACGTAAAATAAGCTATAAATTATGAAAAATACTAAATTTCCTCTCTTGCCACCTCGATTACTCCAGTGACTTGCTCTAACTCGGTTACTAGGGATTCTAAATGGTTCGTGTCTTGTATCATCAAAGAAATTTTCCCCTCAAATAATCCCTCCTTCACGCCTATCGACAAGGCCGTAATATTTACCTGCAATTCATCCGAAATGATCCGCGTCACATCATTCACCAATCCAACCCGGTCGATGCCGCGAATCACCAGCTCAACAATAAATGACATCGCTATCTGACTTGTCCAGTGAGCTTTTATCACTCGATCGCCATGCCTAGACAACAACTCAGGAGAATTTGGACAGCCTGCACGATGAATTTTTATGCCTTCATTAATGGTGACAAACCCAAATACCTCATCCCCAGAAATTGGGTTACAACATTTGGCCAACGTATAATCCACCTTATCCATATCCTCGCCAATCAACAAAATATCCGACTCCTTGCGATCCTTATTAAAGTGTTGCATTTCCTTTCGGAAAGTCTTGCTGTCAACAATCGGAGATTGTATCGCTTTTTCTGCCTGCTTTCGCTCATGCGATTCCTTATCGGACTTCCAGTGTTTCAACTGCTCAATGGCAATGTAGCCTTTGCCAAACCGGTAAAAAAGATCACTTGCATCCTTCGCATTAAAATAAGCGCGAATTTGGTTCGTCAATTCTAAAGTCAACACTGGATAACCCAAATGCTTCAGTCGGAGCTCAATCAAATCGCGCCCCTTAATCAAATGAGACTTATTTTCCTCTTTAATGAATTCTTTAATCCGTGCTTTTGCCTTGGTCGTAAAGACAATTCTAAGCCAATCCTCAGAAGGTTTTTGCTTAGATGAAGTCAATATTTCAATCTGATCTCCATTCGCTAATTTATGAGATAGAGGAACTAATTTCCCTCCCACTTTAGCCCCAATGCACCGCGCACCCACTTCAGAATGTATCTCAAAAGCAAAATCTAAAGCCGTTGAACCAGACTGTAACACAATTAATTTTCCTTTAGGAGTAAACACAAAAACTTCCTCATGGTAAAGTGAGTTTTTGATGTCATCCACTAGCTCGACGGCAGATTTGGATTTATCATTAGATTCCAAGGCCTCTCTCACTTGCGACAACCAAGACTCAAAAGCCTGACTCGTCCTGGTGTCCGTTCCCTTGTATTTAAAATGTGCCGCGACACCCTTTTCGGCAATTTCATCCATCCGATTAGTCCGGATTTGCACTTCTACCCAGCGCCCCTCTTTATCATTCCCAAAAGGCATACTCATCACCGTGGCATGCAAAGACTCATACCCATTCGATTTTGGAGTGGAAACCCAGTCTTTTAATCGGCTTGGGTTAGGCCTATAATGATCCGTTACAATGCTATACACTTCCCAACAATCAGACTTTTCACGCTCCAATGGAACATCTAAGACCACTCGGACCGCAAATAAATCATATATTTTATCGAAAGAAACATTGCCCTTTTTCAACTTATTGTAAATGGAATAAATGGATTTGGGTCGGCCAATGATCGTATAATTCTTTTCACGCGCATCTAGCGATTTTTTGATGGGCCTAATAAAATGCTCCACAAAACTTTCTCTGCTACGCCTGTTTTCGGACAATTTATGCGCAATCTCCTTGTAAGCTTCAGGCTCCGTAAACTTTAAGCCTAAATCCTCTAATTCTGTTTTAATCGCATTTAAACCTAGTCGGTGCGCCAAAGGAGCATATAAATAAATGGTTTCGGAAGCAATTTTCAATTGCTTTTCCTTCGCCATACTCCCCAATGTACGCATGTTATGCAAGCGATCCGCAAGCTTGATTAAGATCACCCGAATGTCATCCGAAAGCGTCAAAAGCATCTTTCTGAAATTCTCGGCTTGTTGGGATGTCCCATACTCAAAAGTCCCCGCAATCTTAGTCAAACCGTCGATAATCGACGTAATCTTAGGGCCGAAATCTTTATCTATTTCCTTTAATGTCGTATTTGTGTCTTCAACCACATCATGCATTAATGCAGAAATGATCGATGTGGTTCCTAGCCCAATCTCCTCCACACAAATTTGCGCCACCGCTAGAGGATGGTAAATATAAGGTTCTCCCGATTTTCTGCGCATATCCTTATGCGCCTCGGCTGAGAGTAAAAAAGCTTTTTTTATTTGCTTGGCATCGTCATCTTTCAAAAAAGGTTTTGCCGTACGCAGTAATTTACGGTACCTTTTGAGTATCTCTAAACGTTCTTTTTCTATGTCGATGACAACGTTTTTCATTTAATCTTGTTGAATTAATGCTACGGCCATTGCCGATATCCCTTCCCCTCTTCCTACAAATCCCATCCCCTCAGAAGTCGTGGCCTTAATCGAAATTTGGCTTTCTTCAATGCCCATCACTAGGGCCAAATTCTCCTTCATCGCTGGAATATGTGCGTTTAATTTGGGTTGATCTAAGATCACCGTTACATCTGCATTGCCTAATTCCCATCCCGCTTCTCGAATCATCTCCATGACCTTTTGCAATAAAATCGTAGAGGCGACGCCCTTCCAAACAGGATCTTTATCCGAAAAATGAAAGCCAATATTGCGCATGTTGGCCGCACCTAATAAAGCATCACACAAAACATGACATACGATATCCGCATCTGAATGGCCCAGAGGCCCATGGTCGGAAGGAATTAAAATACCTCCTAACCTACATGGCCTTCCTGCAACCCACTGATGTACATCATATCCTTGACCTACGCGAATTTTCATATTATGCCTTTTTATATATCAATGTATTGGATTTACCTTCTTTAAATATTTTTTTAGCCCAATAAGCCACTTCGTTTAAGGTGACTTTCGCCAAATTTTCAGATTCTAAATTAACCAAATTTACATCGCCTGCATTCGCGGCCATAGCTAAATTCATGGCACGATTCAGCACTTCAACCTCCCCAAAAATCAAACTCGCCTCGGCTTGGTTTTTAACACGTTGTAAGTCTACTGTCTCAAATGTGTGATCCACAAATTCATGAATCGCTTGGTCCAATTCCTTTTCTGCCAATGCTAAATCAACACCGTCACAAACCTGACCTGAAACGATTAATAATCCTGGGTCTATCGATCCCGTTTGAGATACCGAAATGGAGTCAAAAACTCGCTTATTTTGAACCAAAGCTAAATATAAAAAAGAGGTTTCATTCCGCCCCATTAAATCAGACATTAAATCAATAGCATAAAAGCCCTCATCGTAGCGCCCCGGAACCGGATATGCTTTATAAAACCGATTGGATGGAACCTTACCCACAATCTCCATTCGACGATCTTCCATTTGAACAGGTTCCTGAAGCAATTGACGCTTAGGCTTATTTCCCCCTGGTATAGGGCCAAACCACTTTTCAGCCAATTCCTTTGCCTCCGCAAACGTTACTCGTCCTGCTAATACCAAAATCGCATTGGCCGGAACATAAAATTTGGCAAAAAACGCTTTAACATCTTCCAAATTAGCTTCTTCAATGTGCTGTATTCCGGCGCCTATCGTAGGCCAACGATAAGGATGTTGGTTATAAATTAAAGGACGGAATTTCAACCACACATCGCCATAGGGTTGGTTTAGATAGCGTTGCTTAAATTCTTCAATGACGACTTTGCGTTGGACTTCCAATGATTGAGGATTGAAGGCCAATTGCAACATGCGGTCCGATTCTAGCCAAAAAGCTGTTTCAAGATTTTGATAAGGAACCGATATATAATAATTGGTCAAATCAGGCGTAGTAAAGGCATTATTTTCTCCACCCACTTGCTGCAAAGGACTATCGTAATTAGGAATATTTTTGCTTCCACCAAACATCAGATGCTCGAAAAGATGTGCAAATCCAGTACGATTGGGATCTTCATCGCGTGAACCCACATCATAAATGACATCCATCACGGCGAGGGTTGATGTGTGATCTTCATGTACAATGACTTGAAGTCCATTTGTAAGCGTAAATTGTTGATATGAAATCATGAAGGTCGAATCAAAAAAAAGAATTAAACAAATGTAAAAAATTAGGCCTAAAAACCACAGTGCTTAGTTACTTTTGCAATTCAATTTTATGAGTTATGCGTAAAATCATTTTCCTGGTTCTTAT
>CAMBGA010000113.1 GCA_945866095.1 Spirosoma fluviale
GTCAAACCAAGGACTGATTGTCCTAGAAATTTTCTTCTTGATACACTCATTTTGATTAAATAGGTTGAGATACCAAGTTATAAAAAAAAATGCAAAAAATAATCCTTTTCTTCTCAGTGAATAAAAGACAAAACCACAAAATAATAAAATCTTACTGTTGGCCTAAATATTAGACAAGGACGATGGTCAAACTACGTGCACCATGCGCCCCAATGACCAAAGACTGTTCAATGTCAGCTGTCTTTGAAGGGCCAGAAAGAAACAGACCAAAGTCGGCATAATTCCCATCCAAACGCTCATACGCTTCATGAAGCGTGGCTACCACCTCGGACTTAGCCACATAAATCACTAAATGTTGGCATATAAAAGGTGCCACTCGATTAGGCAAAAACTGATCCGATAACCAGATCGCACCATTCTCCGCTACCCCAAACATTCCGTCAATTTCTAAGACATCAACGGCTTCTAAATCAAGGCCATTAGACACCACTTCATGTGATGTATAGCGCAGCAAGTCTGGATAAATCTCACTTAAGCGAATGGCAGCTTCCTGCTTATTTTCAACTTCTATACAAATGGCGCCGACAATCGACAGGGAATTTTTAAAATCTCCCACAACATCTTGAGTGGCCTTATAACTCTTAAAATCGCCAGGATGATCAATTTCTCGTTTCTCCAACGCTTGAATAGCCCCAAAAATTTCTGATCTAGAACTCATTTATTTTCGATTTTTATACCAAGATTGAAAACTCTCTTTAGGTGCTTCTGGCATTTCTCTTTGTTTGAACCAAGGATTCAAGCTATTATTTACAATGAAAGGAGCAAAACGCATGACCATACGCCCCATATATCCGGCCAACTTAAAAATAGTCGGATTGGAAAACACAAAGGCCATTCCCTTCATCGACAAGGACTTACCTAATGGCGCTAATCCATCTTTCATTAAATCCTGACGCCAAAACCAAAGCTGCTCATGAATATTAATTTTCACGGGACAGACATTGGAACATGATCCACAAAGAGTACTGGCAAATGGTAAATCGACATTCGCCGACTTATCAAAATTAGGTGCTAAAATGGATCCAATCGGTCCAGCCACCGGCTGATGGTAACTATGACCCCCACTCCTACGATATACAGGACAGGTATTAAAGCATGCAGCACAGCGAATGCACTTCAAGGAATTACGGAACTCGTCGCGAGCTAATTGCCGTGTGCGACCATTATCTACCAAAATAATATGCATTTCTTGTCCCTCGCGTGGTTTCGCAAAATGACTTGAATAGGTAGTGATTAATTGGCCCGTAGCACTTCTGGCTAATAAACGTAAAAATACACCGAGATCTTTCCGCTTAGGAATCATTTTTTCAATGCCCATGCAAGCGATATGAACTTTGGCTAAATGCGCTCCCATGTCAGCATTTCCCTCATTCGTACATACCACAAATTCGCCTGTCTCCGCCACCGCGAAATTAACTCCGGTAATAGCGACATTGGCTCCTAAAAAAAATCCGCGTAAATGTTGGCGCGCCGCCTCTGTCAAAAACTGAGGGTCTTTATTTCCTTTGGGTGTTCCTAAAAATTCATGAAATGTCTCGCCAACATCCTCTTTTTTTAAGTGAATGGCAGGCAAAACGATATGACTAGGCACCTCATTTCTAAATTGGACAATACGTTCACCCAAATCCGTATCCACAACCTCCACCCCTTTTTTAGTCAAAAAATCATTCAAATGACATTCCTCTGTCAGCATAGATTTACTCTTAACCAACGCCTTTCCTCCATGTTTTGAAATGATCGAAAGGACAATTTCATTATGCTCTTGAGCATCTTTAGCCCAATGAACTTTAATTCCATTTTTCTGAGCCTTCGACTCAAATTCTTCTAAATATTGACCCAAATTAGCCAATGTATGGTCTTTTATTAAGGACGCCTGCTCACGCAAAGCCTCCCACTCAGGCAATAATTTAGAAACTTTATCCCGCTTGGATCTTACAAACCAAAGCGTTTCATCATGCCAAGTCGTGCGCTCAGCATCCTCAATAAATTTCTCAGAAGCCTCTGCGTGATTAAGCATGATTTAAAATTTCTACAATGTGTTTCACTTGAACTTTTGACCCTTGTCTTTTTAAAATTCCTTCCATGTGCATTAGGCAAGAAGTATCACCCCCTACAATATATTCAATTTCATTTTTCAAATGCGATTCCACGCGATCCTGACCCATTCGTACGGAGACAGCTTCCTCGGTTACGCAAAAAGTACCCCCAAAACCACAGCATTCATCCGCGCGTTCAGGGTACACATATTCGACTCCATTCACTAAATCTAACAATTGCGCTAATTTAGAAAATGGCGCTTCATTTAACTCGGTCATGGAACTTAAGCGTAAGCCTCGCTGGCCATGGCAACTCTGATGCAAGCCTATTTTATGTGGAAAATTAGCCGATAACGATTTTACTTTCAGCACATCCACTAAAAACTCACAAATTTCATACACACTATTTCTGATTTCTTCAGATGGATGATGCTCCTTTAAATGCAAAATACAAGATCCGGTTGGACCTACTATGTAATCAAAACCTTCAAAGTTTTTAAAAAAATTAGTATCGCAACCTTCGGTTGAAGAAGCAAAACCAGAATTGGCCATGGGCTGGCCGCAACAAGTTTGATTGGAAGGAACGTGCACTTCTATCCCTAGTTTTTCCAACAACTCGAGCGAAGCAATCGCCACCTGCGGATAAAATTGGTCTACATAACAAGGCACAAATAAGGCTACACGCATCTTAAATTTTATTTATTTTTACGAGATCCATAGGGATTTCATTGGTATTCCAGGTTTCATGCATCATTAATGCGGCTCCTAATGAGCTCGCTTGAGCAACTTCCGCCCCATAAATTTCAAATGCTGGAAAAGCATGTGCTAAGAAATTCATATATAAAGGGTTCTTACTAAATCCGCCATCCACTAAAATTTTGGTTACAGGAGTATCCGCTTTCAACAACAACCTCAATGAAAATATTTGTTGGCACACTAAATCCATCATCAATTGCACATAGGCTAACTCGTAGGTTGGAAATTTGTTTAAATCTCTTGCATTAAAAGCACAATCAACCAAATAATCCATATGAGCTTGCTCCACTGAAGGAATATTTTTCATTTGGCTATCCAAAACCTCCAAATAGGAAGGGCTAAATTCCACACTTTTATAATGGGTTGGCGATGCTTGATAATGCTCCTGCAATCGCTTAATCTGAATCTCATGGGTATTTCCTGCAAATAAACGAGCCGCCTTTACCGGCTTCCCATTTCCTTGTAAAAAGCACAAGACATCATTTTTTAACTCGATCGCCGAAAGCGCCGCTTCGTCAAAGGGATTCATCGCAATGCACCAAGTCCCCGTAGACAGCAATAAAAAAGGAGATTTCATCACCCGCAAATAAGGCACTAAGGCCGATGAAGAATCATGCAAGCCCAAACCCACCGGAATGTTCGTTTCCGTATTCAGATAGGAAGTATTTGATGGCGCTATTTCTGGCAATTTATTTCTAAGACCAAAATCCGTCACCCAATCATGGTATGTTTTTTTATCAAAATCCCACAGGGCAGTATGGCAGCCAATCGACGTGATTTCAGAGGCAAAATTTCCCGTAAAAATGGACGATAAAAAATTGGGCCAATGCATGACCCACCTCGTTTTTTCCCAAACCTCTAAACTTACCTGAGATACTCTAAAAGCCTGAAGTCCTGAATTTAAATTTCCTAATATCGGAGAAGCTGTGGCACGGGCAAATTCATCTTGACCCCCATAATTTTGATAAGGAAAAAGTCCCTCAGGAAAAGCTTTTAAGTAATTATAGAGTGGACTGACTGCATGGCCTTTTTCGTCAACAAACACGACGGTTGCCCCATATCCAGAAAAATTAAGTGCACAAATTTGATATTCCGGGAGGGCATTAATTTCAGCAAAAGTCTGCAACATCCATGAACGAACAGCCGGCAAGTCTTCGCCTAGAAAACCATCCTCATCAGGAATTTCTTGGAAATTTTGTTGGCGCTCGAAGACGATCTGATACGATTCATTCCAAAGGAAAACTTTTTTATTCGTTTTGCCAATGTCAAAAACTGCCATAACCTTCACGCGATCCCCCATGTTATAATCCAGTCGCCTGCGTTTTTTCTCCACGCGTTTCGATCAATTTTGCGCGCGCTTTTGAATGTCTAAAGTAAGCCAAGGGATCCAATGCACCACCCAATTCCAAACGAGCCTGAGCCACGATCGAGCGTACATCCGTTCTAAAAGCGGCTTGTAAAATTTCTTGGCATTGAACCACATCGTTTTCATCGCGGGCAATTTCTAGCGCTTTTTGGTCCACTAATAATGCCTGAGCATAGGCGATTTGAATCGCTTCCACCGATTGCAATAAGTCTTCTAAAGGATCTTTCACGTTATGTGAAGCGTCGATCATCCAACCTAAATCTTTGGCATGATTCATTCCTCTAGCATCCATCCCTTCCACCAATTCATTGAAGATTAAAAATAACTGATAGGGTTTAATAGACCCTGCTGTTAAATCATCATCTCCATATTTTGAGTCATTGAAATGGAATCCACCTAATTTACCTTCCATTAGCAAAATGGACACAATTTGCTCAATGTTGGCATTGGGCAAATGATGGCCTAAATCCACTAAGGTATACGCCTTCGGACCTAATTTATTCACCATGGAATAGGATGCACCCCAGTCGCCCACGGTCGTCGAATAGAAATTAGGTTCATACGCTTTATATTCCAAATATAATTTCCAATCGGAAGGCAAGGCTGCATAAATCTCTTCTAAACTATCCACCGTTCTTTGGTATGTTTTTCGGAAATTCAATTGGCCAGGAAAACAAGAACCATCTGACAACCAAACCGTTAAGGATTTGGAACCCAAACTGACCCCTTGCTTAATCACTTCAATATTATGATCAATCGCTTGCTTACGCGTCGCTTTGGAAACGTGTTGCAATGAGCCAAATTTATAAGAAAGCGCTTGTCCTGCTTGGTCCTGAAATGTATTGGAATTCACTGCGTCAAAAGCTAAACCATGTTGAGCAGCTAAATTCATAATGGCCTTTGGATCAGAAGGGATATCCCATGGAATATGCAATGAAATGGCACCAGAAGATTTATTTAACGAATGCAATAAACCTACATCGGCGATTTTCTCCTCTAAATTTCTGGGTTCTCCACCAGCGGAAAAACGTCCAAACCGCGTTCCTCCCGTGCCTAATGCCCAAGATGGAATCGCAATTTGAAAATCTTTCAATTTTTGAAGAAGGTTAGAAGGAACATCCACCTCATTGGTCAGAAATTCAAGTTGGCGCTCATGCCTCCCTACTAAACTTTCATTATGACTCGAAATATCCATATCTATCTTAAAAAACCAGCAGCTACTCCACCATCCACATTCAAGGCATTTCCTGTCGACTTGCTCAATAAACCACCCACAAAAGCAAAACATGCATTAGCGATGTCTTCAGGCAATACCGACTTGTTTAAAATAGTTCTTTTAGCATAAAAGGCAGGTAATTCAGCCACGGTAATGCCGTAGGCTTTCGCTCTTCCTTCGGCCCAACCGCCAGCCCAGATATTGGAATCGGCGATAACAGCGTCTGGGTTTACTGTGTTTACACGAATTTGATCTTCGCCAAGTTCAGCAGCCAATAACCTCGTCATGTGTGCTTGGGCAGCCTTAGCCGATCCGTAACCCACATTGTTAGGTCCAGCAACAAAGGCATTTTTTGAAACAATATTGATAATATCGCCTCCTAAGCCTTGCTTTCTCATGATCGCAACAGCTGCCTGAGAGACTAAATATTGACCCTTCACTAAAATATCATACAAGCGATCCCAATCCTCTTGGGTATGCTCCAATATACCTTTTGAAATACTAATTCCTGCATTATTGACAATCAAATCGATACCCCCAAAGGCTAAACTAGCATCCTTCAAAGCTTGCTCGATCGATGCTTGACTCGTAACATCGGCGATCACCGTGGTCACTGAATCACGGCCAAATAAACCAATAAACTCATCTTTAGCCTCAGCTAATCGATCCGGATTTACATCATTTAAAACGATGCAAGCACCTTCTTGAGCCATTTTCTTAGCAATCGCCTTTCCGATACCTCCTGCAGATCCCGTCACAAAAGCCACTCGGCCCGACAAAGATTTAGGCTTAGGCATTCTTTGTAATTTGGCTTCTTCTAACAACCAATATTCAATATCAAAGGCTTCTTGGCGTGGCAATGAAGTATACGAAGAAATAGCCTCCGCTCCACGCATCACATTAATCGCATTTAAATAAAATTCATTCGCTACACGGGAGGTCTGCTTATCTTTCGCGAAAGTAAACATTCCCACACCTGGATATAAAATAACTACAGGATTTGGATCTCTCATCGCTGGGCTATTGGGATGCTTGCATGTCTCATGGTATGAGGCATACATGTCCCGATAGGCAACAAATAAAGGCTCTAATTGAGTTTTAATCGCATTTAAATCACTAAGATCTTGATCCGGTGTAAGGTTCAAAACCAAAGGAGAAATTTTAGTTCGCAAGAAATGGTCTGGACAAGAAGTACCTAATGGCGCTAAACGATCCAAATCATTTGAATTGATGTATTGCAAAATACGCTCGTCATCTGAAAAATGACCAATCATCTGCACATGAGATGAACAGAAACCTCTCAAAATAGGTGCTAATGCGGATGCTTGAGCTTTACGCGCTTCTGGAGCCAAACTTGAAATTTTAGATCCACCAAAAACAGGACGTGCAACGCCCTCTTTGGAAGCAATATATTCAGCACATTTTTCAATGACTTCTAAGGTATTGATGTAACAATCATAGGAAGTATCGGCCCAGGTAAATAGTCCGTGAGAACCTAACATGATGCCTTTTAATGCCACTCCACGAGAGGCCGCTTCTGAAAGACAAGCTCTCAATTGCAAACCTAAATCGTATCCTGGTCGTTGCCAGCCAACCCAACCAATTTGCCCACCAAACAACTCATCCGTTATTTTTTTACCATCTTTTGCCGCAGCTATGGCAATAGCCGCATCTGGATGAAGGTGGTCAATATGTTTAAAGGGAAGAAATCCATGCAATGGTGTGTCAATCGAAGGAGCTTTTGACGCTAAATCAAAAATGCAATAATTGAACAATTCAACCATTTCATCCTCATGCTCCAAACCACGATACACATTTTCCAAAGAATTGAATCGGTCCATGTACAATGCCGCACAACCTGATTTTTTTAAGGTACCGATGTCTCCACCCGATCCCTTTATCCACATCACATCAGTCTCAGAACCTGTCAAAGGGTCTTTATCTTTGATTTTCACGGAAGTATTTCCTCCCCCATAATTTGTTAGGCGCAAGTCGGCTCCCAATAAATTAGAACGATAAATAAATAAATCCACCTCTTTGCCTTTCATTGCTTCGGCCTTTGCGTCGTCCCAGAGGTATGAAACGTGATTGTATTTTTTCGACATTATCTTAAATTAATTATTATCTGGAAGTAGTTAAGGGGTAAATTGGTCTCAAAAATACAAACAAAAACAAGCCCAACAATCCTAATAGGCATAAGGACAGTCTTATTTTTTTAATTTTTTAT
>CAMBGA010000114.1 GCA_945866095.1 Spirosoma fluviale
CCCATGTTTTCATGGTCATGCCGATCACTTCATATCCTTGCTCATGTAATAAAACAGCTGCGACTGAGCTGTCAATACCGCCACTCATGGCGACTAGTACGCGTCCTTTTGTTTCCATATTTGCTGCTCAGGTTCAAGGCCTGACGAAATTTCGTGCAATTTAAGATTAATTTGCCCAAATGGCGAACAATTTTGCTATTTAGCACCTTAAAGATTAGTTTTGTTTTTAATTTTGGATTGATTTATGCTAAAGACGAAGGTTAAGGTTTCTGCGATAGAGAATTTGTCGGATGCGCGGTATTGTGCGGGGATGGGCGTGGAATGGTTGGGTTTTTCGATGACGGAAGTTCCTGTAGACAAATTCAATGAAATTCGAAATTGGCTTTCAGGAATTCAGATTGTTGGCGAGGCATTTAATTGTTCAGAAGATCAAATTATTGCGCTCTGTGAGGCATATCAACCAGATGTTTTAGAGATTAATTCATCCGTCCAATTAGAGAAAATCAAACACCTTAATTGCCCTAAAATTTTAAGGGTAAATCTTGATTCAGATAATTTACCTGCCTTATTTGCAGCTGCTAGACCTTATGTCGATTACTTTTTATTGGTGGGTGATTCAGAGGATTCTTTGCTTGGTTTCGAAGACCAAGTAGAAATATGGTCTGCACAATATCCCATTATCTTAGGTTTGAGCATTCCTGAATCTGATTTAGATGAGTGGGTAGAACAAAGTTCCATTCAAGGAATTGGTTTGATCGCGGGGAAAGAGGAGCGGCCTGGCTACCGAGATTTTACGGGTTTAATGACTATCTTGGAAAAACTAGAAACCGAATAAATATGCGTTAAGGCATTAAAAATATATGTTAGAATCGATTAAAGGCTTTTGGATAACTAGTAAAATCAAGATTTCGCAAGGAATTATTTGGTTGGTTATGCTGTTGGACAAAGCACTCTTAAAGATTCTGGGCGAGAAAAAATATACTTGGCTTATCGGTTATGGCAATCTGACCAAAGTCTTGATTGAAGCTTATTATCGTCGATTCAAAGCTTTTTATGATGCGCATGTCGACAAGCAATCCCCCTATTACAGACCTATTGTCAAGGTTTGGAAAATTACTGCCAAAGCAGGTTTATTTGCTCTAATTTATTTGTTTATCATTCAAACCAATATTTTTTGGTTAACCGGTGAAATGCCTTCTGTGGACGATTTGCAAAATCCCAAACTTTCTCAAGCCTCTGAAATATATTCAGCGGATGGGGTATTATTAGGCAAGTATTTTGCCGAAAATAGAACGCCAATTCGGGATTTTAATTTATTGTCTCCTCATCTCGTAAAAGCTTTGGTGGCTACCGAGGATTCTCGGTTTTATGAGCATACGGGTATTGATTTTCAAGCTTGGGCTGGTGTGTTAGTGGGCATGGCCAAAGGAGGCGATCGGGGAGGTGGTAGTACTATTTCGCAGCAATTAGCCAAAAATCTCTTTAAAACTCGGACCAAAAAAGGCTTCTTTAAAACAGGTATTTTGGGATATATTCCAGGATTAAATAAGTTGATCTATAAATCCAAAGAATGGGTGACGGCCATTAATCTAGAACGATTTTATACCAAGGATGAAATTATACTTTGGTATTTAAATACGGTCGATTATGGCAATAACGCCTATGGCATCAAAGTAGCTGCTAAGACGTATTTTAATACCAGTGCGGATAGTTTAAATGTACAGGAAGCTGCGATTTTGGTAGGACTTCAAAAGGCGACAACTACCTATAATCCGACTCGTTATGATGGAAAACCTTTGGCAGAGAATAAGGCATGGAAGCGTAGAAATGTGGTATTGTCTCAAATGGTGAAGGCGGGTTATTTGAAAAAGGCTGAATATGATTCCTTAGCGAAATTACCGATTGTTTTAAATCCCAATGAAGAGTCGCCCTATGATGGAACCGGCAATTATTTTAAAGTGGCTGTGGCTAGATACATTAATGATTGGGCGAAGGAAAATGAGATGGAAGTGGATTTGTATCGCGATGGATTAAAGATTATGACGACGATCGATTCCCGTCTCCAATTGCATGCAGAGGAAGCTGTTGAGGGAGGAATGCGCAACATTCAAAAATCTTTTGACAATCATTGGACGGGTCAAAATCCTTGGGTTGACGAACACGGAGTTGAGATTGTGGGTTTCATCGACACGGTTGCCAAGCGTACGGATTATTACAAAGCATTGGCTAAAAGATTTCCAACAAGCCCTGATTCGGTTTGGCATTACATGAAAAATGTGAAGCGAGATATGTGGGTGTATTCCAGGAATGCATTAGGAGAGGAGAAAAGAAGTATGAGCTCGATCGATTCGATCAATTATTACAAGCGTTTTTTACAGTCGGGCATGATGACTTTAGATCCTTATACGGGTCACATTAAGGCTTGGGTAGGTGGTTTAGATTTTAAATATTTTAAATACGATCACGTTAAGCAGAGTAAGCGTCAGCCTGGTTCGACTTTTAAACCCTTTGTTTATACGGCGGCCATTGACGGTCCTAAAGATTTATCACCTTGTTTTATGGTGAAAGATGAACCCTTTGAGATTGAGGTAGAGGAGAAAGGGGAGAAGAAAATTTGGCGTCCATCGAATGCTGACGGTACTTTTTCTTATATGATGATGCCGCTTCGACGGGCATTAGCCAAGAGTATTAATTCAGTGGCGGCTCGATTAACTAATGAGGTGGGGGCTGATACAGTGATGTATTATGCGCAAAAAATGGGGATTAAAAGTCCTCTGAAGCCCGTTGCGTCCATTGGGCTTGGTTCCTTTGATGTATCGCTATATGAAATGATTGGTGCTTATTCGGCATTTGTCAATGAAGGAATTCATGTGGAGCCTATGATCATTCAAGAAATACGGGATCAAAACGGAAAAGTATTGCAAAATTTCGAACCTATTTCTTTTCGGGTCATCAAAAAGGAATCGGCGCAATTAGTTAGGTCGATGTTAGAAGGTGTGATCCATGAAGGAGGAACGGCGAGTTCATTGCTTTGGTCTGATGGAGAGGTACTTTTGCCTACTGAAAATAGGTATGCCCATAATTTTGCAGGTAAAACAGGAACTACATCCAACCATTCGGATGGTTGGTTTATCGGCATGACATCTAATTTAATTTCGGGAGTTTGGGTAGGAGGCGACGATCGATCGATCCATTTTCGGTCGAGTGCTTTAGGGGAAGGGGCTAAAACGGCTTTGCCTATTTATAAGCGATTTATGATTCGAGTCGTCAAGGATCCGGCTTTGGCCATGTATAAACCAATTCCATTTGATAAATTAGATCGTAGAGTTGTGAAAAAGGATTTTGACTGCCAAGGGTCCTATAGTACCTTGCCCGATTCCCTGCAAGTTTCTGATGCGGAATTAGATTCCCTGAATGCGCTGATGGAAGAATCAAATGCAGATGGGACGAAAGTAGATTCCATTCCAAAAGGGCCACAATAAAATGGATCAGATCGAAATTATACAATATTTTAAATCTCTTCAAGATCAAATATGTGACGGCATTGCTAAAGCAGATGGCCAAGGCACATTTAAGGAAGATGTATGGACACGTAGTGAAGGGGGCGGAGGTCAGTCCAGAGTCATTCAACACGGTAAAATTTTAGAAAAGGCGGGCGTCAATTTTTCAGCGGTCCATGGACCCTTGCATCCTAAAATGGTGACAAGCTTGGACATTAAAGAGGAAGTTGATTTTTTAGCCACTGGAGTTTCCATAGTCATGCATCCCTTTAACCCTTGGGTGCCTATCATCCACATGAATGTCCGTTATTTCGAATTAAGTAACGGTCAAAATTGGTTTGGTGGCGGAATCGATTTAACACCCCATATTATTATACCTGAACAGGCGAAATGGTTTCACCAACAATTGAAATCTGCTTGTGATTTGTTTGACCCTATGTATTATCCGACGTATCAAAAATGGGCGGATGATTATTTTTACAGTCCTCACCGAGAGGAAACAAGGGGCATAGGTGGGATATTTTTTGATTATTTGAAGTCTAATTCTGCTGAAGAAAAAGAAAATACGTTTGATTTTGTAAAAAAAATAGGAGAGTCTTTTGTGCCTATTTATAGTCATTTGATGCAATTGAATTCAGATAAATCTTTTGGCCAGCAAGAAAAAGACTTTCAATTATTGCGTAGAGGACGTTATGTGGAATTTAATTTAGTTCATGACCGTGGAACGAAATTTGGTTTAGAAACGAATGGTCGGACCGAATCTATTTTAATGAGTATGCCTCCTATGGCTTCCTGGGAATATATGCATGACTCATCTGAATTCCCTGAGGGACAAAAAACGATGGATCTCTTGAAAAAAGGGGTTGATTGGTTGGCCTTAAAATAAATTAGGCTTTACAAACTTGCTTTCTTGCAACATTTATCATTGATTTGAATCATGATAAAATTAAATTTTAAAAATATTTTTTATCATTATTTAGGGGTTTCTTAGATATAAGGAACCTAATAGTTAATATACGATGAAAACATTGTTTTAATCATTTATAGATGGATTTTTTGCATACACCAGATGATAAATTATGTGAATTACTTTTCAAGGGCGATTCAAAAGCCTTTGAATTTATCTATAATAAATATTTCAAGTATTTATATCGGTATGTGAATCATTCATTGGGCTCCAAAGAGGATTCAGAAGAGATTCTACATGATTTATTTCTAAGTATTTGGCAAAATCGATATGGACCCACACTCGCTGAAAAAGAATTGTTATTTCCAATTCCGACAGCCGAGATTCGAAATAATAGTAAGTTGAAACAAAACAAAGGGTATTAATTCCTTCTAACAAAAAAAGCACTTCAATGAAAATTGAAGTGCTTTTTTTATGTACTTAAATTTACTTAAGCCTCCCAAACAACACTAATTCCCTTAGGGGTCATCAACAAAATACGGGTAGGTGAGGGCAATAAAACTAAACGAGTTGCGGCAGCTGGATCTTCAACCCACTCTACCTCTACTCCCTCTTTTTTCCCAATCTCAATTTCCCCATCAGCCGTCTCTACAAATTTCTTAGCTAAATAGGCCGTTGGCAACAACACATCTGATTCGGGACAATGTTTAATATGAACCTTATCTAAAATTTCTTCTAATTGATCCCCATATTTTTCGTTGAAATCATCTTCTAAATCATGTAAAACTTCTTCTACATCATCATAGGTGTCATCCGAATAGCTTAATTTACTTAATTCTAATCGCTTTTGTAAAATGGCAATCATCGCCTCGTCAATAGTATTCATTCCTTTTAATTAATTTTTTTACAAAGATAAGTTTTGAAATGGATTTTCCCTTGGGAATTTTGAGTCAAAATAAATATTTCCCTGCCGAGTATACAGTCCGCTGGCTAAGTTGTTGGCATACAGCAATCCAGTTCCTAACCCTTGCGGGATCAAGTCGGTAAACTGCCCTGTAAATTGGGCAATGGCCTGCAATCCTACGTTCGACTCTAATGCGGAGGTAATCCACCAACCAATTTTCTTTTCATTGGCCAAATTGATCCATTGCATGGTTGCCCCAAACCCACCTAAAAAACTAGGTTTTAAAATAATGTAAGCCGGCCTTATCGTTTCTAATACCTCTACGGAATCTTGTACTCCAATTAATTCCTCATCTAAGGCTATTGGGATTTCTGACTGCTTACATAAATGGGCCATTTCATTCCATTGCCCCGCTTTAATCGGTTGTTCTATGGAATGGATTCCGTATTTCGATAATTTTTCTAGCTTATATGCCGCTTCAGGTACGCTAAATGCTCCATTAGCATCTAATCGGATCGTCAACGCTTTCTCAGAATGCGAATCTCTGATCGATCGTATCAGGTCTATTTCAGACTCAAAATCAATGGCACCTATTTTCAATTTCAAACAAGTTAAGCCCTCAGCTAATTTTGCTTCAATTTGTTTTTGCATGTATTCTTTCGAACCCATCCATATAAGTCCATTGATCGGTACGGGTGCTTGTCGGTCAGTAAAATCACTTGGAAAATAAATACCATCCCGTTGATTTAAATAATCAATGATGGCCATTTCTGCCGCAAATCGAAAGGAGGGTTGGTCAAATGGAATAGCAGAAATCCATGATGCTACTTCTGAATTGTTCCTAGGTAATTCTTTAGGTAAATGATTGACAGCCTTTTGGAAATCATCATAGGCATCCTCTTTAAATTCGGGGCTAAGTCCAAACAAAGGCCCTGCTTCCCCCAAACCCACAAATTCAGTATGGGACGGATTTGATATTTGCAAAAAATAGCTATTTTTTTGAGTTAATATTCCCCGCGAGGTTCCCGCTTCTACGTGAAAATGTAAGGTTCTTCTTTTTACTTGGATTACGGGATTGGACATGCATGCAATTTATTATTTTCTTCTGAGTTTTGCTGCCTGATCAATTATTTTTAGCTTTAACTTGTCATGATGAGAACTATTTTAACCTTTATTCCTGCTTTGCTTTTTAAGGCTGTAAGTTCCTTACGGAATTTATTGTTTGATCGCCAAGTGCTTAGCTCTCAAAAATTCGCCTCCCCCTTCATTTTAGTGATTGGTAATTTATCCGTTGGCGGTACCGGCAAAAGTCCATTAGTCACCTACATAGTCCAACATTGGCCTTGGAAATCTGAAGTGGGTGTGCTCAGTCGGGGCTATGGACGTAAAACCAAAGGTTTTCAATGGGTGCAGCCATTGTCAACAGCCAAAGATGTGGGGGATGAGCCATTAGCCTATAAAAAATTATTTCCTAATGTGCCCGTTGCTGTTTGTGAAAAACGACCTATGGGTGTTCAAAAAATGGTAGATGTTTTTCCTTTTCTCGATACGGTCATTTTAGATGACGCTTTTCAACATCGTCGGATTACCGGAAATTTGAATATCGTTTGTACGACGTATTTTAAACCCTTTTTTGAGGACCAAATGATGCCTATGGGCCGCTTGAGAGAATCCATTTCGGGTATTCATCGGGCAGATGCTTTATTTGTCAACCGTTGTCCTCCGGATTTTAAAGAACCTGAATTCATCCGGAAAGCAAGAAAATATATTCCAGATTCAATGCCTATTTTTTACACGCAAGTAAAATATGGTCAGATCGTTGGCCCCCATGCTAAAAAAATCAAATGGCATTTGTTAGCGGGCATTGCTGATCCATTACCCTTTTCTGAATATGTATCGAGTCAATTTCAAGTTATATCAGAGCGTATTTTGCCAGATCATCATGCTTTTTCCTACGATGAGATAAGCGAACTAAATCAGATGGCACAAAAATTACCCGTTGATGAAGGGATATTAACTACTCATAAAGATTACATGCGCTTCATAGATTCATTTTCAAGCTTCCCTGACTTGAAAGAAAAATTACATTACTTGCCCATCGAAATGTCTTTTGTAAACCAAGAGAAAGAGTTTTGGGCTTGGTTGGCCAATAAAATGAAAAGGTAATTCCCATAAAAATATTTACCTTTGACCCGTGAAAATAAGGAGTATACTTATATTTTTTATGTTGGTTTTGCCCATTGCGTTGGCTCTAGGGCAAACTCCTATGAGACCACAATCTCCTATGAGACCACAATCCTCCGGACAGGGTTCAATGGATCCATCCCAACCTAATCCTA
>CAMBGA010000115.1 GCA_945866095.1 Spirosoma fluviale
ATGAATCCTTATGGCCATTACTAGATTTAAGGCGTTAGAATTAGCTCAATCACGCGCTAATACTCATGTAAAATTACCCACTGAAAAAGTAACTGATTATTATGGAAGTATGACCTTCAATGATGAAGTGATGCGTTCATTATTATCTCCTGAAGCCTATTTAAAGATCAATACAGCTATAAATTCTGGAACTAAAATTGACCGCGATGCGGCCGATGAAGTGGCCGCTGCTATGAAATCTTGGGCTATTTCAAAAGGTGCCACGCATTACACTCATTGGTTTCAACCATTAACAGGTACCACTGCAGAAAAACACGATTCATTTTTTGATATAGATTTAAGTACAGGAAAGGCCGTCGAGAAATTTAAAGGATCAGCCTTAGTACAGCAAGAACCCGATGCTTCATCATTTCCAAATGGGGGTATTAGATCCACATTTGAGGCGAGAGGGTATACGGGTTGGGATCCATCTTCACCCGCTTTTATCATGGAAAATGCGGCAGGCACAGCCACCTTATGTATTCCATCCGTTTTTGTTTCGTATACAGGCGAAGCGCTAGATTATAAAACACCCTTATTGAAATCAATCGAATTAGTTGACAAAGCCGCTACGGCAGTCATCAAAGATTTTTTTAATCGAGATATAAACAAGGTAATACCTACATTAGGAGCTGAGCAAGAATACTTTGTCATCGACGAAGCTTTGTTTAATGCGAGGCCAGATCTAATGATGGCTGGCCGAACAGTTTTCGGGCATGCACCGGCAAAAGGCCAACAATTAGAAGATCATTATTTTGGATCTATCCCTAATCGAGTAAATTCTTTTATGGTCGACTTTGAAATAGAGGCCATGAAGTTAGGGATGCCGGTTAGAACAAGACACAATGAAGTGGCACCAGCTCAGTTTGAGGTAGCGCCCACATTCGAAGAAGCTAATTTAGCCTGTGATCACAATGCTTTATTAATGGATTTGATGTCTAAAGTGGCCAGTAAGCATAAATTAAAAGTATTATTTCATGAAAAACCATTTGCGGGAATTAACGGAAGTGGTAAGCATAACAACTGGGCATTAGCTACGGATACGGGGATTAATTTATTAGCTCCATCTTCAAAACCAAAGGAAAATTTACGTTTTCTTACCTTTTTTGTTAACACCTTAAAGGCGGTTCATGATCATGCCGATTTGTTGCGCGCGTCCATTGCCTCAGCAGGAAACGAACATCGTTTAGGTGCCAATGAAGCTCCTCCAGCCATTGTATCGGTATTTTTGGGCTCTACCATGAGTCAAGTTTTAGATGAGATGGAGAATATGAGCGATTTAGATGACATTCATTTAGAAAAAGGAGATAATGTTTATTTGAAATTGGGTATTAATAAAATTCCTTCTTTACTATTAGACAATACAGATCGAAACAGAACTTCTCCATTTGCCTTTACGGGCAATAAATTTGAATTCAGAGCGGTTGGCTCTTCTGCAAATTCGGCCGCACCAATGACGATTTTAAATACAATTGTTGCAGACCAATTAATCATCTTTAGAAAAGAGGTTGAAGTAGTTCTTGAGAAAGGGGTAAAAAAGGAATTGGCCATTATGGAAGTCCTTAAAAAATATGTCAAAGAGTCCAAAAAAATACGCTTTGAGGGAAATGGATATTCTGAAGAATGGGTGGAAGAAGCAGCCAAGAGAGGTTTATCAAATTTAAAGACCACCCCAGAGGCATTAGCCGTTTATGCTCGACCAGAATCGATTGAATTATTTACCAAACATGGGATATATTCGAAGGAGGAGATGCATGCGAGGCATGAAATTGAATTAGAAAATTACATCAAAAAAATTCAAATTGAGTCTAGGGTTATTGGAGATATGGCCATCAATCACATTGTTTCGACTTCATTAAAATATCAAACTCAGTTGGTCGAAAATGTAAAAGGACAGAAAGAAATTGGCATTGATCCTCAATATTTTGCGCCAACGATCGAAATGATTAAAAAAATATCAGAATATACATCAACGATCGTTCGTCTTCAAAACGAAATGACCGAGGCTAGAAAAACAGCTAATAATATTGAAAATTTGGAAGAAAGAGCCACAATGTATGGAATTAATGTCAAAGGATTCTTTGACGAAATTCGGTATGCTGTTGATAAATTAGAACTCATAGTTGACGATGATGAATGGCCATTGCCTAAATACAGAGAGTTATTATTAATTAAATAGCCAATAATCCATATGTTGAAACAAGATAATCCTGGATATTTAGCTGAAGAAATAGCTAACTTAAAAGCTCTATGCGCTGCAGAGAATAAATCTTTTATTGTCATTGATGATGAAGATTTGCCTATGGGGAATGATAAAGAAATGGTTCATATTCAATTTATAGGTAATTATAAGGAGAGGGAAGTGGTCTACGATGCCATACTTTGTACGCTTCAATTACATTACTCGAGTACGATTTATGAAGAAGCAGAGCGTGAAGCAATCGAGCAATTTCCATTATATGTGCCCATTGAAAATAGAGATGAGACCTATGTGGCAAATGAAGCGCTAGATGATGAAGTGGAAATGATGATTTTAGAAATCATTGATGAAATAGAGGAAAATGACGATATCAAGGTAAGTGAATATGTTGAGCTAGATGAAGATTTTGATTTTGGAATAAGCCTAGAAGCTGCATTATACGTGGCAGCATTAGAAGAAGAAGTCATTGAAAAATTCATTTCCGATTTTAATTCGAATAGCCTCAAGCTAGATTCCTCCTTATATTCATTTAAAACGGAAGAAGAGTAAATGAGCTATCCGGTTTTTTATGCATCGGAACCCGAATTAAAGTCTGGTTTAAGTGAAGAAGAATCTTTTCATGCCTGTAGGGTCTTGCGTTTAAAAAATGGAGATCAAATTCATATTTTGGACGGAAATGGAAAGCGTTTTCAAGCAGAATTAGATTTGGTAGATTCTAAAAAGACCACTTTTAGGTCGTTGCGTATTTTGGAGGAGATTGAAAATCCAGATTATTCTATTTCTCTTTGGATAGCACCAACTAAACAAATGGAGCGAATGGAATGGATGGTCGAAAAGTGTACCGAACTAGGTATACATTCCATTGGATTTTTCCATTCACGCTATTCTGAAAGAAAGGAAATAAAATTAAACCGATTAGAAAAAATAGCTATATCGGCTCTTAAACAATCTAAAAATTTATTTTTACCCGAGATAAAGCCGATGATTTCGATCAAAGAAATCATTCCATTGCCAATGAATAAAGATTCTTCAAATCAATTTTTATTTGCTCATATAGCTGAGCCAGTTGATCAACCTTTGTTCAAAATATTACAAAAAAACAACCATTTAAATATCCTGATAGGTCCAGAAGGTGATTTTTCAACTGAGGAAAGCGATTCTTTACTCAAAAATAATTGGCAACCCTTTAGTTTAGGCAAAGCTATTTTACGAACAGAAACTGCTTGCATCGCAGCTACTCATAGTGTTCATTTGATACATGCACTCCATGAATAAAATATTAATCGTATTTTTTTTCTTTTGTAGCTCAACCCTCTTAGGTCAAACAAAATTGGCCAAAGTGAAATATTCAGGCGGAGGAGATTGGTATGCCAATAAAACTTCGTTGCCTAATTTGATTCAATTTTGCAATTCAAACTTGCCTTTAAAACTATCAACCACACCTGAAACGGTGGAATTGTCAAGTAAACAATTATTCAGTTACCCATTTATTCATTTAACAGGTCACGGTAATGTCGTATTCACCGATACTGAAATTCAAAATTTAAGGACTTACTTACTCGGAGGAGGATTTCTGCATATAGATGACAATTACGGTTTAGACGTTTACATAAGAAGGGAAATGAAAAAAGTATTTCCTTCATTAGAATTTGTGGAACTTCCATTTACGCATGCCATTTATCATCAGACATTTAATTTCCCGGCAGGATTACCTAAAATTCATGAGCATGACGGAAGGCCCGCACAGGGATTTGGCCTCATTTATAAAGGAAGACTGATCTGTTTTTATTCGTATGAGAGTGATTTGGGAAATGGCTGGGAAGATATTGGTACCTATACGGATCCAGTAGAAAAACATAATGAAGCATTAAAGATGGGTGCTAATATTCTTCAATATGCATTCACCAATCCTTAAAAATGATAAAAATCAATTATTTAAAATAATCAAAACAAAAAGAGTATTAAAATGCTTATTATATTTGTAACTAAATTTTAAAAAGAAAAAATGCAATTAGTCATTCCCGCTTTCATTATACATTGGTATATTTCATTATTTAGCCAAACCTTTTTTCTTCATCGGTATTCAGCACACAAAATGTTTGTCATGAATAAATTTTGGGAAAAATTCTTTTACTTCTTAACCTATTTATCACAAGGATCTTCATTCTTAAGTCCAAGAGCATATGCGATCTTGCATAGAATGCATCACGCATTTTCTGACACAAAAAAAGATCCTCATTCACCCATGTTTTCGAGCAATGTCTTTACGATGATGTGGAAAACAAAGGACATCTACAATGCCGTATTAAATAGGAAAAACAACGTTGAAGAACGATTTGAGCATGATTATCCGGTGTCTAAAATGATTGAAAAAATAGGAGATTCATGGATTTCTAGACTTGGCTGGGGTGTGGCTTATGCCTCATTTTATATTTTCGCCTACATTCAATTTGATATGCATTGGTTATTTTTCCTATTATTACCCGTTCATTTTTTAATGGGTCCCGTACATGGAGCTATCGTAAACTGGTCAGGACATAAATATGGTTACCAAAATTATGATAACCATGACCATTCGAAAAATTCATTGGTATTTGACGTCATTATGATGGGTGAATTATTTCAAAACAACCATCACAAATTGCCTAACCAAGTGAATTTTGCTTCCAAATGGTTTGAGTTTGATCCTACATATCCTTTGATAAAACTATTAACGTGGTTGAAAATAATCAAACCCAATATTAAGCCGGCAGACGCTAAATTTTAAAATATTCAAAAGCCCTTTAACGAGGGCTTTTTATATTTCTTCAGGGAAGTTAAATTTCTCTAGGTAATCAGATACTCTTTTTAAGAAACCTCCACCTAAATTGCCGTCAATAATTCGATGGTCATACGAGTGTGAAATAAACATTTTTTGGCGCACTTCGATTGAATCGCCTTCAGGCCGACTAACTACTGATGCCTTTTTTTCAATTAAGCCAAAAGCTAAAATTCCCACTTGAGGTTGAACGATAATAGGTGTTCCCATTAAATTACCAAAAGATCCAATGTTAGAAATTGAAAATGTACCACCTTCTAAGTCGGAAGGCTTTAGTTTATTCAACCTTGCGCGGTTTGACAAATCATTCACTTTTTTAGTTAAATCGACTAAAGACAGCTTATCCACTTCATGAATAACGGGTACAATTAAGTTACCATTAGGCAATGCTACGGCCATTCCAATATTAATTTGGGCATGTTGGACTATGAAATTTCCTTCCACGGATATATTCATTCCGGGGAAATCCTTAAGAGCCAAAGCAGTCGCCATAAATAATAAAGGTGTATAGGTAATAGGCTCTTTATATTTTTCTTGGAATTTGATTTTGTTTTTTTCACGCCACTGAACCATAGCGGTCATATCAGTTTCTAGAAATGAAGTGACGTGAGGAGAAATCCTTTTGGAATCGAGCATTCTTTCGGAAATCATTTTCCTCATTCGATCCATTTCAAAAACTTCATCACCCGGTAAGCGCAATCCAGACCCTTGACTTAAGGTACCTGAGGCTATAACTCTTTTTGAGTTTCGAATAGCAATGTAATTCAATACATCCTTTTTAGTCACTCGATTATCTAAACCTGAGCCAACAATATCACTTAATTCACGTTGAGATACTTTTTCTTGTTGGCATATTTGCTTGATCAACGGCGAAATCCAGGGATTGGATTGACCAGAATTTGGATTAAAATTACCCAATGAAAGATCAGTTAAATTAGAAAGAGTCAGATCTTCAATAATAGAATAAGAATCGATGTTCATTTCAGTTGGACTAGGCTCTTGGGTGACAACTGAGTCTATAATACATATAGGTTTGCCAATTTCGGCGATACCGCCTACAGGAACTAATACTTTTTTCAAATAACCTGCTATAGGAGAGGGCACCTCAGTGTCAATTTTATCGGTGGCTACTTCAACAATAAATTCATCCGGTTCCACATAATCACCAGGCTGTTTTAACCAATTTAAAACAGTCGCTTCCGTGATGCTTTCACCCATTTTGGGCATGATAATTTCCGTTATAGCCATAATACTAAGATAAATCTTTTAATAAATATCGCCTAATCAAATTCAATGAATTTAAAGAGGTCATATGTATATTTTGCATTCGATTACCGCCCAATTGTAGCTTTCTTGTGATTACTTCTCCTTCAGAGGCTAAAGCAATCCAGACGGTACCTACCGGTTTTTCAACACTCCCCCCCGCCGGTCCAGCAATCCCAGAAGTGGCCATTCCATAAGTCGATTTGAATTTTTCTCTAATGGATTTCGCCATAGCGGATACACAAGACTCACTCACCGCTCCATCTATATTTAAAATAGAATCAGAAACATGCAAAATTTCTTTTTTAATCTCGTTGGAATATGAAATCACACCACCTATAAAATATTCAGAGCAACCTGAAATTTGAGTAAATTGATGAGATAAATGTCCCCCGGTACAACTTTCTGCCAAAGCAAGTGTGGCCTTATTTTTTAGTAATAATTGGCCCACAACTTCAGATATTTCATCCTTATCATAACCAAAAATATAGGAATTAATCATGGGGCGTAAAAGAGCTATTTGCTCTTCTACATTCGCTTTTAATATTTCAAGATCATCTCCAAAAGCCGTAAGTCGAAGCTTTACAATTCCAAGAGATGGCAAATAGGCTAATTTAATGTGTTTTGGAAGTGATAATTCCCAATCTTGAATTAAATCAGATAAATAAGATTCACCTATGCCGATCGTTTTTATTACTTTATGATAAATAATTGGGGTTTTAAAATGTGAAACCAATTTTGGAATAACTTCATTTTCCATGATGGCTTTCATCTCAAAAGGAACTCCAGGCATCGAAACCCATATGACACCAAATTCATCGAACCACATACAGGGTGCAGTACCTTGCTTATTGGGAATAAATTGGGCTTTGGTTGGCAAAAGTGCTTGACCTCGATTAATATCTGTTAACTCGCGCCCACGTTTTAAGAAAAATTCAGTGACATCTTCTAAGGCATCATCATTCATTTCCAGTGAACAATGAAAGAAATCAGCTAATATTTTTTTCGTTAAATCATCTTTTGTTGGCCCCAGGCCGCCAGTAATGAAAACAACATCCGCCCTAGATTTAGATTCATTAAGAATCGCCGTTATTTCTTCAGCTGAATCACCTACGGAAGACTTCCGAATCGTTTTAATCCCTAATTTATCTAACTCAAAACTGATCCATTGGGTATTAGTGTCCAATATTTGACCATAAAGAATCTCATCCCCAATTGTAATAATTTCTGCTCGAACCATTAAGTTTTCTTACTTTTGTACGAAAATACGGATTA
>CAMBGA010000116.1 GCA_945866095.1 Spirosoma fluviale
CCCTCGGAGGAATGGAAATCGAGCTACTTCCAACTAGAAGTTGATGCTAGCGGGCAAACGACCGAAACTCCAATTCCATTAGAAATGGATGATATCAATCGGATTCGACTGATTGAGCACCAAGGAACATTATATTACCTGTGTATCAAGCACAATGGTTTATTTATTAAGAAAGGGCTCGATGGAAGTCTAAAAGAAATCAATTTGCCATCTTTTGTCTCAGGAAATTATATGTACTTGAGCAATTCGTCTGGTGGAAGCTCCATAAATTCAAACTACATAGTCATTCTTTTACTCAATGGAAATGCACAAAATTATTCCAACGGGACAAACCATTATGTACGCATAAATAAATGTGAGCTAGAGAAACTATGATGAGATTACTTGCTTTACGCCTAAAAAGTAAGATAAAATCAAAGTTTAGAAATAATTATTGTAATTTAGACAACAAGTTACATTATGAGCCATGAAAAATAAACTATTCCTTTTTATAATCATTGCCGCAAATACCTGTTTTGCGCAGAATGGACCAATCACCTTTGAACCCGGTGGATACGGAACACTTTGGACCTGGACCGTTTTTGAAAATGATAATCAGCCTCCTTTAGAGATTGTTGCCAATCCTTTGGTTTCAGGCATAAATCCTTCAGGGCAGGTAGCGAAATTTATAGCGAAACAAAATGGTATGCCTTGGGCAGGATGCGAATCGCAGCATGGCACTAACCTTGGGACCTTCACCTTAACAGCGAGTAATTGCATTGTAAAAATTATGGTCTACAAACCTATTATTAGTCCTGTTGGGATAAAGTTTGCAACACCTGCAGGTGCTTCTACGGGTGAACTATTGGTCAGCAATACACTCATCAATCAGTGGGAAGAACTTACTTTTGATTTCACCGCCATCATTGGCGCACCTTCTTCTACGGGTATCGATCAAATCATTATTTTTCCAGATTTTCAACAACGCAACCAAGACAACATCTGTTATTTCGACAATATCAAATTTAGCAATCAGGGCCCTCCACTAAACGAACCTATGGTAGCGGCACCAACACCAACTTACAATGCTACAAATGTTATTTCCATGTTTAGTAATCCTTACACGAACGTAAGTGTTGACACTTGGCAAGCTCCCTGGTCGCAAGGCACACTAACTAATTTGCAAATCGCTGGAAATGATACTAAGAAATACACGGATTTGAATTTCGTAGGCATCGAAACATTGGGCGCGAATATTCTAAATGTAAGCGCCATGACCCATCTCAGAATAGATGCTTGGACTGCAAATATTACTACTTTAAAAATTAAACTGGTTGATTTTGGGGCTGATATGGCCTATGCAGGCGGTGATGACAGCGAACACGAATTATCCTTTGTGCCTATCCTAGAACAGTGGAACACTTACGACATTCCATTGAGTAATTTCACTTCGCTGAATAGCACAGAGCACATTGCGCAGTTGATCATTTCTGGAGCTCCTGTTGCCTCTGGCGTTGTCTATATCGACAATGTATTGTTCAGAAATGAAAACAATATAGGTTTGGGAGAAAACAACAGAAGTGAAATAGAAGTATACCCAAACCCAACAAGCGATCAATTGATTATTCTACATCCAGAGGAAACTACTAGAATAATACTTTTCGACTGCTTTGGAAAAAACCTAATGGAGATTACCCCTACTTCATCAGAAACGATATTAGACCTTTCGACTCTTCCTGCAGGGGCTTATTTTCTACGAAGCGAACATGCTTATCAAAAGATAACTAGAAGAATAGCAAAGCTTTAAATTCTATGGTAGTCTAAAATAAAGTTTTATATATTAAATTTATAATTTTAATGACATGTTTTTTTATGGCCTATTAAGATTTATAACTAAAGATTAGGTTTAAATATCAGATTTATTTCATAGTTATAAATAGGGGCGTTAAAAAACTTATTGTCTTATGTACTATAATTAATTTTGTTTATATTTGTTTATAATTTTTTTTTATGATAAAATACTTACTTCTATGTTCTCCCTTGTTTTACTTTATAAACTTTGGGTTTTCTCAAACTACTACTATTTCTGGAGTTGTTTTAAATGAGCAAAATGAGCAAATCCCATTTGCTACCATCGTTGAGAAAGGAAAAAAAAATGGAGTTGTAACAGATCTCAAAGGAAATTATAGTATCAAACTAATTGATACAACAAATGCAATTTTAGTTTTTTCGTTTTCTGGCTACAATAAAATGGAAGTTCCAGTAAATGGAAGAAAGATTATTGATGTTACTATGTCAATGATCATAAAAGATGTCAAAGAAGTAGTTGTTATTGGTTATGGGTCTGCTAAAAGTAAAGAACTAACTGGAGCAAGTACAAGAGTTGGTGGAGAAAATATTGAAAAACTTAATATCTCGCGGGTTGATCAAGCTTTGCAAGGACAAGTTTCAGGGGTAAATGTTTCTACAAACTCTGGTTCCCCTGGCGGTTCTGCAAATATCAGAATACGTGGTATTTCTACTTTCGGCGATAATGATCCATTAATATTGGTTGATGGAATTGTTTATGACTCTGAGGGTCTAAATGCTTTAAATCCATCTGATATAAAGTCGGTGAATGTGTTGAAAGACGCTACTGCTGGAATTTATGGTGTTCGTGCTGCAAATGGTGTTATTATCGTTGAAACGAAAAATGGCAGTATGAATTCCAAACCAAAATTTGAATACAATGCTTATTATGGGATTCAACAAACAGCAAGAAAGTTAGATTTGTTGACTGCTCAAGAATATGCTGTAATTAAAAATGAAATGTTCGCAATGGGCGGACAGGCTATGCCTTTTGCTAATACAAATATTGGAATAGGTACACCATGGCAAGATTCTGTTTTTACCAGTTCCCCTATTCAAAGTCAAAATATGAGTTTGAGTGGCGGCACACTAAACACTAAATATTCTATCGGATTGGGCTATTTTACTCAAGATGGAATTGTGGGAGGGGCAAAATCTCACTTCTCTCGTTATAATGCTCGGCTAAATTTTAGTACCGATATGTCTGCAAAGCTAAAATTAAATTCTGTGCTTTTATTCTCCAATGATTCACGGAATACCTTGCCTGAAAATGGTATTGGTTCGGTTTTGTACAATACTATAAATGCTTTTCCAAACGAGCCAGTTTATACACCTAACGGTCAATTTTCTTATCTTGAAGAAGTGAGCGATATCATTAACCCAATTGCACAAATTAAAAATCAATACAACTGGGGAATCGCTGCAAAATTCGTCGGAAAAGAAGAGTTCGTTTATGCTTTCAATGAAAACCTTTCTTTCACCAATCGATTCAATTATAATTATTCCGTCATAAATTCAAAAGTATTCTCCCCCTTGGTTTGGTATGGTGATGGAAAATACGCCAACACAGCGATTAATGAAATGCTAGAATCGCCAATAGTAGAGATTGCAGATAGTGTTTTTATTGTTCGTGGTGCGTCGGTGTACGAAGAACGATCTACCTTTTTGGATTTAACTTATGAAAGCTTCTTAAATTATGATAAAACTTTTCAAGAAATACATACTATTAAGGGGACAGCAGGAATTTCTATTTTTCAGCGTAAAGGCGAATCACTTAATGGAACTGGTTACGGCATTCCGAATAACTCCTTAGACTATGCTGATATTTCAGCTAATACAGCACAAGGTGGGTTTTTAAATAATGTTGGTTCTTGGGAATTCAAAGAGCGTTTGATTTCTTCCTTTTTACGCACCGAATATTCCTATGACTCTAAATACCTTTTTTCAACTATTTTAAGACGCGATGGATCTAGTAAGTTTGGTCCGAATAGTCGTTATGGCTTTTTCCCAACTTTTAGCGGTGGATGGTTACTTTCTGAGGAAAAATTTTATAACATTAAGTTTATTAACTTCTTAAAGGTTAGGGCTAGCTATGGTGTATCAGGAAATGACCAGATACCAAACTTTGCATACCGAGGATTATTAAATGGAGAAGGGGTATATGTTTTTAATGATGTAATTACGCCCGGTGTTGCAATCGGAAGGCCATCAAATCCAGATTTGAAATGGGAAACAACAAGACAGTTTAACATTGGTGCAGACATGACATTTTGGAATAAATTAGACTTTACGACAAATTATTTTGTTAAAAACACCTTTGATTTACTCTTTCAGCCTGAAGTAACAGCAGTTTTAGGATCGTATGGCCCAGGAGGATATCCTCCAATTATTAATGCTGGAAATGTATCGAATAAAGGAGTCGAGTTGGAATTGGCTTACAAAACGGAGCGTAATAAATCTTTCACAGCTGATTTAAACATAAACTTCACAACAATTTCAAATAAAGTTACTGCAGTTCCAGAAGGAGTAGATTATATTCCTGGTGCTCAATTTAGCGTAGGAGGGGATATAGCTACAAGGTTTCAAACAGGATATGAAATCGGCTATTTTTTCGGCTACGAAACGGCTGGAATTTTTCAAACGCAAGATGAAATAGATAATGCCGCCGTTGTTCAAGACGGTGCTCAACCGGGAGACTTAATCTTTGTAGATCAAAATGGTGATGGTGTGGTAAATTTTAATGGCGATTTGGATAAAACATATTTAGGATCGCCAATTCCCGACTTTACCATGGGTTTCGCATTCAATTTAAAATTCAAAGGATTTGATCTCTCAGGAAATATATATGCGGCTATCGGTCAGGAAATTATTAGAAACTATGAACGCCAGCAACCATATGCCAATCAGTTAGGTTATGTGGTAGATCGTTGGACAGGTCCAGGATCTACGAATGAGCACCCAAGAGTAACTACTGGTCAGACTAGAAATAATGTTTTTTCTTCCTATTTTGTTGAAGATGGATCCTTTGCTCGTTTAAAAAACATTCAATTGGGCTATACAGTTCCCTTAAAAAAATTAAAGCGCTTGAAAATAGATTCTTTCCGAATTTATACAGCAGTTAACAATTTATTTACCTTAACTAGATATCAAGGCTTTGATCCTGACATTGGTTCTCCAGGAGTTTTAGCAGCTGGAGTAGATTACGGATTTTATCCGCAAGCAAAAACATACATGGTAGGTATTCAACTTAAATTTTAAGACATGAAGCGATTTAAACAGGTTATTTTTAGTGTATTGATTGTTTTTTTATCTGCAGGTTGCGATAAATTCTTAAACATAGATCCTCCTTACACGCAGGATGTCGAAAACTTTTTTGAAACAAAGGAGGATTATGAACGCGCTTTAACTGGAGCATATGATTTACTTCAGGGTTCGTTTATGTCATTTTGGATTGGTGAAATAGCTTCTGATAATTCAATAGCTGGCGGAGAAAGTGTAAATGACTCTCAAGGATTACATCAAATTGATGACATGACCCATGGTAGTGTGAACAATGAGTTACGAAATGTACTTAGATGGAATTACGCTGGAATCACCCGCGCAAATTATATTTTAGAGAATAAAGATAAAATAGACTTTCAAGGAAAAGAGCATATTATTGCTGAAGCTAGATTTTTGCGGGCGTATTATTATTTTGAATTGGTGAAGTTTTTTGGAGACATTCCCTTAATTATTGATAAAAGAATCGGAATTGAAGAGGCAATGCAATTGCCAAGAACTCCTAAAGCAGAAGTTTATGCTCAAATAGAAGAGGATTTTACCTATGCTGCCTCCATATTAAATCCGGTTGCAAGTCAAAAAGGTCGTGCTACAAAAGGTGCTGCATTGGCATTTTTAGGGAAGGCTTATTTATACCAAAACAAATTTGCGCAAGCAGCGTCAACTTTTGATGAGGTGATCGCTATGGGTATGTATAGTCTTATTCCTGATTACAATCAATTATTTTCTGCTAGTAATGAAAATAATAGCGAAACAGTCTTTGATGTTCAATACTCTGGTTTAGAAGGGGGCTCTTATGGCTGCTATATTTGTTTAGAAGGAAATGCAGCGGTTGGTTTTCAAGGCATACGACAATATAATGGACCAGTTTATGGTGATGGAAATAGTTATAATCTCCCTACGCAAGAGCTTTATGATGCTTTTTCTTCGCTTGATATTCGTAGAGGGGCCACAATTTTAGATATTGATGCTTTTATTGCTGCGCAGCCAAATGCAGCCTCTATTTCATATGCTATTGGCGCAGGTGGGCATACGGGTTTTTACAATAATAAGTACATTAAAAGGCAAGATGAAATTGGATTGCCTGACAATGATTTAACTAGCCCTGTGAATTATCGAGTAATTCGTTATGCAGATGTACTTTTAATGGCAGCCGAAGCGCATTACCAGAGTGGAAACACAGCTACAGCGCAGTCCTTAGTTACTCAAGTACGTCTTCGAGTTGGTGTTCAACCTAATTCTGTTAATTCCATTGATGTCATCTACAGAGAACGTCGTTATGAATTATCTGGTGAAGGACATCGCTTTTTTGACTTAGTTAGAACCGGAAAAGCCGCTGATTTTATTGATGGTTTTGTAGCAGGAAAGCATGAAGTTTTTCCTATACCTCAAGTGGAAATAGATTTAGCAGGAGGAAATTGGCCTCAAAATAATGGATATTAAATTTATATAGATGAAAAAGACTCTTTTTTTAATAGCAAGCATTTCTATGCTCTTTATGGGGTGTAAAAAAAATAATCCGCAATTAGGAAATCCACCTACTTTGGCTGAGGCGTCGTTTACGTATAGCGTTTCTTCAACAAGTGCGAATGTTCTTAATTTAACGGCCACCAGTCAGAATTATCAATGTTTGTGGGATTTTGGCAACGGTGTAAAAGCGCAAGGAGCAACAGCAGTAGCATCTTATCCATACGCTGGAACATACACGATAAAGCTAACCGTTTTTAATAATGGTGGTAGCAGAAGCACTACACAAGATGTTGTAATCGCTCAAACAGATTTATCTCTGCTAAACAACCCTATTTTTACTAAGTTAACAGGGGGTGCAACTGGCCCTGGATTTAAAACGTGGGTAATTGATTCTACTCAAACAGGGCATATGGGCGTAGGGCCAGACCCAGAGAGTGCCTTAGGAACTGTTCCTGAGTGGTGGGCTGCAGGGCCTTTGGATAAAGTAGGGGTAGGACTTTATAACGATAAATATATTTTTACATTGAACGGATTTAAGTTTGATATGATTACCAATGGTGATGTTTATGTGCACAACTCTTTGTCCGCTAGCTTTCCAGGGTCTTTTCAAAACCTAGGCGATTTTACTGCCCCATATGGAGATCAATTAGATAAAACTTGGCTCTTAACTGAAGGTACCTCACCTACTATTACCGTTTCAAATGGGTCCTTTTTAGGATTCTACACAGGGGTATTAACTTATCGTATATTAGATTTAACTGATTCAACAATGCACCTACAATATGGTCACCATGCTGGTGGTTTGAAGTGGTACTTGAAATTAAAAACAGAATAACTAACTATAAAAAGATGAACATTAATTACTTATTCATTATTTTCTTTGCAGGGATTACATCATGTAAAAAACCAGTTCCACCTGCAGTTACTTTACCAAGTAACCTCCAAACGACCTTAAATGTTACTAATGGAACGGTAGATGTTTCAGC
>CAMBGA010000117.1 GCA_945866095.1 Spirosoma fluviale
TGACTTTAATCACTTAGATGGAGTAACGGGCGACAAAGGTATTTACTCGACCGTTGAGGATTTACATCTTTGGGACAGCGCTCTAAATGAAGAAAAATTAGTCAAATCAAGCACTTTGGAAGAAGCCTTTACCCCCCAACACACGATTCCTACTACCCTTCCCAAAAACTATGGATTTGGTTGGCGCCTGACGCAACTCGATAATGGTGAGTGGCTTACCTATCATACGGGATGGTGGCATGGATTTAAAAATTACTATCTTCACAATCCAAAAGACAATTCATCCATTATAATTTTGGGTAATATGGCAGGACATTCTTTGGGAAGAGTTAACGTAGTTCAATCCATTTTGTACCCAGAAAAAGCAAATTTATTTATGAAAGGGGAAGCACTTCCCTCAGAATTCACCTCTGGCAACTAATTAAATACCTTATGAAAAAAATCATCTTAATGACAATCGCATGGTCTTGCTTCAGTATAGCTAGCTTGGCCCAAACAGATGATGACTCGATCAAATCGATCATCAACACCTATTTTGACGGATTCACCAAAGGCGATTCCGCAAGCTTAAATAAAGCATTTTATGCAGGTGCCTTATTGAGAAACCTAAATACAGCTACGGGAAGGGTTCAAGACTCTCCCGTAAAAACCTTTATAAGCAAAATGCCTGCGGGTGGAGTTAAAGCAACAGGAAAATTAATTTCCTATTCGTATGCTGGAACTTCTGGAGTGGCGACTGTAGAATTACAATTTGCCGACTTCAAATACATTGATTTATTAAGTTTATTAAAAATAAATGATCAATGGAAAATTGTTTGTAGGGTCTATAGTCGAGTGGAATCGGATGTCGAATTAAAAGGATCTGCTGCCTCAGAAATGGCAGCCACCCCGGCAAAAAAGAATTCCGCGAATGCCAAACCAAAAAAGAATGATGGTTGGTAAACCTTAAAATTCATCCCAAACCATATAAAACACAAAAGGGAGGTCTTCATTCGAAGACCTCCCTTTTATTTTTAATCATTTAAAATCCTTACCAGTAGATAGGACCTTTGCCTAAATATTTTTCAGCAATAGGCATATAATAAGACTTTAATTCTTCGAAATTAGGGATTACAGGAGATTTCGTATATAAATCATACTGATTGAAATCCTTAATCCAATCTAAATATTGTGCATCCTTTTCATTCAATAATGCTTGATAACTTCCACCGGTATGCCATGGATAAAACGAATGAAAACGAATCATCGCCATTCCCGCCTCTGGGATTGTATTCGTAGGATGGTTTTTCAATACTTGGTATAAATATTCATCGTGCCCCCAGGCTAATTCTAAATTATCTAATCCACAACCTGGATTGTAAATACCTAATTCTGAATTATAGCGATCGACCAACATATCCGGATTTTCCTGATTGAATTCTGGATACACACAAGTGTCAGGCAATTTGCAACCGACTACAAACACATCGCCAACTAATCCCCATTGCTCTGCTTGGCTCGTTCCGTCCTCATCAGAACCAAATAAATACATAGCTTTTCCTAAGTCATGAATCAAACCTACCAATTGCATCCAATCTGGACGACCATCTTGGCGAATTCCTTCTGCAGATTGCAATAAATGGATAATGTTAGGGAGATTTAAATCAGGGTCGCTTATGTCAATTAAGGCGTTTAGGCGATCCATCATGTCCCATAAATCCATCGGACGTTCAAAAGTCAAATACTTTTTTTTCATCCGTTGAACATAATCATACGTTTGACGCGTACGCATCTTATAATAGTGGTCCTTTACGGCTGCAGTAATATCGCCTTGCTCGTAATTACGAAATTCGGATTTTTCTTTAACTATAGTTTCCATACGAAATGATTTGAGGAACCAAATTACAAAATGATTTTAAAAACAAAAAATCAATGTGTCATCAAAGACAAAGCAATCGAGCTAAAAAGCATCAAGAAACCAAGGACAAAAAATATGGTAGGATTTAATACAGGGACAGAATTGTCACTTAAAGATGCCTCATACGGATTTTCAGAAAGATAACGAACAGGTATTTCCTGGCCAATCTCACAACTTTTTGCGATTCCCTGCTCAGCTTCTCTTCTAAATTCTAACCCATTCACATGATAGGCAACGATTGGAAAATAAATAGGGAAACGACCTGAATGGTCTCCACGTGCATATCGCTTAGATATCTCAACAATCTTGCCATAGGTTGTTATTGAATGAGACACCCATTTAGATCGTTTTTTATACAAGAAAATTCCAACCACAATGAGGGCTACTGAAATCAACAGAAACAGACTTAAAAATAAAGTCATCGAACCCTGAAAAGATCCTGTTGGCCTACCTGAAATTAACAAAACACCTAATAGAAACATATTAACTTTAATGAATTCAGCTGTAATTCTTCTGAATTTTGACCAAAGCAACAACAAAAAATAATTAAAATCAAATTTTGTAAATTCTCGATAAAAATGCTTCAGGATCGAATTCGAAGCCCTTTTTACTCATTTTTGTAAGAGATTAAAAAAGTGGATTGAATTTTGATAAATTTTTATAAAAAATTGTACAATTCAGTCATTTTAGGTTTTAATTTTCATTGAGTTTCGCTAAAAAAATATTTTTATAAAATTTTTAATTTCATGCAAATTTGTATTTTTGGTCTTGAACAAACCAAATAATGATGAAAAGTACTGTAAAATTCCAGCTCATGGCCATGATGTTTTTGATGTTCTTCTCTTGGGGAGCATGGTATGGCCAAATGAGTAAATATCTCCTAACAACGTTGGGTGCGACTGGAGACCAAGTGGGAAATGCCTACACCACATTTTCCATCGCGGCAATCTTTGCTCCCTTTTTTGTTGGTTTGATCGCTGACCGTTTTTTCTCAGCGCAAAAGGTGATGGGATTTCTTAATATTTTAGGAGGTGTGATATTGTATTTCTTAAGTCAAACGAGGGATCCTGAAATTTTCTTTTGGTACATATTAGCTTAC
The DNA here is from genome assembly GCA_945866095.1 of Spirosoma fluviale. GTDB lineage: Bacteria > Bacteroidota > Bacteroidia > Cytophagales > Spirosomataceae > Aquirufa > Aquirufa fluvialis_A. Next base: position 2,997 of record CAMBGA010000117.1, read on the forward strand.
ACGCTTTGTTTCGCTCCTAATTTGGCCTTGTCAAACTCCATCGCCATGAATCAAATGCAAAATCCTGAAAAGGAGTTTCCCGCGATTCGAGTTACGGGAACCATTGCCTGGATTGTTGTCACTAATATCATTGGATTTTTAGCCTTAGGCGACAACGTTGCCATATTTCAAATTGCCATGTACAGTTCATTTGCCTTAGGAATATATGCTTTCTTCCTTCCTGACACCCCACCAAAAGCAGATAAAAATGCGTCGATTGGGCAAATCATTGGTTTGGATGCACTCAAATTATTCAAGGATCGTTCATTCCTAATTTTCTTTATTTCATCTATCCTAATTTGTATCCCTCTCTCATTTTATTATGCGATGGCAAACCCGTCTTTGACAGATTCACACATGACCAATGTTGAAAACAAAATGTCATTGGGACAGGCCTCTGAGGTTATTTTCATGCTCTTAATTCCACTGGCTTTTATCCGCTTAGGAGTCAAGAAAATGTTAATCGTTGGGCTTGTTGCCTGGATTATCCGCTTCTTATGCTTTGGCTACGGCGACGGAATCCAAAGTGAATGGATTTTATATATCGGTATCATTTTACACGGAGTATGCTTTGATTTCTTCTTTGTCACAGGACAAATCTACACGGATCAAAAAGCGGGTGAAAAGATTAAAAGCTCAGCCCAAGGATTAATTACTTTAGCCACTTATGGCGTGGGAATGGGCATCGGATCTAAATTATCAGGAATCGTTTTAGACATGTATACCAGCGGAGGTGTGCATGATTGGAAATCAGTTTGGATGGTACCAGCCGCGATAGCTGCCTTAGTGCTTCTGTTGTTTGTGCTTTTCTTTAGCGAGAAGAAAGAAACTGCTTAGGTATTTTTTATTTTTCGAATCATCCAAAACAAGAGTGCCGGGAAAAAACGTTTGACAAAAAGGCCTAAAGCCTCAAGCTTTCCGCCAATAAAAAACTCATTTTTCCCGGTATTTATCGCATTCAAAATAGCTTCCGCTGTTACCGTTACATCTAAGCCCTTCGCTTGATTTGGGTCCATTTTGCCATATTTTTCACCGTCTTCATTGAGTGCATGAATGGAAATGTTCGTCTTAATATATCCTGGCAAAATAGTAGTTACCCGAATCCCATCCTCATACACCTCGGCCCTCAAAGAATCGAAAAAGCCAATCAATGCATGTTTTGTAGCACCATATGCGGCTCTTCTTGGGGTACTTATGCGCCCAGCCACAGATGCAATAGGGACAAATCTTCCTGATTTTTGACTTTTAAATATGGGTAAAATGGCTTGCGTTAAAGAGACGATCGAAAAGAAATTAACCTCAAATAATTGTCGGTAAACGTCAAATTTCGTATTTTCAATAAAGGACCTTTGGCTCACACCCGCATTTAAAATAACATAGTCTATTTTGCCATAAGTCCGTATTACTTCATTCACTTTCTCCTCGTGGGCCAATAAGTCGATCACGTCAAAAGGCATCACATGTGCCATTGAACCATATGATCGACAAGCATCAGCCACACGATTTAATTCGGATTCTCGTCGGGCCGATAAAACAAGCTTGGCCCCTTGGCGAGCAAAGGCATAAGCTAAGGCTTCTCCTATTCCGGAAGAAGCTCCTGTGATCCAAACTATTTTATCTTTAAAATTCATAGGTCAATGATGCGTATAGAATCAATTCACATTTTCAAGTTCTTTGAAAAAGTCGGCCATAGGATTTACTTCTAGTCGGAGTAATTTTTGCCACAGGCGAATCGCTTTAGTCATCAAACCACTTTCAATCAAAAAGCCATCATGTCCGTACAAAGAATCGATTACTTGAAATGAAGCATCGGGAATATGTTTGGCTAAAAATTCTTGTTCAACGATAGGAAATAGGGCATCTGATTTAATGCCAATCACTAAGGTTCTAGATTGTATCGACTTTAAAGCAGCTACCACCCCACCGCGATTTCTACCTACATCTTGGGAATCCATCATCGTAGATAATCGGTAATAGGAAAAAGCATTGAAGCGTTTGGCTAATTTTTCTCCTTGATATCTTTGATAAGAGACTGCTCTTAAATTTCCTCCCATGGAATTTTCTTGCCTTGCCTGCGTAATTTGGTACGTTTCATAATTTCGATATGAAATTAAAGCGGTAGCCCGAGCAGCCTTCATGCCGTTAATTCCAGCTTGCGAGTTCGATTCGGTCCATGTCGGATCGACTTCGATCGACATTCTCTGCGATTCGTTAAACGCAATTCCCCAAGAAGAATGCACCGCATTGGTCGCGACTAAAATTAAATTATCGATCAACTCGGGCTTCATAATTGCCCATTCTAGGGCTTGTTGGCCCCCCATAGAACCTCCAATACACGTCTTAATCTTCTTAATTTTTAAATGCTTTCTGAGTAATTCAAAAGAATTGACGACATCCCGAATCGTTAATGCAGGAAAAGTATGAAAATAAGGTTGGCCCGTCAGGGGATTCACCGACAAAGGACCGGTGGACCCATAATGCGACCCAGGGATATTGACACAAACAATCAGGTTATTCTCAGGATTAAATAATTTTCCAGGTCCTACTAAACCTTGCCACCACTCAGCTACATCGTGGCTGCCCGTAAATGCATGACAAATCCAGATGATGTTATCCTGTGCAGCATTTGCTTTCCCCCACGTTTGATACACCAAATCAAAACATGGAAATTGAAACCCATTTTCTAAAATGAAGGTGTCGGTCGAATGATAATGATGAATTTTTGCTTGCATAAAACATAACATTATATTTCCCTAAACAGGCAACCGCCTGGGGTAGGAATTAGCACCGGGGTCAATTACTTGACGGGTTGCCAGAAGTTCACAGAGCCTAGTCTCTCCCTTCTTCTTTATAATTCAATGGCAATCAGCTACTGAATGAGGATGCAAATTAACAGCGGGATTAAGGAAATTCCAAAAATTGATGGTTAAAATTTAATTTAACCCCACAATTATCAGATATTTGTCCCATGTTGAAAATATTTATTTTTTATTTCATAATTGGCCTAGGCGTTTGGGCCATCAGCCAAAGTTCCTTGGCTCATTTTCTGCATCCCGACTTAAAATTCATCTTTGTATTTCTGTTGTTTCAAACCTATTTGACACTCCAATTAGCCCAATTTGGACTAAAAAATGAGGGTGAAAAGTTTGTGCAATTCCAAACCGCATCCTTTGGCATTCGATTTATTTTAAGCATTCTCTTTATCGCATTCTTCGCCTATTCTCACACGCCACAAATTTATTTGTTTATTGGCAACTTTTTTGTACTCTATTTATGTAGTTCAAATTTTGAAATATTTGGTTTGCTTCGTAACTTGCGACGTTTTTAGAAATCTCGAAGGAAATTTCCTGATTTTTAAAAGCCAATAATCTGTTAATCAATAGATTAGCAAAAATTACATCATAAAATTATTTTTTAGAGCGAATGAAGATGCCGATGTTGACTAATTTGAAAAAAATGTATTTTACAAATATAATCTTAGGATTTTTATTTTGCTTGACCAGCCTACCTGTTTGGGCAAATGAGAAAGAAGCGGCGCAAAAACCTGCTCCAACGGAAGCTACAAGCACCGCAGCAGCTCCAGAAGAAAGTAAATCAGAAAAATTTGATCCCGGTAAATTAATCATGCATCATATTGCGGATGAGCACGAGTGGCATTTTATGACCATAGGTCACACGCATGTAACGTTACCTCTTCCATGTATTATTTACTCAGAATCAAAAGGTTTAATGCTTTTTTCCTCATCAAATTTCAAGAATGAGCACCATGAAGAAGTTCCTTATCAGGGTCTAGCTTTGTCTCATGGTAAAATTCATGCGGAGAATGGAGAACATATATATGATATTTCAATCACTAAAAACGTTGCCTCACTTTTAATATCAGCTGTATTATTATTAAGTATTTTTATAGGGATTGGTAAAAAGTATCAGGATAATCCACATAGAGCACCTAAAGGAATACAATCTCTTTTTGAGCCCATCATTATCTTTATTCGTGATGAAATTGCTAAGCCAAATATTGGAGACAAACATTTTCGTAGGTTTATGCCATATTTGTTAACAGTGTTCTTTTTTATCTGGTTTAATAATGTTTTAGGCTTAATCCCAGGTGGAGCTAATGTTACAGGTAATATTGCCGTAACACTCGTATTAGCACTAATCGCCTTCTTTATTACTATTTTCAATGGGAAGAAAAATTATTGGTTACATATTTTTGCAATGCCCGGAGTCCCAAAATGGTTATTGGTTATTTTAACCCCAGTTGAAATTGTAGGTATATTTATGAAGCCATTTTCATTAACGGTCCGTTTATTTGCCAACATTACTGCCGGTCATATTATTTTATTAAGTTTAGTTTCTTTGATTTTTATTTTTAAAAGTGCAGCATTAGGAATTGCGGTGGTACCCTTTTCGCTTTTCATGAGTGTGATTGAAATGATTGTTGCCGTGGTTCAAGCCTACATTTTCACCATGTTAGTTTCGACTTACATAGGGGCTGCAGTAGAGGAGCATCACCATTAAATT
>CAMBGA010000118.1 GCA_945866095.1 Spirosoma fluviale
CTAACCACCTAGAGAGGAATCGATTTGAATAACGACGAATGAATAAAGACTGAGTCATTGACTAATTTAAATCTATTTTAATTCAATCTACAAAGTTACCAATATATTCATAAAATGATACCAAAATTTATTAAACGGGAAATCAATGCCTAAATTAATTGTGAATCTCCCAACCATTGAACAACCTTTTCCTTATTATTCCACATCAAAACATCAATCATCGAAAGCCCATTAACAAACTCTTTAGTAGTCCCCTGTAGATAGGGACTCAAATTGGGTTTCAAAAAATGCAAATCAATGCCATTTTCTTTGAAAAAGCCCTTTTCGTATAATTCTTGGCCATTAACTGCGTTAATATAGCTAGATTCCCCTAGAGATTTTGTGATTTCAATCAGCCTTTCAGCACGACCAAAATCCTCAGAAACTGATAATTGGGAACTCTGATAGAATTTTTTTTCCAAACCCAGGTAGGCCCAAGTGGCTTGAACACTTTCGCTCGCTAAATCTGCCAAACTTTCAAATTTTCTATTCAAAACCTGCTCGACCAGGCCCCTAACCTCCGCATAATTTGGCGCTTTTTTATACGCAGAATCTAATTGATTCATGAATTTATTCGGAAATTCTTTCCCCCAAGATACTGTTGATTCCCTGATGGTTTTATTTTGACTTTGTTTTTCTAAAGGAATCGTAAATAAAAATTCATTCCCCTGCATTAAGATTCTATTCCGGTTGATCCAGCCTTTTTTAATAAACATCACATCATCATAAAAGACAAAATGATCGACCGCTTGAACTAATTGAAAATAGCCCAAATAAGGAAAAAAATAAGGTTGCATGATCGCTACCGACATATTCTAATTTTCGCCAAAGCCTGGCGCAGTTAAATCCACAATTTGATCTGACTTCATGACGAGAACACGCTCATGCTTCACATCGGTCATATAACCTATCGCCGTGACATCGGCTATTTTCTCAACTTTCTCGAAATCTTTTTGAGATACGGTAAACACTAATTCATAGTCTTCTCCCCCATTTAATGCTGCGGTCAACGGGCTTAAATTAAATTCGGTGGCCGATAAATAAGTTTCATCGTCAATAGGAATGTTTTTCTCGAAAATCCTGGCACCCGTATTTGAAGCATTGCATAAATGAATAATTTCAGAAGCTAATCCGTCTGAACTATCGATCATGGAAGTTGGCACCACCCCCATATCAGCCAACTCATGTAAAATATCAAATCGTGCCACGGGCTTTAATTGGCGCAATACCACATAACTTTTCCCATCCAATTCTGGCTGCATGGTTGGATTAGCTAAATACACCTGCTTCTCTCTTTCCAACGATTGCAAACCCATCAGGGCTCCTCCCAAATCTCCTGTCACACAAATCACATCGTTGGGCTTGGCACCGGACCTTTTAGTTAGGTTCTTTGAGTCAACCAACCCTAATGCGGAAACCGAAATAATTAATCCTTGAGGAGAGGCGGTAGTATCTCCTCCCACTAAATCCACTTTATATTCCTCACAAGCTTGTTGGATACCGGTATATAATTCCTCGACGGCCTCTACTGAAAAGCGATTACTTAAACCTAAACCTATCGATATTTGAGTAGGTTTAGCATTCATTGCTGCTATGTCAGAAAGCGCCAAACTAACTACTTTAAAACCCAAATGTGGCAATGGAGAATAGGACAAATCAAAATGAACTCCTTCAATCAATAATTCCGTGGTAGATACCACCTCGAGTCCCTCCGCATATAATGATGCGGCATCATCCCCTATGCCAATCGCAGTCCAGGATTGATGAGATGAAAATGGTTTAGCTAAACGCTCAATCAATCCAAATTCACCAATACTTCCAATTTCAGTTCTCTTTTCCATATAATAAAAAAGAGCCGCCTTTTTACGGGCGGCTCCCATTAAAGCATTTTTTTTAGGGATTTACTAGAGTCAAGGCTACTTTTTTATTGGTTGCCTTGATATAAGCTGTAGTCGTTTCTAAGGCTAAACTCGTCGCCGTAGGCGTTCCGCTAATGGTTAATTCTAACGTGCCATTGGTTCCCGAAGGTGCGCCTTCTGAACTTGTCAAACCTGTTAAATTCAATTTTTTATTATCTGAAGACAATGAATAACTGCCTGTAAATTTTTTGCCATCAAATTCAGTCAAAGTGACGGAACCAGAAGTGCTTAAATCTAATTTAAATTGTGAATACCCAGCGACCAAATTAGTCGTTCCTCCTTTGGTATATTGGACCACGCCATCCCATGAAACTGTATTTGCCGACCACACTTTTTTAACCAAATCAGCCACTGTAGGAGCTACTGGCGTAGGGATAACGGGTGTAGGAGTTACGGGAGTTGGGTCACTTTTTGAACTGCAGGCACCCATAAATATGGCTGCAAGAAAGCTTAGAAATAAGATATACTGTTTCATAATATTAAAACTTATTTAATTCGTGTAAAATTAAAAATCTTTATTAAAAAAATGGTCTTTCAATGATTTTATTTAGCTTCGTACTTGATATATTTTACTTTGGAAAATTCATTGCCCTTTTATACTAAATCACAATTAGCTTTACGAAATGGCCAGGACAAACCCGAAATTTGGGTAGCCTTTGCTGGTAAAATCTTTGATATGACAAAGTCCAAGCTTTGGAAAAATGGCAAGCATTATGAGCATTGGGCAGGGCAAGATTTAACTGATGAATTGGCTGATGCGCCACATTCAGCTAAAGTATTTGAAAAATTTGAACCAATAGGCCATTTAAAATAACATGTTACTACTCATTGAAAGTGGTTCTACGAAAACGGAATGGAGGTTTATAGCCAAACCTGACGAGGCGTATGATTCATTTTTTTCAGCAGGCATAAACCCCTATTATCAGTCGGCCAGTGAGATCATTACTTCGCAAACGGAAGTCTCAACATGGCTTGTCGGCAAAAAAATAGAACAAATATACTATTTCGGTACCGGGATCACAGGAGAGGACAAAGCACAAATCATCCGTGAGTTTTTATCCACGATCATTCAGGGGGCTAGCGTGCAAATTGAGAATGATTTAATGGCGGCGGCTAAAGCGAGTTGCGGTGACGAAAAAGGAATTGCATGCATATTAGGCACGGGATCCAACTCAGGTTTTTTTGATGGCAAAAAAATAACCGAGCAAATACCACCGCTAGGATTCTGGTTAGGGGATGAAGGTAGCGGAGGACATTTAGGCAAAATGCTAGTTCTTAGCTATTTGCATCATGAAATGCCGGAAGAATTACGAACAAGCTTCATTGCTAGGTTTGGTGAGCTCACTAGGTTAGATGTTTTAGAAAAAGCCTATCGAGGCGAATTCCCTAATCGCTGGTTTGCAAGCTTTTCCAAATTTATATTTCAGCACCGTAGAGAACCCTTTTGTTATCAATTAATCGAGCGGTCATTCCAACAATTTTGCTCCTTATATATTTTAAAATATACGCATGCCTTTGAAACCCCGATTCATTTTACGGGTTCCGTTGCATTCTATTATTCCGATATTTTAAAAAGAGTTTTGAGTGCCCACAAATTAAAATTAGGCCACATTTCTGAAGCGCCAATGGCTGGTTTGACATTGTATTACAAAAATCAGCTTTGGCCAAAAAATAAATAAGAGTTGGATTTTTACAAGAGCACATAACAAATGAGGATATAATTTTTTAAATTGCATCACGCCTTTGTACATCAACAAAATAAATTCGTCAATGACACCTAGAGTTAAATCCATTGGTACGAAACAAAAAGCATTAAAAATCAATTTAGATCTTAGTGTCTACGGGTCCTTCGCTGAAATTGGGGCTGGACAGGATGTTGCTGCTAATTTTTTCAAAGCAGGGGGCGCAGCTGGAACGATCGCCAAAACAATTTCCGCCTATGACATGGCTTTCTCCGATGCAATTTATGGGGAGGAAGCCTCAGGTAAATATGTGTGTGAGACGCGGTTGATGAAAATGTTAAACCGCGAGTACAAACTATTAAATGTTCGTTTAACTGAATCAGCCGATGAAAAGAGATTTTTTGCCTTTGCAGATACTGTTTCGGCGTTGAACTATCAAAAAACAAATGAAAGTCATGGTTGGATTGGACTTAGGTTTCAATTAAAACCCAATGGTGCTTTCAATGATGTGGTGATTCACGTGAACATGTTGGATAATGATAATATATTACAACAACAAGCGCTAGGGATCATTGGCGTAAATTTACTTTATGGCTGTTACACGCATCATAACAACCCTGAAACCCTTCTTTTATCCTTATTAGATGATTTGTCGACAGACCGGATTGAAATCGACATGATCCGTTTTGAAGGTCCCGATTTTAAAGAGGTTGACAATCGATTAATGTCTTTATACTTGGTTAAGCATGGCTATGCGCAAGCGGCGGTTTTTGGACCTGATGGCAATGTGATGCAACCCTATGATGCCCTTTCGAAAAAGCATATTGTCGCAATTCGTGGTCGATTTAGGCCTGTGACGAATATTTTCTTAGATATGCTTAAAAAAGGAGTTAAGCAATTTGAAAATGAGGCAGATGTGGATGATGATAAAATCTGTATTTTATCTGAATTAACGCTTCGGAATTTGGAAGATGGGACGAATCAAATCGACGAAAAAGACTTTTTGGACCGAGTGGATATTCTATGTTCCTTAGGTCAAACGGTTTTGATTTCTAACTTCCATGAATATTTCAAATTGGTTGCCTATTTGAGTCAATTTACAAAACTACGTATGGCGCTCATCATGGGTATGCCTAATTTAGAATATATTTTTGATGAGACGCACTATAAGGATTTACCAGGAGGTATTATTAGCGCGTTTGCAAGTTTATTCGGTCAAAAAATAAAGCTTTATTTATACCCGACCTTAAATGAACAGGGTGAAATCATTCACTTAGAAACGTTTGAAACTGAGCCGCATTTAGCGGGTTTATTGACCTATTTAAAGGACAATGAGAAGTTGGAAGACATCCAAAAATACGACGAAAACTTGATGACCATACGTACAGACAACGTATTAGGCATGATTCAACATGGCGTAGGAGATTGGGAAAAAATGGTTCCTGCCTCCGTAGCAAAGCAAATTAAGGAAAATCATTTGTTTGGGTACGCCAACCACTAACCTGTTTCTCAAAAATCTTTGAGAAACATTAGACCACCATTTATCTATTGGTTAGAATAAATCAACAAACTGGTCAAATAAATAACGGGAATCGTGGGGTCCAGGGGACGCTTCAGGATGATGTTGTACTGAAAAAGCTTTCCTGCCATTAACCTGAAGGCCTTCCACCGTTTTATCATTTAAATTAACATGTGTTAATTCGGCTTGTGAGCTAGCCATTAGCTCGTCCATCATCACCGCAAATCCATGATTTTGAGAGGTTATTTCGGATAGTCCTGTAACTAAATTTTTCACAGGGTGATTTAAACCTCGATGACCATTGTGCATTTTATATGTCTTTAATCCACAAACTTGGGCTAAAATTTGATGTCCTAAACAAATGCCAAAAACAGGTTTGTCGCTGTCTAAAAAGCTAGAAACGGTTTCAACGGCATAGGGCATTACGGCTGGATCACCTGGTCCATTCGATACAAAATAACCATCTGGATTCCATTTTGAAATTTCGTCAAAAGACGTTTTAGCTGGAAATACTTTAAGGTAACAACCCCGATCGGTGAGATTAGATAATATACTTCTTTTCACGCCTAAATCTAGGACAGCCACCCGGTGTGGAGCACTTTCATCTCCTAAAAAATAAGGTTGTTGGGTACATACTTGCGAAGATAATTCAAGACCTTCCATGAAGGGAATTTTAGATAATTCTATTTTTAAGGCATCTAAATCAAAAATTTCAGAAGAAATTAAGCAATTCATCACACCTTTCGTTCGGATATGACGCACTAAGGCGCGTGTATCAATCCCTGAAATTCCAACGATTCCTGCGCTAGCCAAATAATCTTGAAGTGATCCATCAGAAGTGGCTCTTGAGTGTACGCTAGCAAATTCATTACACACCATTCCGGCAATTTGCACTTGGTCTGATTCGGCTTCTCCTTCACTAATTACGCCATAATTACCAATATGGGCGGTCGTATTAATGATGACTTGGCCAGCATAAGAAGGGTCTGTGTAAATTTCTTGGTAACCCGTCATTCCGGTATTGAAACAAATTTCTCCGCCATGGGTCCCAATTTTACCAAGTGCCTTACCGTGAAAAAGAGTGCCATCTTGTAAAAGTAAAACAGCTGGAGTGGATTCAGTGATTCTCATAAAATATGAACTATATAATTTTGATGCTAAAATACGTAAAAAAAGGGCTTCAACAAATGCTGAAGCCCTTCAAAAAAATATAAGAGAAATTAAGCGTCTTTTTCTTTTGTTGGCTCTTCAGTTGCAGGCGCATCCGTAGGCTCTTCAGCAGCTGGAGCTTCTTCAGCAACAACTTCGTCAGCAGCAACTTCTTCAGCGGCTACTTCCGTTTCAGCAACAACTTCAGCAGCTGGAGCTTCTTCAGCAACAACTTCTTCAACAGCTACTTCAGTTTCAGCTACCACTTCGACAACCTCTTCAGCAGCTAGAGCTTCTTCAGCAACAACTTCTTCTATGACAACTGCATCTTCAACAACCTCCGCAGAAGGAGCTTCAATGGCAGGTGCAGCAGCAACGATTGAATCAGAACCTTCTTCTTTCTTAGCTCCACTACGACGACTTCTACGCGTCTTACCTGCTTTTTCAGCAGATGCAGCTAACATAGTTTCGTTAAAGTCAACTAATTCAATGAAACAAATTTCGGCGTTATCACCTAGTCTATTTCCTAATTTAATAATACGAGTATAACCCCCTGGGCGATTAGCTACCTTCTCAGAAACGATTCCAAATAATTCCTTTACGGATTCTTTATTTTGCAAATAAGCGAAAACAACTCGACGATTATTCGTCGAATCATCCTTCGATTTAGTAATTAAAGGCTCTACATACTTACGTAGTTCCTTTGCTTTAGCTACCGTAGTTTCGATACGCTTGTGCAAAATTAAAGAGGATGCCATATTGGATAATAAGGCTGCTCTATGGGAAGCTGTTCTTCCTAAGTGATTGAATTTTTTACCGTGTCTCATTTTTGTATTTCGTAAGTTAAAAGCTCTTTCGTGCTGCGGTTAGTTTATTCACATGAATAAACCACCTATTACTTGATTAATTAATCTTCATCTAATCGATATTTGGCAACATCCATTCCGAATGTCAACCCTTTTTCATCGATTAATTGCTCTAATTCAGTTAATGATTTTTTACCAAAATTGCGGAACTTCATCATATCTGAAATTTCTAATTTAGCTAATTCCCCAAGGGTACGAACATCTGCAGATTTTAAGCAGTTGTAAGCACGTACAGAAAGATCTAAGTCAGCTAAAGAAGTTTTCAAAAGCTTACGCATGTGAAG
>CAMBGA010000119.1 GCA_945866095.1 Spirosoma fluviale
TTTACCGCTTTCGTCCTTCTTGACGGAGAAAAAATCTCAGAAGGAAAAGGATATTCAAAAAAGAAAGCCGAACAAACTGCAGCGATGAAAGCTTGTGAAGAGTTGGGCATAAAATAAACTCCCATGAAAACACCTAGTTTATTTGCACACTATTGGTCCGAAAATGAAACATTGACCACATTCCAAGAGGTCATGAATTGGGATATTAATCCCATCATCATTGAAATTATTCAAACCGAAATTACGCATCAGCTCCATTCAGAATTTATTCAAAATACATTACCTAATTTTAATTGGGAATCCAATAGGTTTACAGAAAAATGGTCTTCAGCTATGCAAAGCCTATTGACCAATGTAACCCTTCCTGAAAAAATTTGGCTAGATTGGATTCAAGATTTAACAAACAAGACCATCGGCACTACAGACGAGGCTAAACCAGCTTCTTTAGAAGAAGTCTACCCCACTTTCGACGAGTTATTAAACGCAGAAGTGTATTACAGCTCCCCCGCTGATTCATTAGAGGACATGCCAGAAGACACGGTGATTGAAGATGGCGTTGAGATCAATGAGGAAGTTACGATTACCTTTGAAGAAGAAGAGTCCACTAGTCTCATTGAAAATGATGCTGTAGAGGTAGATGAACTCATTGACCCACAGCCCTCCGAAGATTTTAGTCGCGAGAATGATCAAGACGTAAACCAAGAAAATACCTCTGAAATTATTTTGGAGGAAGAACAAAAAATAGAGACGCCCATTGAACACATCGACATTGAATTTTCGGTATTAAATTTAGAAATTGGGTCCAAGGCTCCTTCTGAGATAAAAATATTAGATATGTTAGGGGATTCCCCTGAGGAAAAGGTTTTTGAAACACTTCAAGTTAATCAAGACAATTCCCTAAAAGATCGAATTCATACCGAAATGACTTCTTCCTTAGCCGAAACCCTACCCCTTTTTCAAAAAATCAATTTCATCCAAAATTTATTTGAGGGAGAATCAACATACTTGGATCAAATCATTCAATTCATAGATCATGAGGCAAATAAATCCACCGATTGGAAATCAATTTTACAAACAAAATACGCTGCGTTCCAACGAGTCGACAATCAAGAATTATGGAATGAACTCTATGAGCTCATCGAAAGGAAATTCAGTTAATTGGTCTAAATGATCAGTTTTTGATCATAATGCCAGAACTAATTAAAGTAGTTTCATCTAACCATGAAACTACTTTTTGTTTTTATTTTAATGCATGCTTTTCAAGCCATTTTAGCCCAACAACCGGATGTTTATGCCGATGAAGAAAAGCAATCCAATTATAATTATTTTCTACAAAATCCTTTACAAATTAATGAAGTTACCGAAGATGAGCTTTCGGCTTTGGGAATCCTGACTTCGACCCAAATAGGAAACTTTATAGCACATAGGACACAGATTCATTACTTTGAATCCATCTACGAACTTCAAACAATTCATGGCTGGGAATTGGCACTTTTAAAAAAGATAAAACCATTTCTAAGGTGCGATAAAATAAACAAAAAATGGCATGACCTTCAAGGAGCGAAACATCAATTTCTCATCAGAAACGAAACTACCCTAGAAGAAAAAAAAGGATTTAGCCCTAAAGATTCCAGAAGTAAAACAAGGTATTTGGGTAATTCTTGGGGCCAATTAGCTCGATATCGAGGCCAATTAAATACTTACTTGCGCATAGGTGCTTTAATCCAAAAAGATGCCGGAGAAGTTAATTACCTTGATTTCAAAAGCGTTTTTATCGAAATTAAACCAAACCGATGGATCGATAAAATAATCATTGGAGATTTCATCAATCAATGGGGACAAGGCCTAGTCCAATCAGGTGGTTTTTCATTAGGCAAAAGTTTTGAAAGCATCAAAGCCACACAAAAATTTCATTTAGGCGCGATTCCGTATACATCCAGCGGGGAAACCTCCTTTTATCGTGGATTCAATATCCAATTTCATGTAGGCTCATTCAATTTTCAAGCCTTTAGCTCCTTAAGGTATTTGGACGCAAGCCTAAGTTCAGATAGCACAGGTAATTCAAAACAAATTAATTCATGGATAGAAGATGGTTATCATAGAACAATCACTGAATTATCTCATCAATCAAATGTTCAAGAATCCGCTTGGGGTGGAAGTATGCAATGGATTCACAAACCCACCCATTTAGCTATTCAATTTAATCTAGCCCACACGCGATTTTCTTTAGAAAAATCAAAATCACTTTTGGCCTACAAGGCGAATGCTTGGTCAGGAAATCAAGTTAAAAATTACTCCATGAGCTTTCAAGCCCCCTTGCACAATATTCATTTCACTGGCGAGTTTGCCTGGATGCCTGAAAATCACTTCTCCATCATTCAAGGCGGAGCCTTTGCCCTTTCTAAAAAAACGGATTTGTCCTACCTATATCGATATTACGCACCCTCCTATTTTAGCCCTAAAGCTCAAGGGATTGGAGAAAGTGCAGAAACAAATAATGAAATGGGTTTATTTGTCGGGAATCAAATCACTTTTAACAAAAGAAATAAGCTATCGAGTTACCTAGATGTGTTTAGATTCCCAGGGTTAAAGTATGAAGTATCCCAACTGAATTCTTGGGGATGGGAATACTTGACCCGATACCAATGGGAAAAAAGAGGTAAATACACGTTTTTTGGCCAACTAAAATGGACGTCTAAACAAAATGATATTAGTCGGAGAAATACGGAATTAACGCGACATCATTTAATTCAAACAAGTCTTGACTTACACCAGTTTAGGGCGAAGAAATTAGATTTTCACACGCGAATCATGACTTGTTTATTGGTAGGTGCAAATACCAAGGAAACGGGCTTGCTAATCCTTCAAGATGTCAAATACCAAATACGTTCTTTAGGGATTCAATTAAGGATCGGGTTTGTAAGTTCTACCTCCTATGATTCAAGATTGTATGCCTATGAAGCAGGCGTCCCGCTATCATTTTCACTCCCCGCTTATTATGGACATGGCTTTAGAAATTGCCTGGTGCTGGATTATAAATGGACAAAAAATTCAACGTTTTCTCTGAAAATCGGAAGGACAAACTACCTAGATCGGGATAAAATTGGATCTGGTCTGGACCTGATTAGTGAATCACATAAAACAGATGTTACGTTTCAGTGCCAACTAACTATGTAGGTCAATAAATATTCACTTCGGTTTCAAGCAAAATACCAAATTTTTCAAAGACGGAAGCTTTGATTTTTTCTGCAATTTGTTGGATTTGGCTACCAGTCGCATGTCCATAATTAACCAATACCAAAGCTTGATTTACATGTACACCTGCATCTCCTTCTCGATAACCTTTCCAACCTGCCTGCTCAATGAACCAGCCTGCAGGGAATTTAATGTCGCTACTTGCATCAACAGGATAATTAGGTATCCCAGGATATGCATTTAACAAACGATCCGCTTCTTGAGAGCTTAGCGTTGGATTCTTAAAAAAGCTTCCGGAATTTCCAATCTCTTTAGGGTCTGGTAATTTACTTTTCCGAATTTCAATGACCACGTTAGAAATATCGCTGATCGTAGGGTTGCTAATCCCTTTTGCATTCAAAACTGTTTGAATGGCCCCATACGAAGTTTTAATATTGGGCTTTTTACTTAATTTAAAACAGACCGTCGAAATCAAGTATTTGCCCTTCCCTGCATGTTTAAAATAACTTTCCCGATAACCAAACTGACATTGAGATTTATCAAATCGATCCACAATCAAAGTCTCCAAATTCAAAGCCTCCAAATGATCAAAAGTATCTTTAATTTCAACTCCATATGCACCTATGTTTTGCATGGGGGCGGCGCCAACGGTCCCTGGGATAAGAGCTAGATTCTCAATTCCTGACCAATTATGCTGTACGGCATAGCTCACCAATTCATCCCAAGATTCCCCCGCACCACTTCGTAAAATGACGTAATCTTCATCTTCTTGAATAACTTCAAAACCTTTGATTTCATTCTTGACAACTAGCGCATCAATATCTTTGGTACATAAAATATTACTTCCTCCTCCTAAAAATAGATGTGGAACATGTGTGTATTGGCCTGCTTTCAACAAGGCCACATAAGATTCCAAACTCGAAATGATCGTGAAATATTGAGCCTTGACATCAATCCCAAAGGTATTATATTCTTTTAAAGAATAGTTTTCAAACACCTGTGGAACTGAATTGGATTTAGGCATTTTAAATTAATTTGGTCGATAAAAATTCTTGCAATTCGGGTACCGTATTTGACATCATATTGGTCGAATTTCCCTCCCACATCTTTTCTCCATCCTTCAAAAACATAATGTATTGCCCCATTCGCATCACAGAATTCATATCATGAGAAATCACAATAGTCGTAATTCCATATTCGACCGTTATTTCCTGAATCAAAAGGTCAATTTTGACAGCCGTCAAAGGGTCTAATCCGGAGTTAGGTTCATCGCAAAAAAGATATTTAGGATTCATCACAATAGCTCTTGCTATCCCCACCCGTTTTTTCATTCCACCTGAAATTTCAGAGGGCATTTGGTTCGCAGCAGCCTCTAATCCTACCCTTTTTAAACATAACATGGCCTGCTCTGTTTTTTCTTCTAAATCTTGCGAAGTCAGTGTATCTAAAGGAAATCGAACGTTTTCCAACACCGTTTTTGAATCGAAAAGAGCTCCACCTTGAAAAAGAACCCCCATCTCCCTCCTAATGGCTTTAACTGTTTCCTGATCTGCATTCACAAAGTCTCTTCCATCGTAAAGTACTTTGCCTTTTTCGGGTGATAAAATCCCTATCATACATTTCAATAAAACACTTTTTCCCGTGCCGCTACCCCCGATCACCATGTTCGTCATTCCTTGTTTGAATACACCACTCACGCCATCAAGAATGACCCTTCCTTCAAATTCCTTGTGTATGTCTTTAATTTCAATCATGTTCAAAATTAGGTATATTTTATCAAAAATAAACACAAATCACCTTGACTAATTAGATGGCGTGATTCAAAAAATGTGTAAATTGGTTTATTATATTTACTCAACTCATTAAACCCAATCACTATGTTTTTAATTATTGTCGGAATAGTCCTTTATTTAGCAGGACAAGGTATTGGTAGCCCCAATCTCGTATTTTCAAAATATAGCCCAACATTCAAAATTGTTGGTATTGTATTTACTCTCATTGGCTTATTAACTTCTGCTGTAAAGCAAATAGATGCAGGAGAAGTGGGTGTACAAAGTGTTTTTGGTAAGGTGGTTCCTGAAACCTTATCCAGTGGATTGAATTTTGTCAACCCCATTGCCAACGTGTATATTTTCGACGGAAAAACTCAAAATTATACGATGTCGGCCGTTCATGATGAAGGAGATAAAACAGGTGATGATGCCATTCGGGTACTAACAGCGGACGGTTTAGAAGTAGTGATAGACTTAACGGTATTGTTTAGAATTTTACCTTCTGATGCACCCAAAATTTTAAAGGAAATAGGCGAAGATTATAAAAATAAAGTGGTTCGCCCTATTACAAGAACCATGATCCGTGATAATGCCGTTTATTACGATGCGGTGGCATTATACTCGTTAAAGAGAAATGAATTCCAAACACGTATTTACAATGATATCGAAAAGAACTTCAAGAAACGTGGCTTAGTATTGGAACAGCTCTTAATCAGAAACATTAATTTGCCCAATTCAGTCAAGCAAACGATAGAATCTAAAATTAATGCGGAACAAGATGCTCAAAAAATGCAATTTGTCCTTCAAAAGGAAAAGCAAGAAGCGGAAAGAAAACGCGTTGAAGCACAAGGAATCGCAGATTATCAAAAAATATTATCCACAGGTTTGAGCGACAAACAATTGCAATATGAGTCGATTATTGCACAAAAAGAATTAGCCAAATCGCCTAATGCCAAAGTGATTATCATGGGAAATTCTAAAGGCACACCGATTATATTAGGCAACAATTAAAATCAATGAAATCATTCGAATTTTATTGATACAGATCTATAAAAAAGGCCGAAGAATTAATATCCTTCGGCCTTTTCGTTGTTTTAAAGCTTTTATTTACTTAAAATCGAATGCCCCATCTTATCACGTTTCGTCTCTAAGTACTTTTCATTGTGTTTATTGGGCGCAATTTCAATCGGAATCGAGTCAACAATTTCAAGTCCATAGCCTAATAGACCAGCTCGTTTTTTAGGATTGTTAGAAATCAACCTGATTTTATGTGCCCCCAAATCACGAAGAATTTGAGCCCCTACTCCGTAATCACGCTCATCCATGGAAAAGCCTAACTCCAAATTCGCCTCAACGGTATCTCGACCAAGCTCTTGCAATTTATAAGCCTTTAGCTTATTTAATAATCCGATGCCACGACCCTCTTGGAACATATATAAAATCACTCCTTTCCCTTCTTTTTCAACCATTCCCATGGCGGCGTGCAACTGATCACCGCAATCGCACCGACAACTACCAAAAATATCTCCGGTCACACAAGAACTATGCACACGCACCATCACCGGCTCATTTACCTCCCATTCCCCCTTGACTAATGCCAAATGCGTATCTCCCGTATTTTTTTGCTTAAAAGCAATCAATTCAAATTGACCCCATTCCGTTGGCATATTCACACCAATCTCACGAGTAATCAATGATTCTGTATTTAACCTATATTCAATTAAATCTTTGATGGTAACTAACTTAAGATCAAACTTATCGGCTATCTTTCTAAGATCAGGTAAGCGAGCCATACTCCCATTATCATTCAAGACTTCAATCAAAACACCTGAAGGCTGAAATCCAGCTAACTTCGCAAAATCCATCGATGCCTCCGTGTGACCTGTCCTCCTTAAAACTCCTTCCGATTTACTCTTCAAAGGGAAAATATGACCAGGACGACCCAAGTCAGTGGGTTTAGTATTAAAATCCACCAATGCTTTGATGGTTTTCGAACGATCCCCTGCAGAAATTCCTGTGGTACAACCATTCCCTAATAGATCAACTGAAACAGTAAATGGAGTTTCATGAGAAGTCGTATTTTGATCAACCATCATCTCCAATCCCAAGGCTAAACAACGCTCCTCAGTTAATGAAACGCACATAAGACCCCTCGCCTCTTTAATCATAAAATTGACCAACTCAGGAGTAATTGCCTCTGAAGCACATATCATATCACCCTCATTCTCACGATCTTCATCATCGGCAACAATAATAATTTTACCCAATTTAATATCCTGAATGGCGTCTTCAATACGGTCCAATCGAATAGGTAATTCATTCATATTTTAAGCAATTATTTAACGAAA
>CAMBGA010000120.1 GCA_945866095.1 Spirosoma fluviale
TACGAAAATACGGATTATTTGGGATTGATTAACACCCAAGAATTGAAAAAGCCCCCATAATAAATGAAACACTCAGAAATAAATTTTAAAATCCAGTTAGACGATCAAAATATTCCCGAAAATATTTCTTGGTCAGCTACCGACAACCCGAATGAGGGCATAGAAGAAACCAAAGCAATATTAGTTGCAACATGGGATCCATACCATAAAGGAACCTTAACTTTACCTTTATGGACGAAAGACATGGAGGTAATGGATATGAAACGTTTTTTTATTGAGATTATGGGAACGGTATCAGAAGCATCTCTTCAAGCTACTGGAGATCAATTTTTCTCACAAGAAATTGAGCAAGTGTGTCGTACACTTTCTTCACATTTACAAAAAGAAATATTAGAAGCTGAAAAAGGCGCTAAATAAAAGACGATGAAATTTATTAAAATATTTACTTTTCTAATCGCTTTAAGTCACATATCCTGGGGACAAAAGGGGATTAATTTTATTAAAACAAGCAATTTCAATGCGGCGGTCAATGCAGCCAAACAACAGAATAAATTAGTTTTCGTTGAGGCCTACGCACCCGATTGCCATGTTTGTATGGCGTTTAAAGGAACCTTTGCCCAACCACAAGTTGGCAAAGTTTATAACACTAATTTCATAAACTTCCAGTTGGATGTCAATAACCCTGATAATCTGGCGATCCTCAAAAAGTATAAAATTATTCTTAATGCCACGCCAACGTTCATTTTTTTTGAACCTAAAATGATGAAGGTGGTTCAAGTAAAGGCTTTTGGCGAAAAGGACAATTCTGTCGTTAGCGTAAACTTAATTGGCCAAAAAGCGGCTAATCCTCAAGAACAGGTGGGCAATTTTTCAATAAAGTTTAAATCAGGGGATCGCAATCCAGCATTTTTATTAAACTATGCTCAATATGCGCGCATCATGGGGGATACTCTGACCAATATTAAGATGATGAATGAATATGCCAAGGTATTACCAACAAACCAATACGTGACCCAGAGCACTTTAAATATTCTTCAAACGGTCATGATGAACCATGACAATGAACTATTTGATTATTTTATCACTCATTTACCTGATTACAACAAAGCATTTGACCCTAATATGGTTCGGATGATTTATGAAAATATCTTTCAAATTGTACTAACCTCTCAAATAAATTATTTGAATTCTAAAAGTATTTTGAAGATAAAAAATCAAATGAAAACGACGGGAATGGATCCCAGTAGCATTATCAGAAGAACGTGGCTAGCTGAAAGCAATCTGTATTTCAAGCAAAAAAATGCAGCGGCAGGAATTAAAGTAATTCAAAATTTAATTAATGTTTTG
Source organism: Spirosoma fluviale (assembly GCA_945866095.1). GTDB lineage: Bacteria > Bacteroidota > Bacteroidia > Cytophagales > Spirosomataceae > Aquirufa > Aquirufa fluvialis_A. The sequence continues at coordinate 1,348 of CAMBGA010000120.1, forward strand.
CCCAATGCTCCTGGTCCCAAAGAATACCAATATTTATGCGATTACGTGAAGAGCAAAACCAATGATAAAAAGGCATTAAAATACGCTCAGGTCAATTGGTGTAAATTTGGGCTTCGTTAATTAGCGAAGAAAGGCTCGGTAAAGCATAACCAACACACAAAATAAAAACATCACGATCGATATTTTATTAATGGTGTGCATCGTTCTAATATTAAAATTAGTAGGTGCCCCTGGCTTTGGTTTTTTAAATACTCTAACAAAATACGTAAAGACCTCGGTTAGATTAAATTGTTCTTTAAGTCTGCTCATGATTTTAGTTTTCGGGGGCGTCTTTCCAGTCGCCATGATCTTTAATAAGTTGGATTAATTCGTCAACGGCCAAATGAGCCGGTACTGATTTTTTTATCACATTTTGGCCTTTATACAGCGCTATTTTATCTTTTCCTGTTCCTACATACCCATAATCTGCATCTGCCATTTCCCCAGGCCCATTAACAATACAACCCATTATGCCTATTTTAATTCCCTTTAAATGATCAGTAACTTGGCGAATCTTAGCCGTCGTTTCCTGAAGGTCAAATAACGTTCTTCCACAGGAAGGGCATGAAATATATTCCGTTTTTGATATTCGAACCCGACTAGCTTGTAAAGTTCCGAAGCTTGTTGAATTGCGAAGCGCAAATGAGTTTTTCAAACCCGAAGTTGATATCATGATACCGTCCCCTAATCCGTCGACCAACAAAGCACCTGCATCTGTAGGAGAATAAATCTGTAATTGTTCATCACTTACATCTTTATAATCTAATTGAATAATCACTGGACTCAGTATTGAATGATGTATTAAATCAAAAAATGCGCGTCGTATTTCCGGCATTTTATGTTCATTAGAAGAGTGCAAGATGATGACTACTTGCTTCTCTATTTTTAAATTGTCTAACATATTTACATCCCCAATAAGACTGGCTGCATTTATCTTAATGAAATTAATGTTGGGATGTTTACTCGTGGACCCACACCATTCATCCCAAGTAAACTGTGGATATATGGTATTAATTTGATGTGTCAACCAAACAGACGAAGACTGAATTTGTCTTAATCCGTTCGGCAGCATAAACGGAATATTTTGATCTCCTGTAAAAATATAATCGGCCCCTAAATCATTCATCGCCCACTTATCAGGCTCAGGTAAATAAAAATGACCAATCGATTTTAAATCATCCATAGACAATTCTGAAACTGAAGAAAAATCGGCAATGACCCGAGGTACTTGTTTCCCTCCAAAATTTAAAACTTCATTTGAATGACGTCTTTCATAATAAAATGGGTGAATAGGAGAGTCAAATGAATCAGTCTTTCCCTTCCATGGATGAATAGGATAAGATTTACTAGATCTATTCTGTAAGCGACGAACCATTTCTTGAGCCACAGGAATTTCTAACTCTGGATCTTCTGTTAATGAAACACGGATCGTATCACCTAGGCCATCTTCTAGTAATGTACCAATACCAACGGCCGATTTAATTCGACCATCTTCTCCTTCGCCAGCCTCAGTTACCCCCAAATGCAAAGGATAGGCTTTAAATTCCCCTTCTTCTAATTTTTTACTAAGAAGTCTATATGCTTCCACCATCACTTGGGTATTGGAAGACTTCATCGATAAAACGATGTTATAATAGTTTTCATCCTCACAAATACGCAAAAACTCTAAAGCAGATTCGACCATACCTAAAGGAGTATCGCCATATCTACTTAAAATACGGTCAGATAAAGAACCATGATTCGTTCCAATACGCATGGCTGTACCGTATTCTTTACAAATTTTTACTAAAGGCAAGAATTTATCTCGTATTCTTTCTAATTCCGATTGATAAGATGCGTCTGTGTAATCAATGACCTCAAAACGTTTTTTATCTGCGTAATTCCCTGGGTTTATACGCACTTTTTCAACGATTCGAGCGGCTAATTCCGCCGCATTAGGTGTAAAGTGAATATCTGCCACTAGAGGAGTTTGATATCCTCTTGTGCGAAGACCTTTTCTTATGTTTTCTAAATTCTGAGCTTCCTTCACAGATGGAGCAGTAATTCGAACGATTTCACAACCTGCGTCGATCATCCGAATGGACTGATCGATGGAACCTTGCGTATCCATCGTATCCACCGTGGTCATCGATTGAATACGAATGGGAAAATCGGAACCTATGAAAACATGTCCCACCTCAACAGGAATGGTTGTTCTTCTTTGATATGCTACAAGTGAAGCCGCATACTTATTACCGTCAGAAATTAATTTAGAAATAGACGAATCCGTTGACATACCTTTTATTAAAACCAAATTTACAAAAAGCCTCATCAATTACATCAAAAGATGAGACTCCCAACCTGTGATTATATTACCATGAACTCTTTTTATGCCCAATTGTTGCATAAAAATAAATAAAAATATAGCAAGGAATCATAATGATGTAAGCCTTTTGCGTGTCACCAATTTGATCCGCAATCTTTCCATAAAGTAAGGGCAACAAAGCTCCTCCAGAAATCATCATAATGATCAGAGCGCTACCTAATTTGGTGAATTTACCTAATCCTTGAATCGCTAAAGGCCATAAAGCTGGCCACATTAATGCATTCGCTAATCCCAATAAAGCTAAACACAACACCGAAGTAAAGCCTGTAAAGATAATGGTACCGATAGAAAAAACAATCCCTAAAATGGCTGAATAATTCAATGCTTTTTGTTGGCTTAGGTATTTTGGAATAAAAAGAATTCCGACGATATATCCCACTAGCATTCCATAAAGCGTATAAGTAGTGAAAATTTTAGCTACATCTTTATCGAAACCTTGTGAAACTCCGTAATTAATGATGGTATCTCCGGCAATAACTTCTACGCCAACATATAAAAAGAAAGCAACTAGGCCTAAAACAAGGTTAGGATAAGACCAAACACTATCTTTTACAGAGTCATTTTCTTGTTTTATTTCTTCGGCTTCTACTTCCGGTAAACTAGAAAACCAAACCCAAATAGCTAATATGATCAGAATTACCGTCATAATACCATAAGGCGTGATCACTGTATTAAGTTTTTCGTTGCCAACTAATCCACTAGAAAGAAACAATCCACCAAAAATAAATTGGCTTAAAATACCTGCTACTTTATTACAAATTCCCATCACTGAAATCCTTTTAGCGGCTGATTCACTTGGGCCTAGGATCGTCACATAGGGATTTGATGCAGTTTGTAATAGCGCTAATCCGGTACCAATGACAAAAAGACCAAATAAAAACATCGGATAATTAGCCATTTTAGCAGCAGGAATAAATAAAAGCGTACCTATAGCCATAGATAACAAGCCCAAGGACATTCCTCTTTTAAAACCTGTTTTAGCTAATACCCAAGAAGAGGGAATCGCCATGACAAAATAAGAAATGAAAAATGCAAAAGTGACTAATAGGGAATCAAAATTATTTAGTTGGAATGCATCTTTAAAAAACGCAATCAAAACTGAATTGACCCAGGTGATAAAACCGAATACAAAAAAAAGTATCCCGATTATCATTAAAGGGCCGTTCGAAGATTTAGAGTTAGTTGTCATACGTTTTTAATAAGAGTCGTTTAGTGCAAATATAGGTTTATTTGTCTTCCATTTACCTCTTGTGAAGTCAGGTATTTTGATGGAAGCAGAATTTTTAGAAATCGATTGCTCGGATAAAGGAGCGATGGCTGACCATGCCGCTGCATCATATACGTCGATAGGAGGGGCAACCTTATTTTTAATCGCTTCAATAAACCCTCTTAAGACGAAATAATCAATTCCACCATGACCAGCATTTTCAGCATCTGCGAAATTTGTTTTCCAAAGGGGATGGTCATATTTGTCTAAATAGGGTTTCGCATCGTCCCAACGATGGGCTTTGGTCGATACTCCTTCAATATAAATAGATTTATTATCTTCCATCCACAATCCTTTCGTTCCTTGAACCCGAAAACCTAAGGAATAGGGGCGAGGAGAGTTTGTATCATGCGTAATTAAGATGGTTTCGCCATTAACACATTTGATCATGGTCTGAACTATATCGCCGCATTTAAAATTCACTTTGGCATTAGGATGATCTGTCCCCCCTTTATTGACAATATATTCATGAAGTCCCTGAGAAGGAGTGGCCATGGATGTCAAATAAGCAAATTGGTTTCCTCGATTAATGTTTAGCATTTCGGCCACTGGACCGAGCCCATGGGTGGGATAAAGATCTCCATTACGGTCTACAGAATGTTGGGTTCTCCATTTCGCTTCCGAAAATCCTTTTTCTCCAAATTCAACACCTCCACCATATGCCTGTGCCCCATTATTTAATTTAACTTCTCTAAGATCATGTTGATATCCACATTGAACATGATTGAGCGCGCCAAACATACCCTGTCGAACCATATTTAACGTAGCTAACACATCTCGTCGGTAGCATACATTTTCTAAAATCATGCAGTGGGACCCCGTTTTTTCAAACATATTAACCAAATCCCAAGACTCTTGTAATTTGACCGTTGCAGATACTTCCACACCCGCATATTTACCCTGTTTCATTACTTCCAAGGCCATTGGCACATGCCATTCCCAAGGAGTGGCTATGACGACTCCGTCAATATCTGATCGCTTTGCTAAATTTTCAAAATCTTGCTCATTCTTACCGTAGATTGTAGGAGAAGGCCTACCTTTGTCTAAAATCATTTTATTTGCGATAGCAATGGCTTTAGGATCTGTGTCACATATAGCAACAATTTCCACATCTGAACGATACATAGCCATTTCCAAATGATTTTGCCCACGAAGCCCTACACCGATGAAACCTAAACGCACTTTTGTTTGTTCTGTTGGTAATCCTTTTAAAAATGTAGGAAAAAGTGCTGTAGAAGAGGAATAAATAAGGGAATTAGATAAAAATTTCCTTCGTTTCATTTATTTTATTTTAGGTTTTAAGATATATTATTGAAATTTAATTAAAATACTACACTAAATTTATAAGATTTTTTAAAATAATGATGTCAAAAAAAGTTAGCGTTTTTAGAAAAGAACATTTTAATGCTGCCCATCGGTTACATAATCCCGATTGGTCAGCAGAGAAAAACAAAGAAATATTTGGTTTATGCAATAATGCCAACTACCATGGACATAACTATGAATTAATTATTCAAATTACGGGAACAATTAATCCTGAAACGGGTTATGTCATAGATATGAAAGTTTTATCCGATTTAGCCCAAGAAGAAGTGGTTAAAAAGTTTGATCATAAGAATTTGAATTTAGATGTACCAGAATTTGAAAATTTAAATCCATCAGCAGAAAATATAGCTGTGGTTATCTATCATAAATTACGAGTAAAAATTGCCGCTGAGTTAGACTTAAAAATTAGATTATATGAAACAGAACGAAATTTCGTTGAATTCCCTGCTTATTGATTCCGATCGCTTCTTATTAACCGATGAAGAAATTGGTGATAATCATGTAGCCACCTCCATAGATACGCCTATGAGGGAGGATGCATTTGATCTTTCTGATCTAGAAAAAATTAAAATTATTGAAGGTTACTTCAGAGAAATTATGCTCACATTGGGCCTTGATTTAACGGATGACTCTTTACGTGGCACTCCTAATCGAGTAGCTAAAATGTACATCAACGAAATTTTTAGTGGTTTAAACCCTAAAAACGAGCCCAAAGTAGCCTTATTTGAAAATAAATTTGGCTATAACGAAATGTTGATCGAGAAGAACATTAGTTTTTATTCAAATTGTGAGCATCATTTTGTACCGATCGTAGGTAAAACACATATTGCTTATATCTCTTCAGGTAAAGTAATTGGTCTTTCCAAGTTGAATCGAATTGTTCAATACTATGCCAAGAGGCCACAAGTTCAAGAAAGGCTAACGATGCAAATTGCGAAGCATTTGCAAAAAGT
>CAMBGA010000121.1 GCA_945866095.1 Spirosoma fluviale
TTGAAATTGCTCACGCGCTTTTTTGTTAACGTGTGGGGATCTTAAAACAGTGAATTTTTCAATTTTTGTTGGCAATGGAATCGGGCCAGAAACAACAGCACCCGTAGCTTTAACAGCTTTTACGATTTTCTCTGCTGATTTGTCCACTAGCGTGTGATCAAATGATTTCAGCTTAATTCGAATTTTTTGATTCATATGAGTTGGTTCATTAAGTGAATGAATAACGAAAGAACCATTAACTCCGTTAGACATGAAATTTGTTCTGTAAAGATAGACGGATTAATCTTGATTCCCAAATTCTTTAAAACTTTTGTCGTTGGATTGCGGCATCTAATTGGCTTTCAAATGGCTTCAAATTTAGCTGAAATAGAGTAGGATTTATTTTTTTTAAGGAATTCATGGCTTCTTTGGCATATTCAATTTCCCCTATTTCTAATGCTCGGAATGCGTAAAGTGGATAAAAGTCGGGCAGTTCTTTATTCCATCTTAGGGCGGCTAAGCTTGCATCATACCCTTCTTTTTTACTAATAAATGGAATTGCGTTCGTCAGGGTAATTAATTGGAATGGATATTTTTTCACAGCCGCCTTGGCCTCTGATTTGTTTGAAATTTTTGGGCTTGTAACGGGAATTAAAGAAGCTTGATGCCAAAAATCGAGTAAAGATTGCAGGCCTTGTGTTTGATCTATGGGTTGAACATCTATATAAAGAGCGATTTTTTCTAAGGAACTTAATGGGTCTTGGTGGAAATAATCTTGCATCGCCTCTGCTAATTTTATTTCAGGGAATAGAGATAAAATGCTGGTATCCTTGGCCATTTCATGGATGGGTAATGATTTTTGTTTATTCTTAAAGTATGGAATAGAATTGTAAATCATAGCTAGATCCCTGACATCTGCTTTTGGCTTGAATGAACTTTCTAGAGACTTTGAACCAATCCATTGATTTCTTAGCATGCCAATAGCCCATAAATTAGCTAAAATGGCAGGATCTTGGTTGGGTTGATCGATATTGGGCAAGGGTGTATTTTTATTGAATTTGGCAATTGTATATAGAAAATTGGCCCTTGTTAAAACAGATTCTGAATCGAACTCAAATGCTTTCTGATGATAATAAAAGGAGGAATCTAATTGATTTAATTTTTCAAAAGTATGGGCTAATTGGGTGATGATTTCAACGCTTTTAGGCATTTTTTGATGGGCACTTTGCAGGGCAAATAAAGATTCAAATAGGTGATTTTCATTTTGATAAATATTGCTCAATGCAATGGCAATTTTTTCATTGGGGAATTTTACTTGACTTGTCGACAAGTAGTAGGCTAATTCCTCTACTTTATTTTCTTGGTAGGCGATGCGGGCTAAACTTGTATTGCTTTTGGCATTAAGTTTACTGTGAATCAAACCCTGTTTGTAGTTGATCTCAGCTAAAAAAGGATCCTGTAGAATTTGTGCTAGTTCTCCGTCGGCATTGTATTTCGCTGCAGTGATTTGGTGGTAGGCACCTCCATTTAAGGCAAAAACAAAAGAAGAGCCTAAAATTAAAATCCCGATATATAAAATGTAGGTAGGTAGGATTTGAGGTTTGTCGACTACTTTATAAATCGGCAAATTCAGTTTAATCAAGTCATTGAAATTTCGCATGATAAACAATGGGAATAAAACAAGTATGATTATTTGGCATATTAAGGCCCACGTTTCGATTGCCCTGATGCCAGGATCATTTGACGTATAAAGCATTAGGAAGGCAGTCGACAAGCTTAAAAAAGCTAGGCCAATAAACAATGAATGGCCACCCTGTTTTTTATGCTGTTGATAAAGACCTAACAAAATACTTGAAATCCAAAAAATAAAACTAGGGATATAGGTTTTTGTCTGAAAATTATAAATCAAATGGCCAAAACTAAAAATTAGGTTCACGGCATAAAACCCAAAAAGAATTAGCCATTTTCTTTGACTTTCTTTTTTTGTCGGCGAATGCCCTAATTGTAATAAGAACACACAAATAGTATTGGAAAAGAAGATCGTTAGGGAAAATAAGCTAAGGATTCCAAGCCAAATCAGTTGGGAAAAGAGCACTTCATAAAGCGTTTCAATGGGCTGTTCGGCATTTTTGACTAGTATGACGGCCAACCAAAGCAAAATTCCTGATAAGATAAACAGCCATGAGATGTTTGACCATTTTTTAAAATGTATGATTAAAAAGCTGATTCCAAAAAAGGAAAAAATGAAAAATAATACGAATGGGACCGAGGATAGGTCAACGGGGAAAAACGTATAGTGTTGTCGAATTAAAAAAAGAGTTGAGCTTAATTGGCCCAATGAATTTTGGTCTATAACGCCTTGAACTGGAATTAATTCACTAGCAATTTGAGTATTAAAAATAGGCATGCCCCCTAAAAAATAATAGTATAGACATGCGATTCCAAGGCCATTAAAAACGAGAAAGACCCAGGTATTAAAAGTGATTGGTTGGTTGCTCAATGATTTATAGTAAGATAATGTGCAATCGGAAATTTAAATTTCAGCATAAACTTTAATTCATTCAAAGAAATAGGCTGATTTTGTATAAAAATAGCAAAAAAATTCAAAGTGGAGTTTTGGTAATTGGAATTTACAGACTAATTTTGCGTTCCGAATGTACAAGGCATTCTGGTAGATGTCAAACATTAGTTTTTAGCTAATCATTAATTTAATTATCAAATGGCAAACGCAGTAAATAAAGGTAAGGTTGCACAAGTAATTGGACCTGTAGTCGATGTTAGTTTTGAAGGAGAGGGATCAACATTACCAGCAATTTTAAACGCACTTTCTGTTACTAAATCAAATGGTCAAGGACTTATTTTAGAAGTTCAGCAACATTTAGGAGAGGACAGAGTTCGTACAATCGCTATGGAAGGTACTGAGGGTCTTCAGAGGGGACAAGAAGTAATCGACTTGGGGACACCAATGACTATGCCAACGGGCGAAGCAATCAAGGGCCGTTTGTTTAATGTGGTAGGCGAGGCTATTGATGGCATCAAGCAACCTAAATCTGATAAGGGGATGCCTATTCACCGTTCGGCTCCTAGGTTTGACGAATTAGCGACAACGACTGAAGTTTTATTTACAGGAATTAAGGTAATCGATTTATTAGCTCCATATGTAAAGGGGGGTAAAATTGGTCTATTTGGAGGAGCGGGTGTTGGTAAAACAGTATTGATCATGGAATTGATTAATAACATCGCCAAAGCGTATGAAGGACTTTCTGTATTTGCAGGTGTAGGAGAACGTACGCGTGAGGGGAATGACTTGCTTCGTGAGATGATTGAATCAGGTGTTATTAAATATGGCGAAGCATTTAAGCATGCGATGGAAGAGGGACATTGGGATTTGTCTAAAGTGGATGAAAACGAATTGTCTAAATCTCAAGCTACTTTGGTTTTTGGCCAAATGAATGAGCCTCCTGGGGCACGTGCACGTGTAGCTTTATCTGGTTTAACAGTGGCTGAACATTTCCGTGATGGAGATGGAGAAGGTTCTGGGCGTGATATTTTATTTTTTATTGATAATATTTTCCGTTTTACACAAGCAGGTTCTGAAGTTTCGGCTTTATTAGGTCGTATGCCTTCTGCGGTAGGATACCAACCTACATTGGCAACTGAAATGGGTGCGATGCAAGAAAGAATTACCTCTACAAAGCGTGGTTCAATTACTTCTGTACAAGCAGTTTATGTGCCAGCAGATGATTTAACAGATCCGGCTCCTGCGACAACTTTTGCTCACTTAGATGCGACTACGGTATTATCTCGTAAAATTGCTGAGTTAGGAATTTATCCTGCGGTGGATCCTTTGGATTCTACATCTAGAATTCTTTCAGCAGAAGTTTTAGGAGATTCTCATTATGATACGGCTCAACGGGTTAAAGAGATTTTACAGCGTTATAAAGAATTACAAGATATCATTGCAATTCTTGGTTTAGATGAATTATCTGAGGAGGATAAGTTAGTTGTGTCTCGCGCAAGACGTGTTCAGCGCTTCTTGTCTCAACCATTTTTTGTGGCTGAACAATTTACAGGATTAAAAGGCGTTTTAGTGGATATTAATGATACGATTAAAGGTTTCAATGCGATCATTGACGGAGAATACGATTATTTACCTGAAGCGGCATTCAACTTAGTAGGTACTGTTGAAGATGCGGTGGCTAAAGGTGAAAAATTACTTGCTGAGGCATCAAAATAGAAAAAAATGTATTTAGAAATTATAACTCCTGATCGTAAAGTATTTGCTGGCGAAGCTTCTGTCGTTACACTTCCGGGTGTAGATGGGTCGTTTCAAATATTAAACGATCACGCGGCGATTGTGAGTACCTTGCAAAAGGGCGAACTTGTCGCAGATAAACAAGCTTTTCAGATTGAGGGTGGGGTGGTCGAAGTTTTAAATAACAAAGTTTTAGTATTGGCAGAGGGAGTTCAATAAACTATGAGGGCACTTGGATTTTTGTTTTTAGTCGTTCTTTTTTTAAGTTCTTGTTCTGAGAAGACGCAATTGACGGGATCGTTGATGACTTTAATTAAAGAAAACCAATTGCCTTTAGAGAAAATCCAATTTTATAATGACAATCCCTTGTTTCTAGAGCGTGAGTTAAATGCTTCTGAGGCGAATGTCAAATCCGGGAAAGTCCTTATTGTCAATGGTAAATCCATCAATCGAATTACACTCGAGAAACAAACGCCCGGACTTTTGGTTAAGCAGTCACAGGATCATCTACTTATTTCTTTTGAATCAGGTGCTGGTGAAGCAAAAAGTTTACACTTTGCGCCCACATTAGGCGAAAGAGGAGAATATTTTTATCAATTGGTCGACGAATCTGGTAGTACCACATTTAGTCGATTAATATATGATGGCAATAAATATTTGTTGTACAATAAATCAAAAATTAGATTAGAAATTATGAAATCTTCCTTTTCAGGTTTAAAAGTTAGTAGCAAAAGAATGAAGGGGAATCGAATTCAATAAGTTTTGAAATAGTCAATTGTAAAATAGGATGCTTGCATCCTATTTTTTTTTGACCCAAATTTACAATTGGTATGCTAAACATACTTTATATGAAAGCAGAGAATACGGTCGATTTTCAGATTAAAACGGGTTGGAATGCGATTAGCAGGATGTATAATACCTATGCTGCCCAATTTGACATGACGATGGCTATAGGATATGCTTTATTGCACATTGATAAAAATGGAACCTCGGCAACTAAAATTGCACCTGCTTTAGGTCTTGAGTCTAGAAGTTTGACACGTATGCTAAAAACACTCGAAGACAAGAAATGGATTCGACGCGAAGCAAATTTTAAAGATAAGCGGGTTGTGAAAATATTTTTGACGGAATTGGGTAAGAAAAAGAGAGACCAAGCACGCCAAGGAGTTATTTTATTTAATGAAATTGTATATGATAGACTTGGCAAAGAAAAACTAGATCACTTTTTTGAAGTAATGGAATCCATTAATTCTTTATTAGATGAAGATACGGTTAAAATTTTAGAGCGATTAAATCATAAATTGTGATCTCGTTCCATTGAAGAATTATTACCGATGAATAAAAACAGCCTTTTTTTGCAATATTTTTTAGAATAAGGATAGTTTTTGTGTTATAGATTTATATTTTTGCACTATTGTTAATTAATAAAGAATATTCTAAACTACACAATTAAATAATTACCATGAAAAAATTACTTTTGGTACTTGCGTTAATGCCTTTCTTTTTTTCTTGTTCTAGTAAAAAGAAAATGGCCGACTTACAGTCACGTTTGACAGAATTACAAACGAGTAGCGATCAGGCTTTATCTAAGGCTAAAGCAAACTTAGTTGATTGCCAATCTTTGACAGCTAGTCTTCAGGGAGAAATCAAGAAAAGAGATATGGATCTTGAGGCAAAAAACAATCAATTGAAATCCGTTCAGGAGCAGTTGGATTACATGAGAAAAACAAATACTAATTTGTTAGATCGTTTATCTGATTTATCTGTAATCAACAAATCGGGTGCTGAAAGTATTCGTAAATCTTTGGAAGCCTTAAATGATCAAGGTAAATACATTAAAGACTTGAATTCATCGATGCAACGTAAAGACTCAATTAATCTTTCGTTAGTAATGAATTTAAAGCGTTCATTGGCCGATATTAATGATGATGATGTTACGGTTGAAGTTAAAAAGGGAGTTGTTTATATCTCAATTTCTGATAAATTGATGTTCGCCTCTGGTAGTGCTGTTGTAAATACTAAGGCTGAAGCTGTTTTGGCTAAAGTAGCTAAAGTAGTAAATGACCACAAGGACTTAGATATCTTAGTGGAAGGTCATACAGACGCTGTGCCAATTTCGACTGATTGTATCAAAGATAACTGGGATTTAAGTGCAAAGCGTGCTACTTCAGTTGTTCGCTTATTGCAAACTAAATTCTCAGTAGATCCTGAGCGTATGACAGCAGGTGGTCGTGGTGAATTTGAGCCTCAATCAGAAAACTCTAGCCGTACTGGACGTAAATTAAATCGTCGTACTGAAATTATCGTGACTCCTAAATTGGATCAATTCTTTAACTTACTTTCTGCTCCTAGCGGTAAGTAATCTTAATAAGAGATAGAATAAAAAAAGGGCCTTTAGGCCCTTTTTTTATGATAATTTTTGCCTAACGTAGGCTAATTTTCGCCTTGAAATGGGTAATCTGTTTCCTAGTGATGTAGCAATATGAGTGAAATTGGATGTGCCAGTGGAAGGAATATTTTCTTGATTGACCAAATAGGATTTATGAATTCGGATGAATTTATGCATTCTGAAATGCGATTCAAATTTTTTTAAAGTCTTAGCTATATAAACTTCTTTTTTAGTAGCCAAATGGACCAAACTATAATTCCCCTTTCCCTCTATATAAATAATATCTTTAATGGGACAATTTGCGATGCCAGGCAATTTTATCTCTGTTCTCATTTTTGGTTTTATAATTTATTTAAATCATCTAAACCTAATAAATTGTAATCTAGAAATGTTAAATGAATTATTTAAAGGTAAATTATTTATTAATCGGTAATTGATTTTAAAAATTCGGTAATAAAAAAAGGTCTTCGATGAAGACCTTTTTCAATGTAGCGGGGGCCAGACTCGAACTGACGACCTTTGGGTTATGAGCCCAACGAGCTACCAACTGCTCCACCCCGCGATATAATTGGAGTGCAAAGGTGCAGTGTTTTTCGCATAAA
>CAMBGA010000122.1 GCA_945866095.1 Spirosoma fluviale
TACCTTGAAGGTCGAATTGTCTGCTAAATTCAAAAATATGTAATAGCCTTCCATTTTGCCAATGGCCGAAATCAAAGGACATCCGGAAGTATAGGTAAAGCTGTCTCCAGGTTCTATAATGGGTTGTTGACCTACAACACCCAAACCGTTTACCACTTCATTTATCCCTGACCCATCTTTTATTTCCCAATACCGACTGACGAGTTGGCCTGTTTGATCAGATAAGTTTTGGATGGTAATTTGGTAAGTAAAAAAGTATTTATAGGGCAATTGCAATTCATAATCTGCCATGTATGTGGTTTCTACAGAGATTATATATTTATTTGTGTTTGATTCTTTCATACGATATAATTGATGAGCAATTTAAGACTAAATTTAGATGAATGGTTAGCGGAGGACTGGAAAAATATTGTTTTGGAAGCAAGATGGGGTACACATTTCGATGAAATCAGTAATTTTTTAAATGAGGAATACCCCAAAAAGAAGATATTTCCTTCTTTCGAACATATTTTTAATGCGTATAATGCCTGTTCATTTCAAGATACTCGGGTGGTTATTTTAGGGCAAGATCCTTATCATCAAATAAATCAGGCGAATGGCCTTTGTTTCTCAGTTCCGGAGGGTGTTGCATTTCCGCCTTCTCTCAAAAATATAAATAAGGAATTGCAGGCTGATTTAGGTGTTTCTTTGGCTTCAGGGGATTTGATGCATTGGGCTGGCCAAGGAGTTTTATTGATTAATTCAATTTTAACTGTGGAGGATTCGTTGCCTGGGAGTCATGCTAATATCGGTTGGCTTTCATTTACAAAGCTTATTTTGAATGAATTAAATCTACGAAAGAGTGGTCTTGTCTTTATGCTATGGGGGAATTATGCACAAAAATTGGGAAAAGATTTAGACCTTAGTAAACACCACATCATAAAAACATCACATCCATCACCCCTTTCGGCCAATAGGGGAGGTTGGTTTGGAAAGAGACCTTTTTCTCAAGCAAATTCGTATTTAGATGTCCCAATTCTGTGGGCTTAAATTCTTTTTAATTGGCTTGGAAAATAAACGAATTGATTTGGGAATTTTTGTTGGAAATAAGTAGAAATCAAGTTTTCAATTTCTTCTCCATGGTGTGCTTCAAAATTGGGAATTAAACATTGAATCGAATACCCTTTTGAATCAGGTTCTTGATGCGACAAAATTTCAAATGTATGCGCTTGGTCGATATACGCCAAATTGATTAATTGCGGAAGAATGATAAGTTGAATGTCACTTAATGCTTTTGAATCTATTGCGTGTTCTATGAAGATTGAAATATTGTATTGAATCATGATTTAAATGTTTTTTGGGCTAAAGAATCGTACATAATTTCAACAGTATGCTTTCCGGTTTTTTCGATTCCATCTTTTAATTGATGCCGGCACGATGTTCCATTGGACGCAATGATGACAGAACCCTTTGCTGCTAAAACCCTAGGAAATAAAACTAAATTGGCTATTTGCTGTGATAATTTATAATGCTTTCGCTCATAACCAAAAGATCCAGCCATGCCGCAGCAACCTGTAGGCAATAGTTCCACCTCTTGATTTTCCGGAAAACTTAAAACGAGCCTTGTTGGCACTAGTCCTGCTATCGATTTCTGATGGCAATGTCCATGTAACATAATCTTTTTGCTTTCTTGAGTGAAGTCGGACTTCGCTATTTTTTTGAGTTTTATTTGTTGGGATAAAAATTCGTCCACCAACAAACAATTTTTGGCTATTTGGTTTGCTAAACCTCTCATTTCGGGACTTACAAGATCTGGAATTTCATCTCTAAATGTTAAAATGGCGCTAGGTTCGATGCCAATAAAAGGTTCGTTAGCATGTATCATGGGAGCTAATATTTCAATATTTTTCTCAGCTATTTTTTTTGCTTCGATTAACATTCCCTTGGACAAATAGCTTCTACCACTAATGACGCCATGGGGTATTTTTACCCCAAATCCCAATTCATTTAAAAGCAGAACTGTTTTTTTACCTAGGTCAACCTCATTGTAATTAGTAAATTCATCTGCAAACAAATAAACGGAACCATTTTTGAATTGATCCTGAGGATATTTTTTAGCATATTTTTTGAACCAATCTTCCAAAGAATAAAAATAGACCTTAGGTAAACTTCTTTCCCAAGAAAAACCTAAAATGGTTTTGATGACTATGCTGGATAATGGAAATTCAATGAGAAAATTATACAGGGGGGCGAATTTCCTGGCTAAATTCTGCAGGATAGGAAAATGGCCAATGAGCTTTGTGCGCCAAGGAATACCATCTGTTAAATATTTTTGCTGAAGGGTTTCTGCTTTTAATTTGGTGATATCGACACCGGAAGGGCATTCAGTTTGGCATCCTTTGCAAGAAAGACAAAGATCCAAGATTTCGTTTAATTCAGGATTAGTAAAAGGGTTTTCTCCTGGTTCAGATAATATCTGTCTGAGCATGTTGGCCCTAGCCCGAGTACTATCTTTTTCATCTAGTGTCGCCATGAAACTTGGGCACATGGTTCCTCCCGTTAAGGCTGTTTTCTTGCAATCCCCTGAACCTGAGCATTTTTCGGCTAATCTAAGTGGATTTTCGAAATCCCCATAATTGAAAAAACTTTTTATTTGATACTCGTCTGAATTTGAAATTCTAAATTCCTCATCCATTGGAGGGCTATTCACAATTTTACCAGGATTAAGTATTTGGTAAGGATCAAAAATATGCTTGATCTCTTTAAAAAGATTTAGCAATTCCTTACCCATCATTTTCTCAATAAATTCACCTCTTAATCGACCATCCCCATGTTCGCCACTTAATGACCCTTGGTATTTTATTAATATGTCAACGGTTTCGCTTAAAATGCTTCGAAAAAGTATTTTGCCTTCTTGAGAGTTTATATCTAAAAAGGGCTCGATGTGCAATTCACCAGCTCCAGCATGTGCATAATAGGCAGCATCGACTTTATGTTTAGCTAATAAGGCCTGTATTTCAGCTACATAATTAGGAAGATCTGTTGGGGAGACCGCACAGTCTTCAATTAAATTGACGGGTTGTTTCTTACTAATTGCATTTCTAATCAAACCCAAACCGGCCTTTCTAATGCCCCAACCTTTATCTACATTATTTTTATCAAGTACTGGGTAGGCGTAACCTATTTTGGAATCTTTTAAGCTCTGAATACACGCATTTACTTGCTTATTTAGCTCTTCTGTGGTCGTAGACCTAAACTCGACCATTAAAATAGCGGCAGGTTTTCCTTCGATGAAATCACGATCATTTTGAAAATTTGGATGATTTTCGGTAAAAGAGAGGATATAATCATCCACTAATTCAGATGCGGTAGGTTCATGTGTGAGCGCTACAATATTAGCTTGTAAAGATTCTTGTATGCTATGGCAATGAATACAAATAAGTGCCACTTCACTTGCAGGTAAATCCAATAAATTCAATTTCATCGAATGAACAATGGCGAGCGTTCCTTCCGATCCGGCAAATAATGCAGATAAATTAAAGGGTTGGCCCGTTGGATTAAAGGGTTGCATATCGATTAAAGTATCTAGTGCATATCCACTATTTCTTCTTTTTATTTCTGCCTTTGGAAAGCGAGTTTTAATCTGATTTTGAAGCTCTGGATTATTTAATATTCGATGTATTTCCTTATAAATATGTCCTTCTAAGTTATTTAATGAAGTTTTTTTATAAAATTCTTCATTGCTCAGTGGATGTGTATGTATTTCGGTTCCATCAGATAAAATAGCTCGCGTTTCTACTAAATGGTCTCTGACATTCCCCCAAACAATGGAGTGTAATCCGCAGGAATTATTCCCTAACATGCCACCTAAAAGTGCTCGATTGGCCGTCGATGTTTCGGGACCAAAAAACAAACCTGATTGTTCAATTTGTTTATTTAAATCATCCCTTATAATTCCGGGTTCTACCCAAACGGATTTTTCTTTTTTATTTAAAAGTATGATTCTACTCAAACTGGAAGCAACTTCCATAACGATCCCATCCCCTACGACTTGACCCGCTAAGGAGGTACCTGCTCCCCTAGGAATGATGGAGGTTTTGTGTTTTTTTGCAAAAAGGATAAGCCGTTTAATATCTTTAGCATTCGCTGGAATAGCTACGGCACTGGGTTTTACTTGATATACAGAGGCATCCGTAGAATATATTTTACGTGCAATCTCAGCATTTTGAGATTGATCAAAATATAATTTTCCTTCAAAATGAATGGTTAAGTTTTCTAATTCTGAATGACTCCAAATCATAACGCTATTCGACAAAGCTCAAAATTACAAAATCCAATCTTACCTTCATAGAACCATTTAGAGTTTATATTTTCTATTCATCAACTATTCATACAAGGTTTCACTAATAATTGTAATTTTGGGTTGAATCCATTATGTATGATATTTTTAATTCAAGTTTGGGAAAGTTTTTTGTTTGCCTATCAGGCCTTAAGATCCAATATATTAAGGACTACACTTTCTCTTTTAGGTGTCAGTGTAGGTATTTTCGCGATAGTCGCCGTATTTACGGCTGTGGATTCGCTCAATAAAAATATTCGATCAGAAATAGACTCATTTTCAGGAGCGGGTGTTTTTTACCTGGGTAAATGGCCTTGGATTATGGAGAATAATTATCCGTGGTGGAAGTATTTCAATCGGCCCGACATGAAATACTCAGAATTTAAATTTTTGAAAGAAAATTTGAAGTCAGCCCAGGCAATTGCCATCATTGACAACGGAAATACCAAAACGGCGTCAAAAGGTAGTAATAGTATGGATGTCAATATGACGGGAGCTAGTTATGATTATAATCAAATCGCCAATATCCCGATTGCTTCTGGCCGTTATTTTTTGCCTATAGAATCAGAAAATGGAATGAACGTGTGTATCATTGGTTCCTTGGTTGCTGAAAACTTACAATTAAGCTCTAATGCGGTGGGAGAGGTGATCAAGCTGAACGGAATAAAATTTACTATCATAGGCGTCATTGAAAAAAAGGGAACTGACATTTTAAGCTTTGGGGGAACTCCGGATGAAAAAGTATTCATTCCTTATTCGACGTATTCGTCCATCTTTCAAAAAGATAGACCCTCGCCTGACATTGCGCTAAAAGCATTTGATTCGGATTTGGGCCAATTGAATATGGAGGGGGAAGTAACTGGATTGATGAGGGGATTAAGATCTATAAAGCCTAAAGATGAGCTTAGCTTTTCGGTGAACCGATTAGATGGTTTAAATCAATTTTTTGATGGAATATTTGCCGCATTAAATATAGCGGGATCACTGATTGCAGGATTTTCATTATTGGTTGGTGGCTTTGGTATTGCGAATATTATGTTTGTATCGGTCAAAGAAAGGACTAATATTATTGGCATTCAGAAATCCTTAGGTGCCAAGAATTATTTTATTTTATTCCAATTTTTGTTTGAAGCTATATTCTTAAGCTTGATTGGGGGATTAGTTGGCATAGGTCTTGTTGTACTCATTACCTATATACCGCAGGATGCACTGCCACTCCAATTGACATTCTCAAATATTAGTAAAGGATTGCTTATTTCTAGCTTTATAGGCATTTTATCAGGTATTGTACCGGCTTGGGTTGCCGCTAAGATGGATCCAGTGATCGCCATCAGATCAAAGTAAAATATTTTTCTTTTACACAAAAAAGCCTGTCATCTAGATGACAGGCTTTTTAAATAGCTCAAGATAAGATCTTATAAAGAAAGTGTTTCTAAAACCGCATTCATATTTCTTACCGCATCGGCTGATTTATTGAATGTAGCTTGTTCTTCTTCAGTCAATTTATAATCAATGATTTTTTCCCAACCATTCTTGCCTAAAATGACCGGAACGCCTAAGCAAATGTCTTTTTGATTATATTCTCCATCCAAAGGAACGCAACAAGCCATGATCTTTTTTTCATCTCGCACAATGGCTTCTACTAAAGCAGCTCCTGCAGCTCCTGGTGCGTACCAAGCAGATGTTCCTAAAAGACCTGTTAAGGTTGCTCCGCCGACCATCGTATCTGCTACCACTTTATCCAACGTTTCCGCATCTAAAAATTGGCTTACCGGTACTCCATTATACGTAGCTAAACGTTTTAATGGAATCATGGTCGTATCTCCATGTCCACCGATTACCGTACCTGAAATGTCATTGATGGAAACATCCATGGCTTTGGCCAAATAACATTTAAATCTAGCTGAGTCTAATGTGCCACCCATTCCAATAATACGGTGCTTATCCAATCCAGCTATCGAATTGGTTAAATATGTCATGGTATCCATCGGATTTGAAATAATCACGATAATCGGATTTTTAGAATACTTAAGTATGTTTTCAACAACACTTTTCACAATTCCTGCATTAACGCCAATTAATTCTTCACGCGTCATTCCCGGTTTACGTGGTAAACCTGATGTGATCACAACGACATCAGAATTAGCCGTTTTTGTATAGTCATTTGTAGACCCAATTAGCTTAGTATCAAAACCTAATAAGCTGGCTGTTTGATACATGTCTAATGTTTTTCCTTCAGCGACACCCTCTTTGATATCTAATAAAACTAATTCATCTGCTAATTCTTTTCTTGCGATATTGTCAGCGCATGTGGCTCCAACAGCACCTGCTCCTACTACGGTAATTTTCATTTTTAATAAATTTAGTATTAATTGGTTCAAAAATTTTTTTAAAATTACGACAAAAGAGCTAATAATTAAATGATTTTTTCGTTAACCTGACGAATAAGGATAATACAACTAAAATTTTAAAATGATTTTAGTATATTTAAAAGTTTAAATCTAATTTATGACCCGTAATATGAGTTTTATTAACAGAATCCTAGACTCTAAATACTTTAAAGAAGCTTTGCAAAAGGGGGAGGATATTATTCAAAAAGACCAATTGGGTTTGTTGAATTTAATTAAGCGCGCACTTCAGAAAGTA